>JADQBV010000385.1 GCA_016278415.1 Halanaerobiales bacterium
TGAAATTGTTCTACTAATTTAGAATATTCATCTTTTTGACCACTCTTAACTTTTTCTACAATCAAACTATGATCATCTACCACTATCTCACCCCTGACAAATTAATAATTACGGTTCGTCTCCGTATTTGATAATAATAATATCTAAATGCAAATTATTAGTAAGGATAGTTATATTTAACTACAAGATAATTATATCATAATATGAGTAAATTTAGTAATTGATTATCGATTTCAAAAGCATCATTAATACTAATACCTCCATATCTTTATAGTTAGGTCACCATTTAGGTGAGGGGCTGATCTTTAGTCATCCTTTAGGGAGGGTGAATTTTAGATCATCCTTTAGGACTCTTTCAAGTAGTGGGTAATTATCACAAAGTCAAAAATAGTGTGGCTCTTCACTATATATAACAAATTAAAGTCATTTTTGTGACATAATTTTATATATAAAAAAAATACCGAAAATCTACGGTATTGTCTATAAATATTACTATTTAAATTAAAAAAGGCCATTTAGTATATATATACTTATAACACCTAGACTGTTGAGAACTCCAGTTTAACATCATACTGAGTGGTCCAGACCCAGCACTAGTTTAAACCATCATTCCCTGGCATAAAACAATCCAGATACAAAATTGTATATATACTAAAATGACCTCTTTAAGTTATATTCATTATATAATATAATTAGTACTTTAAGATATAAGCTATAATGACTTATTATGTACTTTTGTGACATTATTAGATTAATTTCTCGCGTACTATAGAATTAACTGCATTTCCATCTGCTCTACCTCTAACCTTAGGCATGATAGCCCCCATTACTTTCCCCATATCTGCCATAGTTGATGCGCCAAGTTCATTAATAGTTTTGTTTACTATTTTTTCGATTTCTTCAGTGCTTAATTGTTCTGGTAGATAGACTGATAAAATATCTATTTCTTTATTTAAATCAGCAACAGTATCATCTTTGCCAGCCTTTTCGTACTCAACGATAGAATCACGCCTTTGCTTGACTTCTTTAGCAAGAACCTGAACAACTTCACTATCCTCAAGGTCTTTTCGCTTATCAATTTCAACATTCTTAATCGCTGCTCTAGCCATCCTGATTACAGATAATCTTAGTTTGTCTTTACTCTTCATGGCATTCTTCATATCATCTAATAATTTTTCATTTAGAGACGAAATTTTTTCCACCCCCTATTATTTTTAAACAATTATTCAACATATATCCCCCAATTTTTCTCCACCAAGAAGATGGAAGTGAATATGGAAAACTACCTGTCCACCATCTTCATTACAATTTGCTACGACTCTAAAACCGTCTTCAGCAATATCATATTCCTTAGCCAACTTTTTGGCTACCTGATACATATGACCTATCAATTGATCATTTTCTTCCTCTAGATCTAAGATAGTTGCTATGTGTTCTTTGGGAATAATTAAAAGATGTACTGGTGCCTTAGGATTTATATCTTTAAATGCTACAACCTGATCGTCCTCATATAATAGTTCTGTATCCATTTCTCCATTGGCTATACCACAAAATAAACAATCACCCATATTTTTCACCCTCCTTCTTTAATTCATCCTCTATTTCACTAATATAAATTCTATATTAGATAAAAAATTCCTGCTTTTATTTAATTAATATACCAGAGACTCTCTCATAATCTATAGGTTTTACTAATTTAACATCAAGGATTTTTCCCTTATATTTACTCTCATCATCAAGCAAAACCCGGATATAATTATCTGTAACTCCAGTAAGTAGATTAGTCTCATGATCCCGATTCTCTTCAATAATTACTTTCCTAATTTCTCCAAGGTGTTCCTGCTGATAAGCTAGCATTAACTTTTCATTTAAATGACGCATTCTACTACTATATTCCTTTTTAATATCCCCAGGAATTTGCTCTTTCATTCTAGCAGCCGGAGTACCTTCTCTGACAGAAAAGGGGAAAACATGGAGACGACTAAAAGCCATTTCCTCTACAAAGCTGTAATGTTGCTCAAAACTATCTTTGTCTTCTCCTGGGAAGCCAACTATAATATCAGTGGTAATGGCAATACCTTTGACTTTCTCCCTAATCTTATTGAGTACCTGACGAAACTCATCAGTAGTATAAGGTCTTTTCATCTTCTTTAGAATCTTATCACAACCACTTTGTAAGGGCAGGTGTAAATGGGGGCATAACTTTTCTTCAGAGGCGATTATTTCTAATAATCGATCAGATATCTCTGTTACCTCTATAGAGCTTAAACGTATATGCTCCAGACCTTTTATATCAACTAAATCCTCTATTAATTCTTCCAAACTATTATCCTTATCCCAATCATAACCATATGCACCTAAATGTGTCCCTGTAAGGATTATCTCCTTAACGCCTCGTTTTACCAGTTCTTCAACCTCATCTATTACTGAAGCAGGTTTCCGGCTGCGAACAGGTCCCCTAGCATATGGAATAATACAATAACTGCAAAATTGATTACATCCTTCTTCAATTTTAACATATGCCCGGGTAGTTTCCCTCAAAGTATCTACCCTTAGTTCTTCAAAGACACTTAATTCTTCTCTTTCTAAAATATTGATGTCAATATTTCCTTGATTAAGAACCTGATCAACATATTCAACAATATTAGAACGATTACTAGTGCCAATAAAAATATCTACTCCATCTATATTTTTAACCTCTTCAGGAGATACCTGTGTATAACAACCAACCAGGGCAACAATAGCTGCAGAATTTATCCTTTTAGCTCTTCTGGCTAACTGTCTTGATTTTCGAGCTGCCTGATTGGTAACAGTACAGGAGTTTACCACATAAACATCAGCAATATCGTCAAAATCTTTTATCTCGTAACCCTTTTTCTTAAATAAATCCATCATTGCTTCGGACTCATAATGATTTACCTTACAGCCCAAAGTATGAAATGCAACTGTAGTCATGATTTATCCTCCTAATTAAGCAAGTCCTCCTGTTTCAATTATCCCGAGCATCATCACAATTATATCCTTTTATTATCGATACCTATTCAATACTTGGTCGATACCTAGCCTGTCCTCTGGTCTAATTCTTAGCCTAATTCATCTGCCTGGTATAATAATGCAGTCAATGCCACAAATCCTGCTGTCTCTGTTCTTAAAATACGAGGGCCAAGGGTGATAGCATGGCCACCATTCTTTTGAACGAATTCCACTTCATCAGTAGTAAAGCCACCCTCTGGGCCGATGATAACCAAGACATTTTCAATTCCTAATTTTTCAACATCATTGAGTAATTCATTACTCATCTGCTTATCTTTATATAAATTTTGATTATTATCTTTTCTGTTCTTTTCATTTTCTTCCTTATCTATTTCATCTTGCTTCTCGTTATACTTACTCTTCCATAATTCTTTCAAAGCAAGTTTTTCTTCATCTTCCCAGGGAATTAAAATCATATCATAATCGTCAAAAACAGATTTTAAGTCTTTAAAATTTATTAATTCATCAATAATAGGAATTATCCCTCGGCGGGATTGTTTCGCAGCTTCTTCAGCAATTTTCTGCCATCTATCCCGTCTCTTTTGTAGCTTCTTACCAGTGAGCTTTACAATAGTACGCTTAGTATTAATAGGGATAATTTTTTTAATACCAATCTCTGTACATTTCTGTACTATTAGATCCATATTACTCTTTTTAGGTATTGCCTGAGCTAAAGTGACACTCAAAGAAGGCTCATTTCTATTTTTTTCACTGGAAATTATTTTAGCAATAATCATCTCTTCACTTATTGCTTCTATTTCAACTATATAATCCAGGCCATCACCATTATTAACTATAAACTGGTCACTGACCTGCATCCTTAATGAATGAGAAATGTGGTTAAAATCACTCCCTGTGACCTTAACCACCTCTCCCTCAATAGCATTATCATCAACAAAGAATCTATGCATTTACAATTTCACCTACTCTTTAATAACTACCATACTTAACCAATCATTCATCCTATCTTCATCTATTAATTTTAACCCTAATTGACCAAATTTATCAACAATTAGATCCCTTTTCTCTGGGATAATACCAGATAAAATAAGTTTTGTTTTATCATCCATTAGTGGAGGAACAGAAGGAAGTAGACGCATAATTAAATTAGGTAGCAGATTAGCCGTTATTATAGAAAACGTATCATTAATATCCTTAGTCATATCACCTTTAATAATTTTAACATTATCTTCCACTTGATTAATAGATATATTTTCCCTGGCAGCACTAACTGCAGCAGGATCTAAATCAATACCTAATATATCAGCAACACCCATATAAGCTGCAACTATAGCCAGGATGCCTGTTCCTGTACCAATATCTAGCATAGTATTTTGCTCATTAACATTAGCTATATGCTTTTCCAGTAATCTGACGCACATCTGAGTTGTCTCATGTCCACCAACACCAAATGCCATCCCAGGATCAATCTTAATTATCTGACGATCACTTTCTCCAACCGTTTCCCAACTAGGGCAAACTATAAAGTTCTTACCTATATCTAAGGGTTTAAAATATTTATGCCAGGAAGTAGCCCAATCCTCATGACGCTTGTCATTTAGTGATATAATCAGCTGACCAATATCTAAATTAAAATCTGATAACTTATTAATCTTCGCCTTCAATTCTTTCAATAAATTAGGGAACTCTTCATCATTATAGTAGTAAGCTGTTATGGTTACTCTATTTTCATTTGTATTTGTAATAACACCACCACTACCAAGTTCATTCATGATATTAGCTACGGCCTCAGCTGCTTCATTATTTATCTCAACTATAACTTCCTTCCAGCTCATCTACCACACTCCCAAATAAATTATCTGGCTATTTATCCTGAGAAGTTTCCCAGCTTTGAAATATTAAGACTATGTCAGAACTAAGAATGCTCCTTCTGTTTCAAGTTTATCTAAAAAATTTTACTAAACTCCCAGTACATCACGTACCTTTTTTAACCAGCCCTTGTGCTCTGGGTTGATTTCTTCACCACTCTCTTCAGCAAACTTCATTAATAATTCTTTTTGCTTTTCATTTAACGACTTAGGTATAACAACTTTAACAGTAATATATTCATCACCACGACCATAGCCGTTTAAATGAGCAATACCTTTATTCTTCAATCTAAAAGATGTACCTGACTGAGTCCCTTCAGGAATAGTAAATTTAACCTTTCCTTCAAGTGTTGGCACTTCAATCTCATCCCCAAGTGTTGCCTGAACAAAATTTATAGGTACCTCACAGTGAATATCATCACCTTGACGGGTATAGATTTTATGTTTCTTTACCTGTAATACTATATAGAGATCACCACTAGGGGCACCATGATCACCAGCTTCACCCTCACCAGTCATTCTCAATCGGCTTCCTGTTTCAACCCCGGCAGGTATGTTTACAGTAATCTTACGCTGCTTTCTCACTTTACCATTACCATTACAATCTGGGCATGGTGTTTCAACTATTCTACCATCACCACCACAACGGTCACAAACCCTGGTCTGGGCAAAATGTCCAAAAGGAGTCTGCTGTGTTGTTCTTATTTGACCATTACCATTACATTTCGGACATGTTTTAGTATCAGTACCAGGTTTAGCACCAGTACCATGGCAGGTACTACATGATTCGGTTCTTGGTATAGAGATTTCCTCTGCGCCACCGAAAGCTGCTTTTTCAAAATCAATCATCAAACGATATTGAAGGTCATTACCTCGTTGAGGACCCTGCCTTCTGCCGCCACGGCCACCACCAAAAAACATATCAAATATATCTTCAAAACCACCAAAACCACCCTGTGCAAAATCATCAAAATTAAAATCATTATCATTTATTCCTGAATGACCATATTGATCATAACGTGCACGTTTATTAGGATCACTCAATATTTCATAGGCCTCTGATAGTTCTTTGAATTTTTCTTCAGCCTTTGGATCATCTTTGTTTACATCTGGATGTAACTTCCTTGCCTTTTTACGATAAGCCTTTTTAATATCATCATCATCGGAATCACGACTGACACCGAGTATTTCATAATAGTCCCGTTCACTTGCCAAGTAATCCACCACCTTACTTTAACTGAGAAAAAAGGGGAGAAAAACTCCCCCTTTAAACCCTGTCTTATATTTAATTTATTAATAGCTATAGGCTACAAATATCCTAAGGGATATAAGTACACTAAGCCAAGTTATTCTTTAACATATTATTACTCTTTATCTTCGTCTTCTTCTTCCTCATCATTAACCTCTTCATAATCAACATCAACTGAATCATCAGCTTGCTCTGCTCCATCTTCACCCTGGGCTTGCTGTTCTGCTTGTTCTGCCTGAGCTTGTTGGTATAACTGTGTGCTTAGTTCTGTTATTTCTTCAGTCAAGGCTTCTTTCTTAGTCTTAATTTCTTCTATATCGTCACCCTCAAGGGCTTCTTTTAAGGCGTCTTTTGCCTTTTCTACTTTATCTTTTATCTCCTGATCAACCTTATCCCCAGCATCTTTCAAGGTCTTTTCAGTTTGATATACTAAGCTATCTGCTTCATTTCTTGTTTCAATCTCTTCTAGACGTTTTTCATCTTCTTCTTCATGAGACTTAGCCTCATTTACCATCTGTTCAATCTCTTCATCAGATAGACCTGCAGAAGATTTAATAGTAATATTATGTTCATTTCCAGTACCCTTATCTT
>JADQBV010000356.1 GCA_016278415.1 Halanaerobiales bacterium
GCCAAACCAGCAGCAACAATATTTTTAGCTACATAACGAGCAGCATATGAAGCTGACCTATCAACCTTTGTTGGGTCTTTACCAGAAAAAGCACCACCACCATGTCTAGCATAACCACCATATGTATCAACGATTATCTTTCTACCAGTTAGCCCGGTATCACCATGAGGACCACCAATAACAAACCGACCTGTTGGATTTACCATTATTTTTGTATCTACAAAAAGATCTTTAGGTACTATAGGATTAATTACATGTTCTATAATATCCTTTTTAAGTTCGTCCTGTGAAATTTCTTCATGATGTTGTGTTGAAACTAAAACAGTATCAATTCTAACAGGCTTTCCATCTATATATTCAACTGTTACCTGAGTCTTCCCATCTGGTCTTAAATAAGGAATCAAATCATTTTCCCTTACTTGTGATAGTTTTTGTGCTAATTTATGTGCTAATGTAATAGGTAATGGCATTAATTCTGGTGTTTCATTACAAGCATAACCAAACATTAACCCCTGATCACCTGCACCTAATTGATTCTCTTCCTTGCCTTCTTTAACCTCTAATGAATTATCTACACCTAATGCTATATCCGGTGATTGTTCATCAATAGCTGTTAAAACTGCACAGGTATCACCATCAAAGCCATATTTAGCTCTATCATATCCAATTGATTTTACTGTTTTTCTAGCAATATCAGTAATATCTACATAACAGTCAGTTGAAATTTCTCCTGAAACCAGAACTAAACCAGTTGTAACAAAGCTCTCACATGCTACACGTGCATTAGGGTCTTCACTAAGTATTGCATCTAATACTGCATCGGATATCTGATCTGCGACTTTATCTGGATGACCCTCTGTAACAGATTCAGATGTAAATAAATACTTTTCTGTCATTAAAATAGCACCACCTTTTATAATACAAATATAAACTTTAGCGACAATACCTCATAATCAAATAAGAGTATAAGTTTTTGTAAGCACCAGCATTTTTTGAATCTACATTTTACCTGTAAATTTTATGTAAAAATATTATTTACAATAATAATAGTGTAGCATATATAAACTATACTTGTCAATAAAATGACTAGTTACAAAAATCAATAAAATATCATTTTATTGGCATCAACAAAACCCTAATATATTCTACAAAGCTTATCCATATGAAATCACCATTTACACTAAATAAAATTATGCAATGTTGAGACCGGTATTATCGAATCGATATGTATCGAAAAGCCCTGGTTATGAATTAATTATTTTCTCTTAGTATGTCTTTTATAAATAAGGTAAACACCAATAGAAATCAACAAAACACTAACTAATTGTGCTATACGTATAGGTCCTAACATTAGACTGTCAGTTCTCATACCTTCAATGAAAAACCTAGCCATTGAATAAGATATAATATATAAACTAAAGATATCCCCTTTGATAATGTATGGTTTTCTTCTCAGTACAATTAATGATATAAAGACAAGAAGATTCCAAATAGATTCATAAAGAAAAGTCGGGTGATAATAATTACCGTGTATATACATCTGTTTTTCGATAAAATCTGGAAATATACTTATAAATTTTTTACTAACTATACCACCATGTGCCTCTTGATTAATAAAATTCCCCCATCTCCCAATAGCCTGTCCAAGTATTAAATATGGTGCAATAATATCAGCTAATTTCCAGAAGGAAGCATTATGCTTTTTTATAAAAATTAAAGCCATTATAAAACCCCCAAGTACAGCACCATGAATAGCTATACCACCTGATCTCGTAGAAAAAATCATAAATAAATTATCTTTATAATATTCCCAAGAAAAAATAACATAATATAATCTGGCACCAATAATAGCAGCTGGTATTATCCTAATATAAAGATCTAACATAAAATCTTCTTCTATTCCCTGTTTCTTTGCTTCTTGGATTGATAAGGTTGTACCCAATAGCAAGGCAAAACTAATTATTATGCCATACCATCGTATATCCAATGTACCTATTTCAAAAGCAACCGGATCTATCATCTATATCCCTCTTTTCATTTATACGTATACTTAAATTAATAAATAATTTTAAAATATTAGTAATTATCTAAAGCATAGTAATTAAAATTATACAAATTCATTTGGTATTTTAACTTGTATTAATATAATTATGCAAGTTAATAAAAATTCCTCTATCTAAATGGTAAATAATATTATTATATTGGGTAATAATAAAAAAGACTTGATTGAAGTAGAAATAAGTAAAAGGAGTGATTCAATTGCCAAATAAGATTACATGTGATGTACTAAATTGTGTCTACAATGAAAGTAATGCCTGTAGTAGAGATAACATAAGAGGTTTAACAAATACTCCTGAGGCTACCGGTAATGAAGCCATAAGTTGTATGAGTTTCAGAGATAGTAATTCGCAAGAAGCTAATAGTAAGCCTGAATTAGCTGGTGCAAATCAACGCCAGTAAATAAGCTTTTATGACAAAAGAGCAGTATATACGAACTGCTCTTTTGTCATTTTTTTAAAAATAACTTAAACTTCCTAAGATGAAAAGCGCATAAATAAATAATTAATCCTTTTTATATATCTAGTATTTTAAGTAAAAAAGATGTATAAATAAAGTAATAAAAATTAAAAAAGATTATCTTCTAAAATAATATTCTAGAAGAAAACCCTTTTTATCTATTTGATATATAATTCAAATTTATAATCATGATAATAAATAACTACTTATCATAATTCTTACGATAGCTTATTGCTCCAACCGCAATCTCTTCTAAACTCTTCGATACTGGTTTTATAGATTTATAGTCTTCAAGAATTCCATTACCACCAATGTTTAATTGACGGGCTCTTCTAGAAGCTAGTATTATCAATGTATAAGGACTATCTACTTTCTCCATTAATTTATCACTTGACGGGTAAGTAATCATCTTTATCACCAACCTTTTCTATCTATTTTCTTATCCTACACTTCTCTGCTATTATTATTGATTTAAGTTTTTCAACTGTTTCATCAACTTTATCATTAATGATTTGATAATCATATTTCTCTATTTCCTGTAGTTCCTTATTAGCATTCTCTAATCTAATAGCTTTATTTGCATCATCTTCTGTTCCACGCTTATCTAATCTATTTTCCAATTCCTCTATAGAAGGAGGCAATAAAAAAACATAAATGGCGTCTGGATAACTTCTTTTAACCATCCTTGCTCCCTGTATATCAATTTCTAATATTATATCTTTCCCTTCTTCTAGAGATTTATCAACATATTCTTTCGGGGTCCCATAATAATTATTATGTACTTGTGCCCATTCTATGAACTTATTTTCTTCTACCATTTGGAAAAAATCTTCTACAGATACAAAAAAATAATCATCCCCATTTATTTCTCCATTACGACGTGGCCTTGTAGTGGTAGATACAGAATAGTCCACTCCCTTGAAATTTTCCATTAAACTCTCGAGTACTGTACCCTTACCCACACCAGAAGGTCCTGAAAGAACAAAGAGTTTAGCTTTCGTCAACTGTACCCCCCCCAACAGTAAAATTGTATATTTATATTAATCATCATCGTTTAAACGATGAGAAACAGTTTCAGGTTGGATTGCTGATAGTACTACATGATCACTGTCCGTTATAATAACAGCCCTTGTCCTTCTTCCATATGTAGCATCAATTAGCATGCCTCGTTCTCTTGCTTCTTGAATTATACGTTTTATTGGTGCTGATTCAGGACTTACTATTGCAATAACCCTATTTCCAGCAACAATATTTCCAAAACCAATATTAATTAAATTTACGTTCATTATAATCCCCCTGACTAGTCTATCTATGTATATAACTTTTACTTATAATATCACAGTATAGGTCATTTGACAAGAGTATATACTTCATCATTGGTGATTTCACTAGATAATAAGGAGTTGATTAAGATATAATATTTATCCATCTAAACTAGAATTTAAGTTTATCTCTTATTCATAGTTTATCAACTCGCAACTTATATCTAGAAATAAGATCTTAATTACACTGTTAAATATATAAAGAGACAGGTATAGAAATCCTGTCTCCATAATAAAAGAAATATATTTTTAAGTGTATAAAATTAATACTATTAATCTCAAGTCACTTTCCTTTTACTTATTTCTCCTAAGTAATTATTTCTTCTTTCTTAAAATACTCCTAAAGAAATCTACGATAATTGTAGACCACATTGATAATGAGGCAACTATTATCCACTGTTGAAGATTTAAAATCTCAGTCTTGAAGAAAGCACTAAAAAATGGTATATAAATAACACCTAACTGCATTATACTAGATAATAAGACTGCTATAACTAAATACACATTTCTAAATGGTGGTATTTCCCAGAAAGAATGTTCTTCTGAGCGACAGCTGAAAACAAAGAATAGTTGGGAAAAGACCAAAGTCGAAAAAGCCATTGTTCGAGCCGTATTTATATCAAGGCCCAACTTATATATAGCTATAAGAAATGCTGCCATAGTACTTATCCCTATTAGAGATCCTTGACTAATTATATGTCCTATCATGCCATGTGCAAATATACTTTCCTCAGGGTCCCGTGGCTTCCGTTTCATTACATTATCACTATCATCGTCCATTCCCAAAGCAAGTGCAGGGAGTCCATCTGTAACAAGATTAACCCATAATATTTGAATTGGGATTAATGGTAAAGGTAGACCCATAACTATGCCTATAAAAATCGCTAAAAGTTCACCTGTATTACAGGATAATAAATACTTTATAAACTTACGAATGTTATTATATATTTTCCTTCCCTCTTCTACTGCTTTGACTATAGTGGCAAAATTATCATCAGCTAATATAAGCGAAGATACTTCTTTGGTGACATCAGTACCCTTTTTCCCCATAGCAATACCAATATCTGCCTCTTTAACAGCTGGGGCGTCATTTACACCATCACCTGTCATAGCAACTATTTCCCCAGCCTCACGTAATGATTTTACTATTTTCAATTTATCCTCTGGTGATATACGTGCAAATACCTGAACTTCGTTTATTTTTCTTTTCAAACTTTCTTCGTCTAACTTTTTCAGTTCATCTCCAGTTACAACCTGACCGCCTTTTGATATAATACCAAGCTCCTCTGCAATCACCTGTGCTGTAATTTTATGATCTCCTGTAATCATAACTGGTCTAATGCCAGCCTGGTAGCAATTTGCAACAGCTTCATAAGCCTCCTGTCTTGGTGGATCTATCATACCAACCAAGCCTACTAGAACTAATTCACTCTCAAACCTTTCTATATTATCACTTCTAATGTTTTTGCCAAAAATTCTATAGGCAACTGCCAGTACTCGTAAAGCATTACCAGCCATAAGATCATTAGCTCGCAAGATTTCTTCTCTTTTTTTATTATTGAGTTCTATTTTTTTACCCTCTATTTCTATAAAACTACATCTACTTAGAATAACTTCAGTTGCACCTTTAATCCACAGTTCTTTTCTTTTTTCAGGGGTCTCAACTAAAACTGACATCCTTTTCCTTTCAGAATTAAAACCCTCTTCCCCTATAATTTTATAGTCTTTTTGAAGGTCAGAAAAGTAATTCCCCGTTTGATAATAGGCAGTAACGAGTGCCATTTCAGTTGGGTCTCCTATCATTTCTGGAACACTATTTCCCACAAAAAACTCTTTAACTTTATTGATGGTTCCCCTTTTTTCTTCAGTTTTAAGTTGTACACTAGAACACAAAGAAGCTATCTTTAATATTTTATCATATAATATATTCTTACTACTTTCTTCAAAATCTTTAATTTTTCCATTAAAATATACCTTAGTTAAGGTCATTTGGTTTTCCGTTAAAGTACCGGTTTTATCAGAACATATAACCGTCGAGCAACCTAGTGTCTCGACAGCCGGTAATTTTCTTACGATAGCATTGTTTTTAATCATCTTCTGTACACCAATAGCAAGAGCAAGTGTTACTATTGCTGGTAAGCCTTCCGGAATAGCCGCAACTGCTAAACTTACACCAGCCATAAACATATTGTAGACAGATTGACCCTTCAGAACGCCAATTACTACTATTAATAATGTAATTAGGAGGCTCAAGATAACCAGCCATTTCCCTAGATGCTTCAAACGCTTTTGTAATGGTGTTAGTTTTGTATTATCCTGATCCAAGAGATGGGCAATTTTACCCATTTCAGTATCCATTCCCGTAGCCACTACAACAGCTCGACATTTACCTCTAGTGATAGCAGTACCCATAAAAACCATGTTTTTTTGGCTTACAATATCCATTCCTCTAGTAATAATATCATCCGATGATTTACTAACTGGAACAGATTCACCTGTAAGTAAAGATTCATCAGCTTGTAAGCTACTAGATGTTAAAATTCGTGCATCTGCTGGGATTTTATCACCTGTTTCTAAAAGCAATATATCTCCAGGGACTAGATCATCTGAACTTATTTCCCCAATCTGACCATCCCTTAAAACCTTGGCATGAGGAGCGGCAAGTTTCTTTAATTCTTCAAGAGACTTCTCAGCACGGTATTCCTGAATAAATCCCATAATACCATTTAATACAATTATTGCAAAGATTGTAAAGCCATCACTAAACTCCCCCATAACAAATGATAAACATGTAGCTATCATCAAAACAATAATCATAAAATCTCTAAATTGATCAAAAAATATCG
>JADQBV010000147.1 GCA_016278415.1 Halanaerobiales bacterium
GGTGGTAAAATGTGGGCCAAAAGTATAAAGGGTATTGGGACTACTTTTTATTTTACTATTCCGTTAACAAAGGAAACTAAGCATCTGGAATAAAACTTCCAGGTGTTTTTTTATGTAAAAAAAAATTACACAAAAATTTATCTTAAATATATTTTGGGTAATAAGAAGGCAAAGTAAATTTGTTTATAAAAACTTAATAATTTTATAATATCTATTTAAGATTTGTCTATTAGACTAGGTAATATCAGATATAAATAAGTCTAAGGGGGAAATTTAATGGAAACTATTTTAAAAAAGGAATCTAATAAAATGAGTGATTATATCTTAGAAATAAAGGATTTAAGGAGATCGTTTGGGGATTTTAGTGCTGTTAAAAATGTAAGTTTAGAAATTGAGAAGGGGGATGTATTTGGTTTTCTAGGTCCTAACGGAGCAGGGAAAACTACTACGATTAGGATGATCTTAGGCCTAATCCAGTCAGATAGTGGAGAAATAAGAATTAATGGATATAATATAAAAGAAAATTTCATGAAGGCAATCGAGAGTGTTGGAGCAGTAGTAGAAACACCTCGTTTCTATGAATATCTTACTGGATATCAAAACCTAAAACAAATTGCCAATCTACATGAAAATATTCAAAGCGCAAGGATTTATGAAGTTATAGAAATAGTGGGTCTAAGGAAAAGGGCAGATGATAAAGTCAAAAATTATTCCCTGGGAATGAAACAAAGATTTGGAATCGCCAGGGCATTATTAAATGAACCAGATTTAATAATATTAGATGAACCTACTAATGGTCTAGATCCTCAGGGAATGAAAGAAGTTAGAGAGTTAATCAGGGAATTGGCTAGAACAAAAGATATTACTTTTTTTATTTCAACTCACTTATTAAATGAGGTTGAGCAGATGTGTAATAAGGTTGCAATTCTAAAACAAGGTGAAATCATCATTTCAGATTCAGTTAGTAAATTACTTGATAATAACAAGGAAACGGTTGAAATTATTGTCTCAGATACAAGTGAGACTATAAAAATAATAAAAAAAATTGACTACGCTGAAGTTGTTGAAGAGGATAATTCCCGAATTATGGTTGAACTAGATAAGGGGATGACAGCACAGTTAAATGCATTATTGCTTAGCAAGGGAATCGATGTAAAATATTTAATACCAAGAAAACAATCTTTAGAAGATTATTTTTTAGAAATAACACAGGATGGTGACCTTAATGATTAATATATTAAAGAATGAACTGTTTAAATTATTTGTCCAAAAAAAGATCTATATTTTTATGGGGCTTATGTTTATTATGACCTTAATATCAGCATTAGTCTTTAAATTTGCAGAAATAGATATAATTATAAGTGCCCAGAGCTTTCCTTTAGAGGCTTTAAAGATGAATATTGACATGTTATTACCAATCTTCATAACAATCCTAATTGCTGATATGATTACTGATGAATACCGGGCTGGTACTTTAAAATTACCCTTAATTCACCCAGTGTCAAGAAAAAAACTACTAAATGCAAAAATATTAACTTTAATAATTGCATCAATTATCTTATTGTTATTTTTATTAATTATATCCTATATTTTAGGTGTAATAATGTTTGAATGGGGTGCAGGGTTTACATTTAATGAAATAACATACTCTAATGTTCAGGGAATATGGATGACTATCTGTTCTTATTTTATATCTGTATTACCAATTTTAGCATTTGGTCTAATTATTATACTAATTTCTTTAATTCTAACTAGTAGTGGAGCAGTCGTCGGTATAGCAATAGGTATTTTGTTTGCGTTTAGTATCTTAATTCAGGTTTCCGAGATATTAAGACCATATCTCTTAACTTATTATTTTAGCTTCTTTGCCATGTTACTTAAAAACCCTTTAAGTATGGAAATAATTCTAGGATTATTTGTAATTGGTGTTTATTCTACTATTGCTTATATCGCTTCTGTAAGATTGTTTATTAAAAAGGATATCTTATCCTAGTTTTAGGATGCTAATATTTGATGTTAAAATTTAGAACACACCTTCAATGGTGCGGATATATAGGTAACAGGAGGACGATTATATTGATATTAAAATTAAATTTAAAATTAAACTGTATAATTATTATGGCTGCAATAGTTTTATTTACTTTTCAAATTCCAGGTTCTGCTGATAATAATAATCATGATTTGTTAAAAAATGAATTGCAACAAGTATTAGATAGTCAGGTAAAAAAGTTAGGGGTTCCTGGAATTCAAGCTTCATGATATTACTAAAATCTGTAATACTTCTGTTAGCTATAAATAAATTTGTTCATAAATGAAGAGGGTGAGTATATGCAAAAAACTATTTCTTCAAAATTAATAAGTTTTTATGAAATAGGAGTATTGATTTATAGATATCTTTAATTGTGTAGCAAACTGTCTCTGTGCTATACCAGCCCATTGAAAAGGGTTTCCTTGTCTTTCAAAAACATTAATAAAATTTGACTTGAAAAATGTAATAACATATAATAAATACATCGAATATAAAGTAACAACATCTACATTTGAACTTCTTAACCAAAAGTAGAAGCATTAAGAGTAGAACAATATTCACTTCCTAAGTATTAGCCTAGAAGTTGTATTCCTGGTATTTTTAACTAGATAAATTAAAAATGATATTGAAAGGAATGATTGCTATTAAAATTACTCTTAGAAAATGGAATAGTGTTACCAGTATTGTTTTATACATATATAATATTTATCAACAAGTTATGGGAGAATATGAGATTGAATTAACTAACCTACTTGATTACATCAATCTCTTTGGTAAAACAGATAGTGCAGCCAGGGTAAGTTTGTCAAGGATGGTTAAATCGGGTATTTTAATTAATAAAAAAAGAAATGGTAATATATATTATATATTAACTCAGGAAGGTTTAAGCAATATTAATCAATGGAATAATGGGATAGAAAGATTTTTTAAAAGATTTAATATAAGACATAAAGAATGGGACCAAGAATGGACAACATTGACAATGATTAATTTTAAAAAGTCTAAAGAAAAAAATCAATTTATTTTAGATAATCTCTGGGAATTAGGCTACCGGGAAATAGATAATAATGTTTGGTTCTCACCTTATATTTTCAAAGATGAAATTGATTCAATTTTAACTAATAATAAAGTAAATTATTTAGTAAATCGGGGAACTATTGAAATTAACTATGATTGGAATAAGTTTATAGAGAGTACTTATCATATTAATGATCTAAGAAAAAAGTATATACAGTTTATTAATAATATTGGAGATATGAGGAAAGATAGTGAAAAACAAAATATGGAAGACAAAAAATTATTACCAGTCTTATTTAAACTGGGGTGGAATTTTTATGATATTGTAACAGATGACCCTGCACTACCTTTAAATATTCTAGATAACTGGGTAGGAGATAGATCAGTTATAGAGATGGGAGATTTTAGAGAATATCTGGTTAAAAGGGTAAGTAATTATTTTAAAAATCCAGTTATTTAGTCTTTATAAGGGGAAATATTTATGAGATATAATATTTATTGGACTGAAATAACAGGTGCTAAAAAAATTTAGGGTATATGTATTCCATTTTGCTATTTTATTGGGGAAAAAGATTAGGAAGAATCATACTATCATGCGGATTAGATAAATTAGTTAATAGTGGACGAGATAGATTCATTGGGTAACAGTACTTGTGGAATGGGAAAACGAAAGAAAAGAATATATACTGCATGGGAAATACCATACCTTTCTGCGATTTTGTCAAAGATGATGATTACTCCTTGTTAAAATTTCTTGTTTTAAATTCATTCCCTTCAGAAAGTTGAGATGCAACTATTGATTCATTCCCATTGTATAAATTTCAGATTGTAGTTAAGGCAACCTTACGTGTTCTTGGTGGACAGGAATTACCTAGAGTTATTTGGACCCCACAAGCATTAATTGCTAGTAGTAATGTTGATACTGCAGCTGAAGAAATAAATAATTGAAGCAGAATTCATAGAAATCTCTGGACATATTAATAGGCAGGGGGTAGCCTAAATTTAGGTTACCCTTTTTTTTAGAAAGGAGATATTTTATGGCAAATAAAGCATTGTTTGAATTTAAAAATGATCTAGGACATTCCCTGGTGTAAAAGCTTTAGATAATGTTTCTGCAATATATTGCGACTGGTAGTATAATTATTATAGCTGTTTATTTAGGTTATATTCAATCAAAATTATATTTAAAAGCAACTCTTAAAGCTAAAAAGGATAAAAATTAATATAGATCTTGAAGGTGATGATTATGGGAAAAAATAATATAGTAACAGTGATTGGTAGTATTAATTATGATATAATAATGAAGCAGAGGCAACTTCTAAAAAAAGAGAAAACTAATACAGTTGAGGTGTTATTACTGGCCCAGGCGGTAAAGGTGCAAATCAAGCAGTCCAGTGTTTATTAATGAGGCTGATATATTGGAGGCAGGTATTTTTGCCTCAATTGCTGCATCTATTACTGTTACCAATATAGGCTTACAATCAATTATGCCTGATAAGCAGGAAATAATAGATGTTTTGTATAATACTATAATAGATCCTGTATATTATTAATTACAAAGGTAGGTGCATATATACGTAGAAAAGAAATACTATCTAAATTAAAAAAAGGAAATCATATACATTGATGAGTTGGTGGACACACTTACAGATATTTCTGAATCTACAATTAGGAGGGATTTAAAAACCCTTGAAGATGAAAACTGATAAATTACTATCAGAATTATTTTTTGATAAAGCTTTTGTTGGTGCTAGTGGCTATACGGTTGAGGGTGGAATTAATACACCAGATATTAGAGAAGCGTTGTATCAGAAGAGTAGGCTTTGTTGACTATAAATTTATAGACAAATAAAGAATCCTATAGAAACAGCTAATTAGATGTCTTTAAAATACTAAAGGAGATGAATAATATCATGGGAAAAGTGTTTCCAAGAACAGAAGTTGCCGGTAGATCGTTATCAAGGATGATAATAGGAACGAATTGGGTTTTAGGATATAGTCATACAAGTTCGGCAGCCGATCAAATAATTAAGCTTAGAAACCAGAAAGTGGAGGATATTGTTAGGATGCTTGAGGTTTTCTTATATAGAGGTGTTGATACTATTATGGCTCCATTTGCTGGTAACCAGCATTTAGTTAATGCTGTTAAGGAAGCCCAGCAAAGAACTGGGAAAGAATTGATAATAATTGATACACCTATTATTAATGTTGATGATAATAATAATGCAAGAAAAGAGGCTGAAAAGGCTATAGGTGAAAGTAAAAAAATAGGTGCGACTTTTTGCCTACCACATCATGTATCAGTAGAACAATTAGTTAATAAGAATAAAAAGGTAATTGATAGACTTCCAGACTATTTAAAAATGATTCGTGATCATGAAATGATACCAGGTCTATCTTGCCATATGCCTGAGCTTATTATTTATTCTGATTTAAATGAGTACGATGTTCAAACATATATACAATTGTATAATTGTATGGGATTTCTGATGCAGGTTGAGGTTGAATATATCCATAAAGTTATTTGGAATGCTAAGAAACCAGTAATGACAATAAAATCTATGGCTGCTGGACGTGTAAGCCCATTTGTAGGATTAACTTTTTCCTGGAGTACTATACGTCCTTGTGATATGGTTACTGTTGGGTGTATGGCTCCTGAAGAGGCCGCTGAAGATATAGAAATCTCATTAGCTGCTATAGAAAGACGTCCTCCTTGCCTTGAAGGCCGCAGTAGCCCGAAAAAAACAGAAATTATGCAATAATAAAATTAATATTAAACTAGATAACTAAACCTAGAGGTTGTAGACCAGTATTATGACTGATTTTCTTCTTTATGAGATACATAATCATAGTGAACCGTATCATTTAGAACACATAGGAATGGCTTTTTAGAAAATATTACCCTGTTGTTAATAAGGTATTAAAAGGAGTCTCTATGATCAGAGACTCCTTTGTACATTATGGAACAGGTAGTAAAGGCAGCTGTGGTTTTAATAGCCTATTATGTATAAATAGCAGCTATTTTATCTATAGGTATGTACCAGCGAGCACTTGTTTCAGGGTTAATCAAAACTAACAAATACCCTTTTTTCCTTATATCACTAATCCAGCCTTTAAGGTTGTAATGGGATGTTCCTGTTGTAAGAAGGAGTTTGATTTCACATTTTTTTTCTCTTAAATCCTGTAATATGTCTTTCATTTCAGACAGACAGCAATGGTTTTTTTTTCTGGAACACTTTTTCTTCTTATTCTTTTCCTTTTCTAGCTTGTTTGATTCTTTATGTAGAGATCGCTTTTGTTGTTGCTTAATATAAAGCGTTGAAGCTACATATATATTTAATAACTTTAGTAGACAAATAATATTTATCATATTATCACCTCCTAAGATTAATGGGTAATGGATATATAGTAGGTAGCTGATAATAATTATATTTAAAGACCAGTTAGATGGAGCTTATCTAACTGGTCAAACATGTTATTTAAAATATACCTAATCTTAATTATTAAATATTATTTATTCATTGAGTACATTGTGTCTACGACGCTTTTTTTCACCTGGACAAACCTTACAGATAGCAGCGATTTTATCAATAGCAATAAAACACTTGGAATTATCATCAG
>JADQBV010000135.1 GCA_016278415.1 Halanaerobiales bacterium
GAACAGGATCCACATTCAATACAATTTAAAACCTGATAGTCCTCTAGTTCTTCCAACATATCATGAGCAGCATATTTAGATAGGTTTACAGGCATTAAAAATTGTGGACACACATCAACACAACGAGCACATTTAATACAAGGCTTTGGTTCAAATGAACCTACCTCTTCCTTACTTAGGACAACAACCCCAGAAGTACCTTTTACAGCGGCTATATTCAGAGATGGTTGAGCAAAACCAGTCATTGGACCACCAAGAATTACTTTCCCTGCATCCTCAGTAAGACCACCTGCTTCTGCAATCAACTCTTCGATAGAAATACCAATAGGATAGACTAGATTAACAGGATTATTAACACCACGCCCTGTTACAGTAACAGTACGTTCAATTAAAGGCATACCCTTTTGTATTGCATCAGATACTGCGACAGCTGTTGTAATATTATTAACAACAACACCAACATCAAGTGGCAATCCACCAGCAGGGACTACTCGGTTTAGAATAGCTTTAATCAGCATCTTTTCTCCACCCTGTGGGTATTTAGTTTCTAATACTTTTACTTCAATCCCCTCTTCTGAAGAAACTGCTTTTTGCATAGTCTCTACAGCATCAGGTTTGTTCTCCTCAACACCTATAAAACCTTTTTCTACTTCAATAGCTTTCATAAGTGATTTCATGCCATATACAATCTCATCTGCTCGTTCCAACATCATCCTATGGTCAACAGTAAGATACGGCTCACATTCAGCAGCATTGAGAATTAAATATTCTACCTTTTTACCTTCCGGTATAGACAGTTTTACATGTGTAGGGAACATTGCCCCTCCCATACCAACAATACCTGCATCTTTGACTATATTTCTAATCTCTGCAGGACTTAAATCTTCTAACTTACCTGGAGAACTAATACCTTCTGCAAGCATATCCTCTTCATCAGCTTCAATGATAATAGCATCAGTCTGTTTTCCTATAGGTGTTAACACCTTTTTAATTTCTTTTACCTTACCAGAAACTGAAGCATGAATAGGAGCAGATACAAAGCTATCACTATCCCCTATCTTCTGACCCATATCAACATGGTCACCTTTCTTTACCAGAGGTTTACAGGGAGCTCCTATATGCTGTTGCATTGGAATAGTAACTATATTAGGCCTCTTTACCTTTTTAAAGGGTTTATCACTACTCAGACTTTTATTATAATCTGGATGAATACCCTGTTTAAACGTTAAAGCACACATTTGTTTTCACCCCTTTTAATAAAAAATTACCCATTTACCACTATTATCTCACTGTTTTTATGGCAGAAAAAATAGTTTAAACAGTGTTAAATAATAGGCTCATAGGTGAGTTAAAAATATGCAAAAGTAAAACATTCTCGTACAATAGCATAACACTTTCTATTAACTTTTGCAAAAATGCTTTACATTTGTCGAAATACAAGTTAAAAAAACAACTAAACATATTATAATACATCTAAGGGACAAAAACAACCCAAAAAAAATTCCCACTAAAAATCAGTGGGTTATAAAAGCATCATAGCCAAGGGCCTTAACTTTCTTTTCCATTTCTTCCGCCTTATCTCGATTTGGGAAAGCACCTATCTGTACTTTATATGGTACGCTTTCATCAGCTATTACTACCTGAAACCCTTTATCAGTTAAGTTTTCACTAAGTTGTCTGGCATTTTGTAAACTATTAAATGCCCCAACCTGAATTACAAATACTTCTTCACTTTTTATCTGTTCATTTAGTGTGTAAGAATTATTTGAAATAGTAGAATCACTATCTTCTTCGCTCTGTGGAGCTGGATCCAGCATATAATTTCCTGAAGTACTCTCCTCAGTCTCGTTATCATCCAGGATAATTTCCTCTTCTACAACTTTATTACCTGAATCTGCTAAGCGGGAAACATCAGGGCTTTCACCAGTAACTAACTGTATAAACCAATTCCCCAGTAAATATCCGACCAACAAACCCAACATTGCCAATATTATTACCAATACTGTTAAAGACATACTATTACTTCGATCCATTAAATTCACTCCCTTCTTATATACTATTATGATAAAGCTACTAAATTTATACCTTTTACATTTGTAATTCTCTTTTTACCTGGGCAATATTATACAATGAACCTACTACAAACACTATATCATCTGACCCTAGTTCATTTTCTAATTTTTTTAACGCTAATGATAAAGGGGTTATAACTATACTTTCAATACCAAGACTATCTGCTTGACTTTTTAGTAATGCTGCCTTAAGGGCCCTTTCACTCTCATTTTCTGAGATGATTAAGTCTATATTATCTAAATTCGAAATTTCCCTTAAAATGCTATTCAACTCTTTGTCAGCAAGTACAGCCAGAATTATATATACCTTACCTTTATTAGCAATTGTTTTTTCCTTAAGATCTTTAATAAAGGAAACAAACATAGCAATTCCATCAGCGTTATGAGCACCATCTACTATAAATAAGGGTTCTCGTTTTACAATTTCCATTCTTCCTGATATATATGCCTTAATAAGTCCTTCTTTTAATATATCCTTCTCAATTTCAAATTTATAATTTAATTGTTCAACTATAGTCATGGCTAGAATAGCATTCCTTATCTGATATTCCCCTAGCATAGTAATTATAAAGTGATCATTTGGCTCTATATAATCGCCTATATTGTTATCTTTAGGGTATTTATCCTGATAGTCTTTTAATCCCTTATCCAATCTGCCTTCATAGTCTTCTTGCCGATGTACCAAGGAAAACTTCTGACCTTCAAGTGAACTTTCTTTAACGATATAATCAAAGTATTTAAATACATTAATAAATTTACTGTCCTTTTCCTCTGCAATAATCTTAATTTCTTTTAATGCTTTTTCATCCATTACTCCAACGACTACCGGGACTCCATTCTTAATAATTCCAGACTTTTCTCTAGCAATTTCCTCTACAGTATCCCCTAATATAGATGTATGTTCAAGACTAATGCTAGTAATAACACTAATCAAAGGAGAAGTAATTACATTTGTAGCATCAAGTCTACCACCAAGCCCTACCTCAAGAAGCAGTATATCTACCTTTTGTCTATAAAAAAATAAAAATGCCAGTGTTGTTACTATTTCAAAAAAACTTGGCTCACCCAAATAAGTTTCTCTAATATTATCTACAATAGGTTGTAGTTCCTCAACAAGGTCTCTTAGTTCTTCTTCTCTAATTCTCTTACCATTAATTTCAATTCGTTCATTAAATTCTATAAGATGTGGTGAAGTATATACACCAACTTTATATCCTGCTTCTTGATAGATACTTTTTAAATAGGCTATTGTTGATCCCTTGCCGTTACTCCCAGCTACATGTATTATGTTCAGCTTATTTTCAGGATGTCCAAAGGATTCAAGCAGGGCATTAATCCTTTTTAGTCCAGGCTTATAACCCCCTTTTTTACCAAATTTGACGAAACTATTAATATATGTATATGGATTCATTTATCAAACTCCTTTTTTTACGCCCGATTTTTTGCTATTTCAAAAAACAAAACTAATTGTTATTCATCTTCAGATAAGATATACTTGAATAATAGCATATTATTATATAAAATATAAATGGTAACTGAAAAAAGCATACCTTAAATGGCAATACAAAATTATATATATCCAAAAATCTATATGGAGGTTTAATATGGGAACATTACAAATATCATTGTTATCACTTTTTATCGCCCAATTTATAAAGGTTTTTACAGTATATCCCTTCGATATCACTAGACTAATTGGCTCAGGGGGAATGCCTAGTTCTCATGCTTCTTTTGTTTCAACATTAAGCACAACAATTGGGTTAATTTATGGATTCAGTTCAAATCTTTTCGCAATAGTTGCAGTATTTTCTTTAATTATTATGTATGATGCAGGTGGAGTTAGGAGAGCAGTTGGCGAACAGGCAAATGTCTTAAATAACATGATTAAACACCTGGAACTAAAACAACTTAATAAGAATCGGGAAAAACAAATAATTATTAAGGATCTGAAAGAACTGGTTGGGCATACCCCCTTTGAAGTCTGGGTGGGAACAATACTAGGAATTGGATTGGCCTTACTTAATCACTTATATTTCTAAGGAAGTCTAAGGCCTCTTCCTTGTTTTTTACTTGTTCTCTTGCCTGAGCATCAATCAGCTTATCTAACAACTTACCGATTTGAGGTCCTTCTTCTATATTAAGATGTTCTTTTATCTCTTTACCTCTTATCATTAAATCCTCTGTTTTACTTCTATAATTATAATATATTTCTAACATATTTCCAATAAAATCCTTATAGACATCAATTTCATCTATTCGTTGATTAATTTTCATGGCGGCTATTTTGTCTGCCAAAGAATGAATCAATACTACTGGAGTTAGTGAACCTAACTGCTTAAACAGTCGATATCTGCCTTTATCTGTCAGGTTTTCAGCTATATATAACAACATAGGTCTCATATGATACTTGACTATCTTTTTTATGAAACTAATTTCTTCTCTACTAAACTTAAGTTGCTTTAAAATTGGAACTATCCTATCTGCACCAATATTTTCGTGACCATAGTAATGAATCTTCTCTCCTTTTCTACTCTTTGTAGTTATTTTACCTATATCATGGAGTAGTGCTGACAATTTCAGCAAATATAGTTTATCCTTATCAATTTGTTCATAATAAAAATCATCTAATAATAATCCTTCTAGTGTCTCTAATACCAATAAGCAATGAGTCCAGGCATCTTCTTGATGGTGTTGATTTTCCCCTGTCGCCTTCATTTCAATTATATCAGGAATTAAAGTGGATATCATCCCAAATTCATCTTCTGCATATTTTATATATTCAGCAACTTTTTCTGATTTCAGTATTTTTACAAATTCATCTTTTATTCGCTCAGCTGCTGGCATAGCTGCAAGACTACTGTTTTTTTTCATAAAATCAACTGTATTTTGACTAATTCTAAAATCAAGTTGACTCTTAAATCTAATAGCCCTCCATAACCGTAATGGATCCTCGATAAAAACATCTTCTTTAACAATGTTAATTCTTTTATTTCCTAAATCATTAATTCCGTTATAAGGGTCTATTATATAATCAGACATCTTAAGCAGATTATTCCCTGTATTATCATATTTTTTCATTAAAAAATCAGAGAGATTATAAGGGGTTCTATCGTCAAGAATAAAGGGAATAGCAATTGCATTTATGGTAAAATCCCTTCTACTCAAATCTTTCTCAATACTTTCCCCGATCATCATAGCAAAATCAAAAGAGATAGAATCCGTTACAACCCTATAAATATCTCTCTTTGAATCTAAGACAACAAAACTAGCTTCAATTTTATCAGCAAAATAGCGGGCCATTTCAGCTACCCGCTTATTAACAACTATATCTATATCCTTAAGAACCCTACCTAAATAGAGATCACGAAGGGCACCTCCAACTAAAAACACCTCTACCTTTTTATGATGGGCTATTTTCTCAATTTTTTTTATATAACTCAAGTAATTTTGCATCTCTCACAACCTTCCAGAAACTATTAACAGTGAAAAATACTTGCCTGATTTTTAAGTAGTGAGTATATAGTTTTCAATTCTTTAGTAATCCTTATATACAAATTTTAAACCTTTCAATAAAGTTCTGAGAACAGTACTGTTATATTTCTAATACATGATATTCATATGCATTTATAATTTGTGTATCTTTATAGTCAATTATTCGTTCACGCATAGCATAAGATAAATGTTGATGACCATGTATAAAATATTTTGGTTTAAAAGTATCAATTATATACTTAAATGACTTAAATCCCCGATGGGCGTGTCCTTTCCCATCATTAAGTCCATATGCAGGATTGTGAGTCAAAACGATATCTATTCTATCCCCTAATTTTAATTTAGGCCAGAGTTTCATAACCTGCCACCACATTTGGCGCTCTTTATATTGGACGCCCTTTCCATTATACCAGGCAGAGCCTTCAAGACCAAGAATACGTAAACCCTTATACTCTACAATACGCCCATGTATATTATCACATCCATATGGGGGTTTTTTGTCATATTTATAATCATGATTGCCTCTTATATAATATAATGGGGCACCATTAATTAAAGTAACAAGGAATTGAAGATAAGCAGATTTTAAATCACCTGCTGACAATATAAGATCTATATCTTCCCACCGCTCTGGGTCAAAATAATCATATAATGCTTTATGTATTTCATCTGCAACCAATAATATCTTCAATATACACTCACCCTTTTCTTCTTTCATTTACATCAGTATCATCATTTTCTTTTAAATCAGGTACTTGCTCAGAGTAATGATTATTTTGATACCATTTGGAAGAAATTTCTTTTAATGATAGGTTTTTTCCCATCTCATTACCAAACTCTAAAATCGAATCTAAAAGATTATTATAGGCCTCTCGGCTCTTTAAGATTATTCCCCAAAGACCAGTCTTTTCATTAAAATCTTTCATGGGACAATCATGATAATCTTTATTAGTACATTCATTACAGTTGTTTTGCTTATCTTTAAATTGATATTCAATAATTTCTGCATCAATAAAATGTCGGTCTATATCCCTACTGGCCATAACACGATGATGACCATCTACTATATAATATTCATCTTCTACCTTATAAACCTCTATAG
>JADQBV010000395.1 GCA_016278415.1 Halanaerobiales bacterium
CTGTTGAATATTTTGATAAATTTAAAATAAGTGATGCCCGTCTTAATGCAGAGGTTTTATTGGCCTATGTATTAAAAAAAGAAAGAATTCAATTATATGTAAACTTTGATTTACCTCTAAGTGAAGATGAATTGGAAGAATATAGGCAATTGGTATATCAGCGTGCTCACAGGATTCCAATAGCCTATTTAACAGGGGAAAAAGAATTTATGTCCTTAGATATAGAGGTTAGTGAAGGTGTTTTGATTCCTAGACCTGAAACTGAACAATTAGTTGAATATATTATAGAGTATTGCCAAGAAAATAAATTACTAGAACCAAATATAGTAGACGTTGGAACAGGAAGTGGCGCAATAGCCGTTTCCCTGGCCCATTACATATCTGAAGCTAAAATATTGGCTATAGATATCTCTGATAAAGCGCTAAATATAGCAAAGTCTAATATTAAAAAACATGAATTAGCAGATAGGGTTAAAGTAATAAAAGGAGATTTACTCTCCCCATTACTTAAATTGAAAAAAGACAATGTAGATATAGTTGTCTCAAACCCCCCTTATATTGATGATCAAGGCATGCAGGACCTATCCCCAGAAGTTAGGAATGAGCCAGAAATAGCTTTATATGCTGGTAGTGATGGTTTAGACTATTATCGACCTTTGATACAACAGGCGCATCAAGTACTAAAACAAGCTGGGCTTTTGGCTCTGGAAATAGGATATAATCAAGGTAATACAGTTAGGGATTTATTTGATTCAAACTGGAATAATATATCTGTAGAAAAGGACTATTCAGACCACGATCGAATGGTTTTTGCTCATAAGGCTAGGCCGCAAGACGGCTAAGCACATCATTGTATTCAAAGGAGAACAGTTATGGAAAAATTCAATACAGAACTCTGCAAAGTTGATTACAATTTAATTAAAAAAAATAAGATAGCAGAATTAATCAAACATCCAGTAATAAAAAATGCTGCTGATTTATTAAAGCAGGGGCAATTGGTTGCTTTTCCTACAGAAACCGTATATGGTCTTGGTGCTGATGCTACTAACGAAGAGGCAGTTGATAAAATATATCTTGCTAAAGGGCGCCCCCAGGATAATCCCCTTATTGTACATATAGCTAGTTTTAAACAATTGGAGGATATAATCTGTGGAGAATTAAGTAAGATGGTTAGGATATTGATAGATAATTTTTGGCCAGGACCTTTAACAATTATATTTAATAAAGATAAAATGATTCCTTATAGAACGACTGCAGGACTAGATAGTGTTGCAGTAAGAATGCCCTCTCATCCATTGACAAGGGCATTAATTGAAGTGTCAGGATTAACTATAGCGGCACCAAGTGCTAATAGGTCTGGTAAACCAAGTCCTACTCGTGCTACCCACGTTTTACATGATTTACAAGGAAGAATACCATATATTATTGATGGAGGTCCGACCTGGGTCGGTCTAGAATCAACTGTTATTGATGTCAGGGATGATAAAGTAAAGATATTGCGACCTGGTGGGATTAGTAGAGAAAGAATTATGGAAGTATTAAGTATTGATGAAAATTCAAACTATAGTAATAATGATTCAAGTAAAGATTCTAATGTAGATTCTAAAAAGGAAATTAGCTTAGAAACTAAGAAAGATACAAAGGAAAACATGCAATTTGAGGTAGATCAGAATCTTAATACTGAAAAACCCATATCGCCTGGAATGAAATATAGGCATTACTCGCCGGAAACTCCCTTGTTTATAATTGAAGACCAACAGGCATTGAAGAGATTAATAGATAAAGGAATAAATAATAATATTGGTATTGTACTAAGTGATGAATCCTATACAAAATATCATTCTCAACTAACAGATGTTAATACTATCAAAATGGGGTCACGAACAGAGGCAGATATTATTGCTGCTCGTCTTTTTGACATATTACGTAGTCTTGATGACTTATGCCTAAAACAGGTATATATTGAGGCCATACCAGAAGAAGGTATTGGTGAGGCAGTGATGAATAGACTGTATAAGGCAAGTAGTAGAGAATAGTGTAAGGGGATTGCACATATACATAGATATGAAATGATTTCAGTAAAAGATAACAAAATTACTAATATATATTAATAATTAATAAAGGGGAAGGTTATTTTGAGTATATGGGAAACCTTTGCGCTTGCTATTGCACTGGGTACTGATGCATTCTCTGTAGCAATAGTTTGTGGTATTCAACAGTTTGCTAATAAAAGCATATTGAGAATAAGTGCTGTAATAGCTATTTTTCATGTCATAATGCCTTTACTCGGTATTTATGGTGGCAGGTTTATTGAAAATATACTACTTTACTTATTTAAAATTGATGGTAATTTGGATGGTATATTGGGATTAGTAGGCTCAGGTTTACTAATACTTATTGGTATTTATATGATTATTGAAAGATGGATTGAAACTGAAGAAGAATTATGTAACTTCAATGTAAAGGGTTGGGGTTTAATAGTTTTGGCTTTTAGTGTGAGTATTGATGCACTTTCAGTTGGTATAAGCCTTGGAATGTTGGGTAATATAAACTTTGGAATCACACTCATAATTGGTTTAATAGCAGGTCTTATGATGGGGTCAGGACTCTACTTTGGATCTAAGATTGGTCATTTTCTAGGAGATCACGCTCAGTTAGTTGGGGGTTTTGCTCTAGTATTTTTAGGTGTTCATTTCGCCGGTTGGCTCTAATGTACTAATTGAGAATAGAGGTCAGTTACATAACTGTTAGTAATATTCCTAGACACTTTGCATAGCATATCCACTATTATATAAGGAGGGAAAATCCTTGCCTAAAATTATTTTTGTTTGTACTGGTAATACCTGTCGTAGTCCGATGGCAGAGTTACTCTTTAATAAATTAGTTAAGCAAGATAAAGCTTTAGATGGTTGGCAGGCTATATCTGCTGGTATATCAGCAGTTCCTGGACAGAGTGCCAGTAAAAATACACGTAAAATAATGCTTGAAGGGGAAAATATAGATTCAAGTAATCATCTTAGTCAACAGATTACAAAAGGGCTTTTAGAAGAAGTAAAGCTAGTACTGACGATGACTCGTCAGCATAAAGATATTTTAGGAGATGCTTTTCCTGAATATGCCACTAAAATTTATACTTTGAAAGAATTCGCATCTTTAGAGGAAGGATATGATATAATAGATCCATATGGTCAGTCAGAGGTGGTCTATAGAAAAACTAAAGATGAGATAAAAGCACAAGTTCTTAGCATTGTAGGAAAATTGAATCAATTTAATGATAATGATGCAGGTAAATCTAAAACATTGAAGAATAATAACTATAGAGGTGATAGAATGAGTATTGCTATTGGCTCAGATCATGCTGGGTTTGAATTAAAAAAAGAAATAGTAAAGTACCTGGAAGAAGAAGGATATGAATATACAGATATGGGTACAGACAATTGTGAATCAGTTGATTATCCAGATTTTGGATATAAAGTTGCAGACGCTGTTTCTAAAGGCGAATATGATAAAGGAATCTTAGTTTGTGGAACAGGTATAGGTATGTCTATAGCCGCTAATAAGGTTTCTGGGGTTAGGGCTGCATTGTGTCATGATGTATTTTCTGCTCAGGCTACTAGAAATCATAATAATAGTAACGTGTTAACCCTGGGTTCTCGAGTTGTTGGAATTGGACTAGCTTTGGAAATTGTTAAGGTATGGTTAGGAGAAGAATTTGATGGGGGTCGCCACCAGAAAAGAATAGATAAAATTAGTAAAATTGAAAGGGGAGAAAAATAAACTTATGAGTAATGTTACAACAATGGATCATCCTTTAATACAACACAAATTGGCATTGGTGAGAGATAAAAATACAGGACCAAAAGAGTTCAGAGAATTACTAGATGAGATTTCTGCTTTAATGGCCTATGAAGTGACAAGGGATTTACCTCTAGAAGAGGTTGAAATAGAAACACCTATTCAAAAAACAAAGGTTAATATGATTGAGGGTAAAAAGCTAGGTGTAGTCCCTATTTTGAGAGCCGGATTAGGTATGATTGATGGTATTTTAAAGCTAATTCCTACAGCAAAAGTAGGACATGTGGGTTTGTATCGGGATCCTGAAACTTTAGAGCCAGTAGAATATTACTGTAAAATGCCTACAGATGTGGATGAACGAGATTTAATAGTTGTTGACCCTATGTTGGCAACAGGTGGCTCGGCCTCTGCAGCAATAGGATTCGTAAAAAAGAGAAATCCACGCACTATTAAGTTAATGTGTTTAATAGCTGCTCCAGAGGGTGTTGCTAGAGTACAGAAAGAACACCCTGACGTTGATATCTTTGTAGCCGCTATTGATGAGAAATTAAATGATCATGCATATATAATCCCTGGTTTAGGCGATGCTGGTGATCGCTTATACGGAACTAAGTAACCCCAAATATTTCCTTTGCGAATTTTGGGCTTGTTTGTTAAGATGGGAGATGGAAAGAGGGGTGCTAGATGCAGACTTATATTGGTGCTTTTATCATTAGCCTGGTAATAACGTATTTTTTTACTCCAGTGGTAAAGAAAATAGCTGTTCGCTTTAATGCGGTTGATATGCCGGGAAATAGAAGAATTAATAAAAGGGCTATCCCTACTATGGGGGGCATAGCTATATATATTGGTTTTCTAATCCCTGTTTTGTTGTTAACAATGCGTAATCAAATGTTGTTAGGGATATTATTCGGCGGGACTTTAATATTAATTTTAGGTATTTTAGATGACTTATATGAGGTTCCACCATTGCTGAAATTATTAGGGCAAATTGTAGCAGCCTCTGTTTTAATTATTTGTGGTGTTAAAATAGAGTTTATTACTAATCCCTTTGGTGGAATGATATATTTAGGTTATTGGGGAACACCACTAACCCTGCTGTGGATTGTTGGTGTAACTAATACCGTTAATTTAGTAGATGGATTAGATGGACTTGCCGCTGGTATTACTGCTATTGCAGCCCTAACGCTGTTCTTCGTAGGCTTACAGGAAAACCAGGTAGTTGCAGCTGTTATGGCACTTACTTTGGCCGGTAGCTCTATAGGGTTTCTTAAATATAACTTTAACCCTGCAGAAATTTTTATGGGAGATACAGGGGCAATGTTTTCAGGTTTTATATTAGCAGCAATTTCCGTTTCTGGTGCTCTTAAAAGTGCTGCTGCTGTGACTTTAATAGTTCCAGTTTTAGCCCTTGGTGTTCCGATTTTCGATACGGTATTTGCTATAGTAAGAAGGCTTTATAATGGAAAACCTATTGGAGAAGCGGACCATGGTCATATTCACCATCGTTTATTAGCACTTGGTTTTAATCAGAAACAGGCTGTGTTAAGTGTATATGCAATTAGTATAGGATTGGGTTTGATGGCTTTGATAATAAATGGTTCGAATTTTCATGATGCCATAGCAATGTTATTTATTGTTATTATTACTTTAATTTATGGTGCCTGGAAGTTAGGGATTTTCACCGTAGAAATACCAACAGAAGGTGCTTCGTTAGAGAATTAAAGTTTATAAAAAATTAAAGAATACACTTATTATCTTCAAATAGTATAGATCGTATATGAGTGGAATAAATAAGAAATCCGGCTTTAAGCTGGATTTCTTATTTTAATTTAAAATTACATTATCAAAACTTATTAAAGGATTTTGTTAAATATTGTCGAAATATATAATATATATCAAGACATATTAATAATAAAGATGGAGGCAAAAAATGATGACTACATCAATTATTTCAATCTTACTACAAAACACACCTCAGGCTATAGGCATGTTGCTATTATCAATTGCCTTTTTAAATAAAGAAGTCAGGTGGAAATCTGTATTATTATTAGGGTTACTTAGTGGTATAATAGTATTTTTTGTGAGGAGTTTACAAATTACCTTTGGAATTCATAGTATTATAATTATTTTTATGTTTACTTTAGGGATAAACTATCTTTATAGTACAAGATTTATTGAAACTTTAATTTCTGTAATAAAGTCTTTTATTGTATTGGCTGTATATGAGCTGATATTTTTAAATTTATATTCCTATTTAAATATTTTTAATTTTAAAATAGAAAATATGGACAAGCAACCTATTAGGAAAAGTCTCCTTATGTCACCAGTATTAATACTATTATTAATAACTGCTTTTTTAATATATAATTATAAGAAGAAAGCTGCAACTGGCCATAGTAAAAATTATAGTCATTGAAAAGAGATAAGAAATAGTGAGGGAAATTACACTGCACAGGTTACCCAGATTTACCTATAAAGTTAAGTAAGTAGAATGGAGGAGATAGGCATAAAAAATTCTTATGTCTTTACAGCTTAGAGAGGAGATTTTATAGTGCAGAAAAAATTATTAAACAATAAATATAAAGAATATATCTCTATGAGTTATATTTTATCCATTATGTTACTTAATATAGTACTACTTAATTTATTATTTTCTTATCATATTGATAAAATATATTTTCCTACCATTATATTACTTCTATTATTGTTAACATTGTTTTTATCTAATAATATCTTCAAAAAAAAATTTACTTCTAAACCCTTCTTTAAGGATTATCTTTATTTAAGTATATATATGATTCTACTGCGAAAACAGTAGAAATAATAAACCTCAAAAATAAATTTTATG
>JADQBV010000266.1 GCA_016278415.1 Halanaerobiales bacterium
CTAGACCTTCACTAGTAGAAAATATTATGGTTGATTATTATGGGACTCAAACACCTATTCAACAGATGGCTAAAGTGGTTGCTCCAGAAGCAAGAACCATTGTTATAGAACCATGGGATAAAACTGTTATTGCAGATGTAGAAAGAGCTATACTAAAGGCTAATCTTGGACTAACACCTAATAATGACGGAAGTGTAATTAGAATTAATATTCCTCAACTAACAGAAGAACGCAGAAAAGAATTAGCTAAGGTAATTCGTGAAAAATCAGAAAAAGGAAGAATTGCTATTAGGAGTATTAGACATGAGGCAAATGATGAGCTAAAAGAGTTAGAAAACGAAAGTGAAATTTCTGAAGATGACTATCATCGTGGCCTTGATAAAATACAAGAAATGACAGATCAATATATAAAAAAGGTTGATAAGCTAATGTCTGATAAAGAGGAAGAAATAATGGAAGTATAATTATGTTTCCCCCTCATAGAGGGGGTAATTACTTTAAATAAAGGTGATAATATGGATATTCCTTCTCATATAGCTATTATTATGGATGGTAATGGACGTTGGGCTGTGGATAAAGGCCTAAATCGCTCAAAGGGCCATATAGCTGGCATAGATGCTTTTGAAAGTGTATTGCGTAAGGCTGGCGATTTAGGTGTTTCTTGTTTAACTGTTTACGCTTTTTCTACGGAAAATTGGAAACGTCCAGGTAAAGAAGTTGATTTTTTAATGCATTTATTTAAGAATACTTTAATAAAACAGGCAAAAGAATTATTTAAGAATAATGTGCGAGTCAAAGTTATTGGTAGAAGAGATGAACTTTCTCCAGGAATTTTAAAAACAATTAGTCATGTTGAAGAAATGACATCACAAAACAAAGGTCTCCTATTAAACTTGGCATTTAACTATGGTGGACGTGTTGAGATAATAGATATGCTTAAAGGTATTATAACTAGTAATAAAAGTGAGGATGATATTAATAATTTAACTGAAGAAGATATGGCTGAATATTTATATAGTCCAGAATTTCCAGAGGTTGAATTATTAATAAGAACTGGAGGAGAAAAGAGAATTAGTAATTTTTTGTTATGGCAGAGTGCATACGCTGAATTGTATTTTAGTAAAAAGTATTGGCCTGATTTTAATGGTCAAGAGTTGGAGAAGGCAATTAAGATTTTTCAAAATAGGGATAGAAGATTTGGTGGTTTGAAGGAAAAGGGTGATTGATAATGTTATGGGAGCGTATAATTAGTGCATTACTTGGTATTATTTTGCTGATATTCTTTATTTATCTAGGGTCACTTCCATTTACTATTTTAATTATGTTAATAGCTGTAATAGCTATTTATGAATATGATCGTATGTTACCCGTGAATTATACTAACAACAAAACATTATTATCTTTTTTTAGTATAATCATATTACTTTATACATATTTAAGTAATAGGGGGATAATTAATTTATCACAAGGACTTTTCTTTACTGTTATACTATTTTCACTGTTTATTTATCATATATTTAAAACTGACACTAATGAATTCCTTGAAAAATTAGGATATAACTTAATTGGAATACTATATATAGCCGGTGGTTTATCTTTTTTTATTTTATTAAGAGAGTTTAATATACCACCGTTTTATAACGCGACAGCCATCTGGTTAGCACTACTGGCTACTTGGGCTGAAGATACCGGTGCATATTTTATTGGAGTTAAATTTGGTGAAACAAAATTTACAGATATAAGCCCAAAAAAATCAGTTGAGGGAGTAATTGGCGGTATTTTATTTACTATCTTAATAATAAGCATATATACTTATTATCTAGGCATTTTTTCAGTGTATTGGCTAGTATATGCAATTTTACTTGCACTAATAGCCATGATTGGCGACTTATTTGAATCTAGTATGAAAAGATATTCTGGTGTTAAAGATTCTGGTAGTATAATTCCAGGTCATGGTGGTATTCTAGATCGCTTTGATAGTCTTTTGTTTTCAATACCATTTACTTACTTCTTTCTTCTATATGTAATCTAATTTAGAGGTGTACTATAAATTGATTGTGTATCCCCTGCATGTTTTAATAGATTTTTTATAATCGATTTAAAGCAAAAGGGGTATTTATTATGGATATGTGGGTAAAGAAGATATTGTTTTCTTGTTTAATGTTGTTTATTATTGTTATCTTGTTAAATTTTTCTATTACTTATTTAACACCGTTTATTATTGCAGTTATATTTGCAAGTCTTATTAATCCAGTAGTTAATATGGTTGAAAACTTCCATAATATAGATAGGTCATTGGCGGCTTTTGTTGTATTATCCTTTTTTATTTCTGTAGTTTTATTGTTTTTATTTCTTGGTATGTCACAAGTATATTTAGAACTTAATAAACTTTTGCATAATTTACCTGATTATAAAACATTAGGTGAACAAGTTAATTGGATATTACAAGACAATAATAGACTTGAAGAACTGGTCAATAATTTGAATATATCCCCTATTATAAAAAAGACATTAAATGATAATCTACAGGGTTTATATAATGCCTTAAAAGAGAGTATAATATATATAGTTAATTATCTCGTGCAGGTACTTAAAAAGTTACCTCTTTTATTAACTATATTATTTTTAAGCTGTATTGCCACGTATTTTATTAGTAGAGATATAGATAATATAAACAACTTTATAATGGGTATATTTCCAGACAGTTATAGACCAAAAATCTATAGAATTGAAAAGGAATTGATTAGCTCAGCAATAGGTTTTATAAGAGCAGAGTTAATATTGGTTTTGATTACTGGTATAATAGCTTTTGTGGGTCTTTTATTTATGGGAAATGAATATGCCCTTATTCTTGGTATAACAGCAGCATTTCTAGATTTTATTCCTATTATTGGTCCTGGTTTATTATTTATTCCCTGGGTTATTTTTAATATAATTTCAGGTAATCTACTGTTTGCTATTAAGCTATTAATTATTTATACTATTGCTGCTGCTCTTCGACAGGGAATAGAAGGAAAGATAATTGGGTTTCATTTAGGATTACATCCACTCGCTACTATGATGTCATTTTATGTAGGTTATAGACTTATGGGTACAGTCGGCTTTATCATTGGGCCAGCAACTTTGGTTTTAGGTAAAGCAATATATAATTCAGGAATTTTATCAGATTTAATTGGTCCTAAGGGGTGATAAAGATGAAAAAAATAGTTATACTTGGTTCAACAGGTTCAATAGGAACACAAACACTTGATGTTATAGATCATCTTAAAGATGATTGGTCTGTTGTGGGTTTATCTGCAAATACAAATATAGATTTATTGGAGAAGCAGGCTATAGAATATAAGCCTGATTTTGTAGTAATAATGAATGATGAATTAAAAAAAGAGTTAGATTATAGACTTAAGGATTTAGATGTAGAGGTTTTATCTGGAATTAAAGGTTTAGAATATTTAGCTGGAGAACTTGAGATAGATCTAGTAGTAAACTCTTTAGTTGGTGCTGTTGGATTGAAGCCTACTATGGCTGCTCTACGTGCTGGTAATAAACTTGGTTTAGCAAATAAAGAGAGTTTAGTTATAGGTGGGGAGATAATTGAAGAATATTTGAATAGTAAAGAGCACCAAATCCTCCCTATTGATAGTGAACATAATGCTATTTTTCAAATTCTTGAGGGTCACTGTTCTGAGGGAATTGACAATCTTATACTTACAGCATCAGGTGGTCCTTTCAGAAATTTTTCTATGGAGGAATTAAAAAATGTAACTGTTAAACAGGCCCTAAATCACCCTAACTGGGATATGGGTGGAAAGATTACTATAGACTCTGCAACTATGATGAATAAGGGTTTAGAAGTCATAGAGGCACACTGGCTTTTTAAACAGCCATATGATAAAATTAATGTTGTGATTCATCCAGAGAGTATTATACATTCGATGGTTGAATTTGTTGATAGTTCTATTATTGCTGAGTTAGGTGTTGCAGATATGAGAATACCTATCCAGTATGTACTTACATACCCTGAGAGAATTTCAGGTAAAAGTAAAAAATTAAATCTCTTTGAACATAGTCAATTAAATTTTCAAGCACCAGATTTTGAAAAGTTTCCAGCTTTAAAACTCGCCTATCAGGCTGGTCGCGAAGGTGGGACTATGCCTGCTATTTTAAATGCGGCAAATGAAATAGCTGTTTCGGGTTTTGTAAATAAAAAATTGTCTTTTCTTGATATTCCCTATCTTATAGGGAAAGTTATGGATAAACATCAAACCATTAAAACACCTACATTAGATGAGATATATCAAGTAGATGAATGGGCTAGACAATATGCCAAGGAGGTTATGTCTCTTGTTAACAGTAATTAGTTTTATAGTAGTATTAGGTATTTTAGTGTTTATACATGAATTTGGTCATTATATTTCTGCAAAATTGGCAGGTATTAGGGTTGAGGAGTTTGCCTTAGGATTCGGTCCGAAAATAGTCTCAAAGAAAAAAGGTGAAACGGTGTATTCAATCCGTTCAATTCCATTAGGTGGTTTTTGTAAAATGACTGGTGAAGTTCCACCTGATGAAAATATGAGTGATGAAGAAAAGGCTATTTATTATGAAGCAAAAGAAAAAGAGCAGACATTTGATCAAAAGTCTGCATGGAAGCGTTTTGCTGTTATATTTAATGGTCCTTTAATGAATTTTCTATTAACAGCTTTTATATTTGTATTTATTTTTGCAGCATATGGTTTACCAGTTGATAGCACTAATTCTAATGTTATTGGAAATGTGGCAGTTGGGATGCCCGCTGCTGAGGCTGGTTTTAAAATCGGTGATAAAATACTTGAGATAGATGGTCATCCTGTCGACGAATGGGCTGATTTGTCTAGTCTTATTAATTCATCAGCTAATCAATCTCTTGAAGTTAAATTTGAGAGAAATAATCAGATAAAGCAAACTACAGTTAAACCACGTTTTGATGAAAGTGTTGGCTATGCTATAATAGGAATATCTCCACAATTAATCCGTGAAGATGTAGGTGTTTTTAGAGCAATTAAACTGGGTTTCACTAGGGCAGGCAGGTTTATTTGGGCAACCATTGATGCCTTTGCTAAGATGATTACAGGAAAAACCTCTGCGGATATTGGTGGTCCTATTATGATTGCTAGTATGGTTGGTCAGGCTGCGGATATTGGATTTACATCTGTTTTATCTTTAATGGCAATGATTAGTGTGAATCTAGGAATATTAAACTTAATGCCGTTTCCTGCTTTAGACGGAGGCAGACTCATTTTCATATTAGTAGAGATGGTAAGAGGAAAGCCAGTTAATCCTGAAAAGGAAAACATGGTTCATCTGATTGGTTTTGCTATTTTGATTGTTTTTATGGTCTATATTATAATAAGGGATATTGGTAATTTCTTATAAAGTTTGTTCAGCAAATATGGAGGAATAATATGAGGAGAAAGACCAGAAAGATTTATTATGGTGACATAGCAGTTGGGGGAGATGCCCCTATTTCAGTACAGTCTATGACCAATACTAAAACAGTTGATCATAAAGAAACTATAAAACAAATACAGGAATTGAGTGAAGTTGGTTGTGAGATAATCAGAGTTGCAGTTCCTGATATGATTTCTGCCAGGAAACTTTCAGAGATTAAAAGAAGTATCTCCATTCCTTTAATAGCTGATATACATTTTGATTATCGTCTTGCCCTTGAAGCCATCAGACAAGGTGTTGATGGCTTGCGATTGAATCCAGGTAACATTGGACAAGCAGAAAGGGTAAAAGAAATTGTAATAAAGGCAAAAGAAGCTAATATACCGATTCGAATTGGAGTTAATTCAGGCTCTATTGAAAAAGAAATATTATTTAAATATGGGAGACCAACAGCAGAAGGCATGGTTGAAAGTGCTCTCAAACATATAGATATATTAGAAAAAAATAACTTTGAAGAAATAGTTGTTTCTCTTAAGTCTACTGATATAATGATGACTATTAAGGCTTACCAACTTATGGCTGAAAGGGTAGATTACCCCTTCCATATCGGAATTACTGAAGCAGGTACAATCTGGTCAGGTACTATTAAATCATCTGTGGGGATAGGATCACTCTTAGCACAGAGTCTTGGTGATACAATTAGAATATCATTGACTGGTAACCCTGTTGAAGAAGTAAAAGTGGGTTGGCAAATTCTTAAAGCACTACGTTTAAGAAAAAAAGGGGCTGAGATAATTTCCTGTCCAACTTGTGGACGTACAGAAATAAATCTTATTAATCTAGCTGAAAAGGTAGAAAACAAATTTGCAAATCTTAAGAAGGATATTACAATTGCTGTTATGGGATGTGCAGTAAATGGACCTGGTGAGGCCAGGGAAGCTGATATTGGTATCGCTGGAGGTAAAGGAGAAGCGCTAATTTTTAAAAAAGGTAAATTAGTTAAAAAAGTTGCTGAGGATCAACTTCTGGAGGAACTTGAAAATGAGATTGATAAGATATAAGACTTTAAAGGAGTGGTATAGATGAGAATGTCGAAGATGTATTTACCAACATTAAAAGAAGATCCTGCTGAAGCTGATGTGGTTAGCCATCAGTTAATGTTAAGGGCTGGTATGATGAGGACATTGACTGCAGGTGTATATACATATTT
>JADQBV010000220.1 GCA_016278415.1 Halanaerobiales bacterium
GATTCTACCTCGCGATAGACACCCTGCCACTGTTGACTTCACACACCGAACCGGCAAGAACAGCGTGGATAGAATTTACACCTACAGTTTCTTGTATTTACAAGGCACACTAAAGTTCAAGCCCGAATTTATAAAATTCGAGCTTGATTATAATTTAATGTTGTATTTCTTCTTTTAATAATATAATTTGCTTCTTCTCTAAATTAGTTAATTTAATTACTTGCTCTATAGCCATATCGTTTTTTAACATATTTCTGGCTATCTCAATTTTTTCTTCTTGTCTGCCTTCTTGACGAAGCTTTTCAGCCATTGTCATTATTATATCACCCTCCTTAAAACCTTGTTCCTCTAATAATTTAGCAATACTTCTTAAATCAAACTCTTCTTGAACTTCATATCTGTAATAGCCTATAAATAATAATTACAATCTAGGTATAGATATTAGAGATTTTCCACAAATTGAATTTTTAATCCATTGGGGTCCTGAACAAAGAAAAACTTAACATGTTGATTGGGCTGGATTGGTCCACTATGTATTGCTATACCCTTTTCTTTAACAAATTCCATCATCTTATCCACTGACTCTACCTCAAAACCTAAAGATATATCCAGTCCAATATTAACTTGTGCTTTATTTTCATTATATATTAACTCTATTTCTGTTTCTCCAGCATCCAGAAAAGCAATTTCAATTCCTGGCCCTGCTTCAAATCTTCTAGCAACCTTTAGCCCAACCACTTCCTGATAAAACTTTAATGATTCCTCCAGATCTTTTACACTAATTGTACACCAGCAAAACTTCATTATACCATCCTCCTTATAAGATAGTTATAAATACTTCATTTTCAATTGTTATTATCTATCTTTATAATTTATTTTATTACATAATGCTTAGATTATCAATTTATTAAATTGTCCACTGCTATGCATTTCCATTTTTCCAGCCCGGGAGCCACAACCCATACCTATATTCTTTAAGGCACCGCCAAAACCGGCCAGTTCATGACCTTTAAAATGATTCAATGAAATTATAATATCTGCATCCATGATAGCCTGTCCTATCTTGGCTTCTTTTACATATTTACCATTGGGAATAGGAACCAGTGCTTCATCAGTACCCTTTAACCCATCGCCAATTAATATCTGACAGCCTGTTGATAAAGGACTAAAACCATTCTCATAAGCAGAATTGAGATGTTCAAGAGCATCTTTTCTTCGCCCTACATATAAGGTATTGCAATCTGTTAAGAAAGGCTTACCTCCAAGACTTTTAACCATATCAACAATTGTTTTAGAGAAGTTCGGGCGCAAAAAAGCCAGATTCCCTGGTTCCCCGAAATGAAGCTTTATAGCTGTATACTTTTTGTCAAAATCAATCTGATTTATACCAGCTGTCTTAATTAACCGAGTCAGCTTTTGTAATAGGTTTTCCTGAGCAGAAGTCTGCATATTTGTAAAATATACCTTTGATTTTCCCATATAAAATCCTCCTATAGTTAAAATTCAATAATTGCTAAATGCGAAAATTAAATAATTTACAGTTACATATTAATTTTCCATACAAAAATTATTTTATAATAAAAGTACTATAGAATTATGTCATCTATAAAACATCAAGTGAAATGTTTTTTATTAATTGCTCTTTTTTATTATTACACCATACATTTGTTCTGTATTGTAAATAAAAAAAGATTATGAAAACCTTACCAGTAACCTTAATATCTTTTTCCAGAAGTAATTCCACTGATTTTATAGTTAAAACTATTAAGGATATACTTAAAGATGATCAAATATAATATTTAATGAATAGTTTGGTTATAATAAACCTAAATAAAAGTAGGAGGAGTCATTATGATAGAAAATATTAATCAATTATTTTATCCCGTATTTCTAATTATGACATTTATTCTAACACTTATCTTTATTCCCAGAAAAGTCTATAAAGAGTACTTTATTTATGGTCTTATAATTGGATGTCTTGGTGATATTTTAATTGTATTTTTAATGCAAAACATTTTAGGTGTTATGTGGTTTAAAAATCAGGGAATTTTTTATGTCCTTGGTCACATTGCACTTTCACCTCTTAGTTGGACTGTTACAGTAATGATTTACCTTTATTTTTTACCAAGCAGTCGATGGTTTTTATATCTATATATAATGACATGGGCTTTTATAAGTGTTGGTTTTGGATATATAGCCCAAAATGTAGGAATGTTTGATTTTACACCATGGCTTTATCCTATCCCTAGTTATATTATATTTTTGGTTTGGTGGGGTTTTGCAGCATGGTTATTTAGAAAAACAAGCCCATTAGTTAATGACAATTAAAATCTAGTAAAAATCTATATCATCCTCTATTATATTATTAGGGAAATTACATTTAGTAAAAAAACACGTAGCTGTCATAGCAGTATCATGATAGTGATATAAACCCTCACTTATATATTTAACATGTGCAGCTGGACCTATTTTGCCTTTTATTCTAAATATAACATCTCCTTGATGAAGTCTATAATCTTGTTTACTACAATTAACATTATCCTTAGCAGCCTTATAAATTTCCATAACATTAAGTTCTTTACCCTTAATCAATAGTTTCTCATCTATCTTATCTAGATCCCTGTATTGTATTCCCATACTAATACTTTCAACCACTTCTTTTAGTTTATATACTTTAACCTCAACGCTAGACAATATACTACTCAAATCAGGTTTCAATAACCAATCTACATTCCAGGTTTTCAGTTCTTTAAAGCTATCAGAACTATATACAATACTACTAACAAGTTTTAATTCTTCCCTACTTATACCAAGATACTCACTAAATATCTGGTCAATAAACCTACGCAAGCCTTTTTCTCTTTCAGCGGGAGTTTCTTTATTTAATGCTTTCTTTATCTTTAGACCTTCTTCTGTTCTCTCTTTTTCAGATGGCCATTTTAGCTTTACCTGCTTTAAATCCTCAATATTGATCTTCTCTGTATAACTACCATAGTAATAAGCCTACGTATATCATTTTAATCCTCTATTCAAACTTCTTACGTGTTGCACTTGTACCATTAAATTCCATAGCCCATCCTTCTTGCCAATCATGTAAGTGCTTTTCGAAATCATCATCTGTCTTACGTATTGTTCTAGAAAGTGTATAAATTTCTTCAGCCTCAATTTTTATATCTCGGCTAGATTCAGGCAATTTGGCCTGGAAAAGCACAAAGTCAAAAACAGCAACTTTTTTACCATTATTTCTAGCTATACGATCCATTCTAGATTTTATTAGTTCTCGAAACCGCATTTTCTGCTCATCATCCATCCTGGCCCCAATTATAACACCTACCAACTGATTCGGTTGGTAATAAAACAGCCTCTCCTGTTTACTATAGTCTATGCACTCTCCAAATAGCCATGCTCTAGGAGTAGGTATATTAATTCTGGATTCCTGTTCATAACTCCAACAATTATGTTTAATTAAATATTGTTGATCCTGACTGGAAATTAATTCTAACCTCTCCTGCTCTTCTAACTCACGGCCAAAAACATGCTGAGGAAGATAAGTAAAGCCATCTGTCGATGTAACATCATCCGTATATATAATATCTTGAAAAGAAAATTTATCTGGAAATGAATAACTCATTGAAGGAGCTATACCAGCTTTAGTTTTTTTGCTAATGGAGCCTTTTTTGCGTTGACTACACTGACTTAGACATCCATCAATTGCCTTAAAAATCAAACAGTGCCCTTTATGCATTGACGCATAATGCGACCACATAAGGGGATTATTACATATCTTTGAAAAAGATACAAAATAATTGTTATTTGGTTTATATAAGTCTAAAAGAGAATTAATCCTTTTGCCAAGGGAAAATGCTATAAGTGGGCTTAGAGAAGGGAAAAGTGAATTAAGTATTTTAACATAGTCAAGTTTCAGTGCAGCATCATAAGAAATTGGAGACCTTTTCGATAGATAAACAGCTAATTGGTCTTCCAATTGTGATTTATCAATAAAATCAAAATCCTTCCAAGCAAGCTCTAATAAACGTTTCCAACTTTTATCATCATCTCCAAAAATAGCAAACACCTTTCCATCAAAAGGATCATTACATTCTACTGTAGATGCGAAATATATCTCATCATACATAAATTCTTTAATAGCAAGCTCTCCATATGGTCTAAAACGATAATAGTGCAATTTTATTCTCCTCCAAGGGTATCTCATATATAAAGTTATAATTATTTTAATTACCAGTTCAACATAATTATAATTCTTCAAAGCAAAAAAATATCCTTTATTTTAAATTCGTACACAATATAATATCATATCTATTAATTATTGTTATTGTTAAAAGACATATATAATAAATATTATATTATGTAAAGTAATTAAAAGGGTCGGGGTCAGAAAGATTGAATTAATTGTGTAAGATATGAAACCAAGGGTATATTAAATGGCTGCACTTTTAAGATGTTCTATTGAACTTTGGCCTTATATCTAAAAATCTAAGTGTCCAGCTTGGAGTAGATTCAGTAAGCTTAAATTCTTTAAAAGATAAGCAAAATATAGGCAAAAATATTAAATAGTAAATTAATGGCAATTAGGGAATTGTAAAATATGATACTTACTGATATAATTATAGGTATGTTACAACAGGAGGTGAATTAATATAGGAATTAATATAAGCAAACTTATCAACTTAAGAAATAACAGTGACCACAAATTTTTAAATCGTACTGCAGATACAGATACATATATTAAACAGAAATTACATGATACAATTAATGAAAGTAATGGTGTCCTGGAACAACAAGTAATTAAAGATGTAATACCATTTATTATATGGAATGATAGCTGGAATAAATATGGTATTTTTGGAGCTGATCGTGACAAGAATGCCCGTAGAATAGCTGGTTATCGTTATGTAAGAGGTAGAAAGGTTTTTGTTGAATTTGGTACAGGAAATATTGGTAATGAAATTTCTATGCCACACCCCGCATTTGTACTATATAATTTACCTAAGACTGTAATCGTGGTACCGACGAGTTCTGATGATGGCCCTGAGCTATCCCCTCCATTACAAAAAGCACTGATAAAATGCCCAAGAGATGGACAAGTTTTCCCAAAAGATACTTTACTGAACCTTCATCAGATAAGAGCTATTTCTAAAAATAGAATTATTAGTGACTTAAAATGTTCAGCTCAACAATATACTGTACCTAATTCAAGTATAGACGACTTCAATAACCATATTGGCAAAAACTTTATCGACTATGGTATTGATTTAAAGCAATGTATAGAATTAAAATTGGCATATTTATATGCGCCAGATGTATTTTTCAAAATGTTTCGCTATAAAAAAGAGCTGGAAGAATTTAAAAAAGAAAATAATAAATTAAGAAAAGTAGTAAAAAAACTAAAATTAGATAATGAAAATCTAATAAAATCAAATAAGAAAAGTTCATAAAGAAATATTCTGGTAAGGGTTGACAAACATAAATAATTTGTTATAATAATAATATAGTAAATATAAACTATATTGCCTGCCTATTATAGGTATGGTCATTTAATTAACTGAATTCGCTTTATGCTGAGAAGTCCTTCTAACTTTAGGGGGACTTCACGTCTTTTATATACAAAAAATACACATATTTATTAAACATATGCATATACTATAATTAAATAAGCACTATATTGCCCTATCTTTTATAAGGGATAGTGGTCATGATCCAAGTTCAAGAATTGCTTATTTAGTCAATAGGGCTTAGATATATATTCTAAGCCCTTGTTCTATGTCTACAAAAATTCTTCTACTTTTCAAAACAGAAACCTGTTCCGCCCTGTTCAAAGATTATTTATCCTTAACCACTCAGCTTATCATATATGATCTAAAAGTTTATCAAGCTTACTATCTATACCTTCAGCTTTATTTTTGATAGAACAGTCAAGATCTGGATTAACTTCGATAACATCTATATCAGCTAACCTATCACTTACATTAAAAGACTTGATTGGGCCAGCACTCTTCTTGTGGTTAAAAAAATCTTTCAAGACATCCCTAATAAATCTGGACCTATCTCCACGAGGCAAAGACTGGTACCACTCCTTAATATCATCATCTCTATCTGGCCTTAACCTTATAGTTATCTTCATACATATACACCAGGCTACACTTTAAATGATCTATTAGCCACTTTAAGATAGCCATTCACATTACTGAATTGACCATCCTCTACCAGGCAGACATTATCAATATGATCCCTTATATATTTAAACAGAGCTACTCCTCCACCACCAGTAATTAGTATCTTATTATATTCCCATAACTGGTGCCAGAAACTATTAATATCACTAACAATTTGCTTAGCAGCCAAGGAGAACGCTTTTTCCCTTAACTCCGATACATCATACTGCTGCCCATTGATATCTATAGCCCCCACCCTTATTATATCGTCTAACTGATAGATTGGCTTGTCTACATTAAACTGATCCTTTAATTGACGGGATATATGCTTATAGGCAGTATTAAGGCCAATATTAGAGATATAACTTAGCTTGTCTATAAACTCCAGCTTATCAGTCACAATAAAATCTGTTGTTCTAAAACCTATATCAA
>JADQBV010000251.1 GCA_016278415.1 Halanaerobiales bacterium
GATCTTCATTATTACTAACACCAGTCAGCATCACGTGAAAACTTTGATCTCTAGCTACTGATTCAATACCTGTTATGAGTTGCCAAAAAAACGGGTTTTCTTCAAATTCACCTTTTTTTAGATATGGTACAATAACACTAATAAGGCGTGAATTTTGTTTTTTTAAACCCCTAGCAGATAAGCTAGGTTTATAATTTTTTTCACTAATTATTTTAAGCACTTTACTTTTTGTAATTTTTGAAACTCTTCCTTTGTTATTCACCACATTAGATACAGTTGCAATGGAAACACCTGAGATTTCTGCTATGTCTTTGATGGTATATTTGTTTTTTGTCATTTCTATACACCGCCTAAAAAAAATTACTGTAAATTTATTTGTAATTTAAAATCATTATTAGCATCATTTATTTCTTCAATTTTATCTTGATTATCAATACTAGCAGTGATAATATGTTGACCCTCAGTAAGAAGCCAAAATATACTATCTTGCCCGTCATTGGCCTGTAATATTACCCTCTCTCCTGGTGCAATCGAATCCATATGCTTATTAGACCAAAACAAGTTTTGCTCATCTATTTGAAAATCAACCCTATGTACTACACCATCAGGAGTAGCCGCAGTACCTTGGTTAATTATTTCTGCAGTAAACTCTAACTTATCACCTTTTTTAGCATTTTTAGGTTCCCATTTAATATCCACAATTCGTAAATCTGGTTTTTCCTCCTCAATCAACTTACCCTCTCCAAATCTATTAGGATACTGCCAGGCTTGTTCATCAAAAGAATTCCAAATTATCTGTTTATCTCGGTCTCCAGTGTCATTATCATTAACTGCTACATCAAGACCAAATAACAAATTTAGTTCCGGCTCAGCATCCAAAGTATCCCAGGGGAAAGCAGCAAAAATTCTGTAACCCTCTTCTGTATCAATACTCTTCAACTCTACTCCGCTTCTAGCACTGTGTTTACTTTCTTGTGGTCTACCATCATCCCATCCTAACATATACTGATAACTATCACTTAGATAATTATCGCCTTTAGAATTACTCATATCCAGATACAATTCGACAGAATCATTTTGCCAGACAGACCGACCTATAATATGTGTTTTTGTATCATCTATTACATCAGCTAGCAAGTAAAGATAATCATCATCCCAGAGCAGACCAAATTTTGCAAATAAATCTTTATCAAACTCAACATTTCCTACCACAGTTTTTTCAATTTCGTGAAATACATAAGTTGCAAAGAATCTTTCTAATTCCTGATCATCCCTTAAATTCTTATCTGTTTTCAAAGCATATGCCAGCTTAATGTCAGTACCTAATGGTTTAACCTGTACAGATGCATCCCTTATTTCTGGAATAAGCTTAACAAAATCATTATTACTATTGTCATGTTCATCTATTTTCTTATATGGATTTACTTTTGCATTTACTACATGCTCTCCCTCTTGAGCTATCCATAGCTTTCCTTCAGATCCTCCTGACATTTCTAGCATTACATTAGCGCCTGGAGGAATTACACTTGAATAATTATTTGACCAGAAAGAACTCTCAGATACATTAACATTAAGATTAATATCAAGAGCAACTCCTTCTGGTGTTGCAATTGTACCCTGATTTTCTATGATAAGCTTAAACATCACTTCATCACCAGCTACTGGTTCTTCTGGAGACCAGTATATATCCTTGATTAGTAAATCTACTTTAGGATCTTCATCTTCTTCTAAAATAGGATTAGCTAAATTATTTTCTTTTATTATATAATGAGAGACCTCTTGGGATAATAATTCACCTTGATACTCAAAAGAAATCTTATCTCCATCTATAAAAGAATCAACGTTTGTAATAAAACTACCGTCATATTGATAGGCGCCAACCTCTACTCCAATCCATTCATCAGGTTTCTTTATAAATATAGGGGTATCATTCTTTAATGGCTTGAAAACTTTTATTTCATCTTGTTTCCTAATTTCTATTAAGAAATGTTCACCATTCTCTAATAAATGATTATTATATGTCCTGAATAGACCAGCAGTTACTGAACCATCATCAGCCATAATCAGTGCTCCTCCTGGAGGAACAATTTGCTTATTTACAGAAAATGTTAGTTTATCTCCCCAATTAGTGTATACTTTATAATCTTCAAAAATAGTCAAATAAACATCATTTCCTAAGTGTTGATAATCCCTGATCAACTGGTCAGTATAGTTTGAAAGTACACATTTTTGGAAAACCCCAACAAGATCAAGCCAGGGATCTTCAGTATCTAATTTATTGTTTGTATAGAAAGCATGACTGAAGTTATAGCCCATTGCTAAGTTCCAACGGAAGATATCCTTATTTTTTGTCCATGTCTCTTCTGCTAAATCATGTTGATATAGTAATACTTTATCCCTTAAAAGCATACCGCCCATTGGATAGTACTGAGAATATTCTGCTGTATCTGCTCTATATCCCAAAATATCCCAAAGATAATTAGTGCCCATAAAACCAATCATATCTTTTGCCAGCATATCTACACCGATTTCAGTCATTAAATTATTCTCCTGATTTAGACGGGCATGTTCCATGATACCTCCAAAATAAGATGTAGCAGGATCAAATTCATCCATAGCAACTTCACTAAAATCATACATACTAGGCCGTGCACCCCATTGGTCTTCAAGGATACCATCTACTCCTATCTCCTGTATAAATTTATTGTGCTCTTTAGCTATTCTATTTTTTACAAAGGGATGATGGAGATTCATTATATACCCATTATTATTATTATAAGTCTCTATAAGATTTAATCCTCGATTATCAGTTACAGTAATATCGGTAATATCTACATTTTCCGATAAATTACTTAAAGTAGGGCTGTCTGTATCCCACCAGGAAAGATTTACATAAGGCATAACTAGGTTACCCTGTTCTTGAGCATAGTTAACGAAGTTAGCAAAGTCCCTTGTACTACCCAAGTATGTAACAGGGGGAAGAAAATCTGGATAATTATGATCATGCCCCCCTTGTTGAAATGCAACAGGGTGTATTAAGCCTGGAACACTAATAGTATCAATTATACTTTTTTTCATATCTGTAAAACTTTGCTTAAGTATCTGTACATCAAGCTTATACATTGCTGACTGATAATATTGCTCTCTTTGCTCCCCTAATTTTTCTGCTAAATTAGGAAACTGATCAATTCTGTTATCTTTTCTATATGCAAGAATGGAAGAGTTATAATCATTTCCCACATGTACTACCACAGTTGGAGATTTCCATTCTGATGTAATCCAAGTCATATAATTACGTGTAATCCTGGTATAATCTTGACTAGAAGATGCATGTCGATAACCTATATCAGCTGGCTGTAACTGTTCACCCTGCTGACTATAAAGAGCTATTTTACCCTTGCTTGAATTTACAGCTAAATAATCAGCAAACATTACCCCTGGATATCTACTGGTATAAGACCGGTCATCTTTAAAAAATGAAGAACTCAATTTTACCCCTGGTTTCATCGGTATTATTGCATCTTTAATCGCATTTTTTTCTACAAGGATTTCAAAAGGTAAACTGAAATTTTGAATAGCATGACTTCCCTGATTATTTACATCAGCCTTCATCTTGAACCACTGTTCCTCTGAAAAAGAAACAGATACACCTACATCAAGACTTCTGCCCTCACCAGCATTATAATCTAGTCTCAATTCCTTTTCTTGATGGTTCCATTGATAATTAAAAGACTGCTCATAAAAGCTACTATCTATCCATTGCCCATTCGATAGAAATGCCCACCATAAAATTCCATTGTTGTTACCAGCAGAAATATTATCTCCAGTAGATTTATCTAGAATATAGAGTATTGTTCCATTTTGCTGATCAAAGGAGACTTCATAAAAACTATTTCCAACCTTTATTGCTGTATCTTCTTCAAGGTAATATACATCATCAGCAGCTTGAACTTGCTTAACTGTAAGAAGCGATAATCCCACAATAATAAATAAAAGTAAGCAGAAAAAGATATGGAAAATCACCTTATGATTCTTAATATCCATTTTTATCCTCCCTTTTATTCTATAATTATTCCAGATTTGAGCGTATAACATACCAAATAAACACATAAATCCTTAAATATCAATAGTAAGCTTTTTTTCAGATTTAACAATCAACTGATTACCACTTATCTCAACAGCAATTGTTTTCCCTTTAATCTGAATATTGAATTTTAATTTTTCCCAATTTTCTGGTAAGGATGGTTCAAACTTTAGTTTATTATCTAGATAATTAAGACCTGCAAAACCAAAGATTGCTGCTAACCATGCCCCTCCATTAGAAGCAAGATGAGTACCGCCAATAAATAAATCACCAACATACTGTTTATACTCACCTGTCAAATCAATAGTAGCTGTTTTCATAAAATATTTATAAGCCCACTCTGTTTTACCAATATCAGCAGCTAGCATTGCATAAACACAGGAACTTAGACTAGACCCATGTTCAGTTCTAGGTTCATAATATTCCCAATTTACTTTTTTTATTTCACTAGAGTATCTATTTTTAAATATATTTAACATAAGTACAGTATCTGCCTGTTTAAGTATCTGAGTAGTTGTTGCTAAACCATTAGGTCCACCAAGGTACTCGTTTTCCTTAATAACTCTTCCTTTTAATTCTTGGAGATCAATATCTTCAAGCTTAAAATACCCATCAAATTGTTCAATCAGATTACTACTTTCTTCAGGACCAGGTATATATATTTTTTGATACATATCCCGTATATTATTTAAATCATCATAATAGCCTAAGCTATCAATTAATTGATCGTATTTATCTTCATCTTCATTCTTAAATATATCCAACACTTTTAAGGCAAGCCCTAAAGTGTATTTAACCATCATATTTGTATAGGCATTATTATTTACTCTTTCATGATATTCATCAGAGCCAGTTACATCTAAAATCTCATAACGAGACTTCTCCTTATCGTAGTAAGAATAAGAATAATAAAAACGAGCAGATTCAAGAATTACCTCTGCCCCTCCTTCGAAAAGGATACTTTTATCTCCCGTCACCTGATAATAATGCCATATTCCGTATACCACATCAGCACTTATGTGAATTTGTTTATCACGAAAATATGTCCGAAGAGGTCTCCCTGTAAAAACATCATTAATATTAAAATGTGTACATGCATCCTGCCCTTTTTCCTGACTTTCCCATGCATAAAAAGCCCCTCTAAATCCGTATTCTTTGGCTTTATCTCTAGCACCACTTAAAGTATTGATTCGATATTTAATTATATTCCTGGCAATTTGAGGTTGAGTATATATAAAAAATGGCAACATATATAATTCTGTATCCCAGAATATAGCCCCTTTATAAACTTGTGAAGATAACCCTCTAGCAGGAATTGATAGAGCTGTATGTGTAGGAGCAGCTGCTAACAATTGATAGATACTATATCTTAAAGCAAACTGAGCTTCAGAGTCACCTTCAATTTCTATATCTGAATTCTTCCACCTATTATCCCATATTCCTTGATGAGCTTGATATAAACGCTGATAACCATTATCATAGGCTCCTTTTACAGAATTAATAGACTCTTTCATTGGTTCTCTAAAATCGTCATTATCTGTATAAATAGAAAGAAACTTATTAAAGTTATACTCCACTCCTGCTTCAACATCTATTTTTATTACCCGTATAATTTTTCTTTCTGACTCTTCTATCTCTACAGTACCATAAGAAATATCCAAAGCATCTGCAATAAAAATATCTTTATTTAATTGATTAGTAACTGCCTTTAATAGTAGAATGTTATCTTTAATCGATGTTGTAATACCCCCCAAATGTGGACCATTTATATCCCAAACATCTCCATCTATACCTGTCTCAATCCTAATTTTGCAATTTTTACTAGTCTTCAGAGAATATTTCATAACCATAAGATGAATGTCATCAGCTGAAAGAAATCTTTCTGAATTTATTTTTATATTATTATTATTACTTTTAAAAGAAGTACTTCTCCTATGTAGGGCTTTTTTTATATTTAGGATTTGTGAATGTTCATCTATTTCACTATCAAATACAGTTATGGGTTTATCATCACAATATATCTTGACATAGAAACCATTAGGGGCATTTACTGGTTCTCTCCATTTATCATCTACCTGGTCATAAAGACCAGCCATAATACAGGCAGTATACTGCTCTTTTGTATATTCCTCTAGTGTTCCTCTATATCCCATATAGCCATTTGAAAGTAAAAACTTATTACCATTTAATTCTATATCATTTTTATTAAATTCATCTTTCTTGAGAATCCATGACATAATAAGCACCACCTATGATATATAACTTCTATATAGACTAATAATTCATAATCAGTGATTCTGTTGTAAAAACTTGTATTGAATAATAAATTTTCTTTTTAAATTTTTTAATTAATATTGGAGATTTCAATTCCTGTATCAGTAACTTTATATACCTCTCCATTAAACTTAATATCCAGCATACCGCCTTGAATAATTTTAAAAAATGAATTATCTTTATTAACTCTGATCTCTAATATAGAATTAAGATAGTTTATTTTAAAACTAT
>JADQBV010000449.1:0-2950 GCA_016278415.1 Halanaerobiales bacterium
TATCCATAGGTGGTTCTGTACTATTTAAAACTGGCCAACCCCCTACATCTTCTGGGCTATCAATAATACCACCTTTGCCATTTTTGACATCATTAACTACCCGGCTATCAACATCATCTCTGGGTAATGCACCAACATTAGCTAAGACACTTTGATAGGCCTCAAGGGCACTTTCTAGTGAAATTTTTGCAACAGGTAAAGGACTAATTTGTTTATATTTATTTTCAAATTCCTCAAATGTCATCCCAATATAGTCTAAACCATAAACCTGGAACTTGTGTAGATCCCATGGATCTCCCGGCTCTTCCCCATTCATATAATTACCAGCAAAATAGGCCTCAGCATATGGACAGTTCTCTTTAAAGGCATAATACCTATCAGAATCTGAATCAGGTCCTGCCTTGTAATAGTTATTGATGAAATTATACTTTGTGACAGATTCATTATCTGCATTATAACCCCCACCAGAACCAGCCCAGTTATAGAATACATTATTACTAAAGTCAGTTAATAAACCTTGAGGATCAACTTCATGACTAGTATAATTTCCTGGACGAGGCATGCGATTTCTATGATTCGCCCACATATTATGATGGAATGAATACTTAGCTCCCTTACCTCCCCTAATTAGTGAGCCATATCCATGAGGGCCCTTAATATGATATGAATCATTCAGGCTCTCTGAAATAAGACTCCATTGAACAGATATATTATCACTTCCATCTACAGAAAACGTCTCATCAATTGACCAACTAGCAGAAACATGATCAACCATAACATTATCAGAGTTTACAATAGAAAAAGCATCTTCCTCTTTTCTAAACCTATCTCCCATCCTGAATCTCATATGCCTAATAATAACATTATGAGACTGCACAAAGAAAGGATAATCAGCTAAACCTATCCCATCACCTGCTGCTGTTTGCCCGGCAATAGTTATATATGGATTTTCAATAGTAAGCCGTGATTTAAGATAAATGGTTCCCGAGACATCAAAGACTACAATCCGTGGTCCTATCGCCTCTATGGCCTCTCTTAGACTACTTGGTCCACTATCATTTAAATTAGTAACTTTATAAACCTTACCACCACGGCCTCCCGGTGTATAAGCCCCAAATCCTTCTGCACCAGGGAAAGCCGGTACAATAAGGGCCGAATAAAGGTGAGTAATATTATTTAATGCCTCTATATAAATGGTCTTGTTTTCATTAACTGGTACGATCTCAATTAATCCAGCTTCTGCCGGAATATCAAAATCAATATATATATTTTCTGTCTGATCTTTTTCTGAAGAAATTGACTTCGGTTCTATAGTAATATGTTTAGAATTCTCCTTATCATAAGTATATACAAAATTACCTATATCATTGAAACTTCTTTGTTTAAGGGGTGTATATACTGCGAAAAGTTTTAATTCATGATTATCAATTTTGTCATGACTACTAATTCTCAGTTTTGCTGTTATACCGGGCCTTTCTTCAATTAAACCAGATTTATGTACATTTATTTGGCGATTTCGACCATATAAATCAATATCTAAGTAGACCTTATTTTCTAAAACCCTAAAAATATTATTTTGGATAATATTTTCAAGTCCATCTTCTCTATAAAGTAATTTGAGGTTATATTCACCATAATTCATATCTCTAACAGGAAAAGTATATTTATTTTTATCTTCTTGCCATTCCGTGGAAAAAATCTTTTCCAGGTAATTATCATTTTCCAGAACTAGTTCTATTTGCCCATCCATTTTCTTTCCAGGCCATTTTAATTCGAGATTAAGTACATCTTCGGCAAAGAAGTCCTTTTTCACGGCAACTTTAGTACCTGATTGGTCTGTTAATTTCCAACTCAAACCTTCCTTAAGCTCTAACAATAGTCCATTATCTTGATAACTTCCTTCAATCTTCAAGTCATCTAACTGAAAATAACTCCCGTCTTCTCTCCATTTATCACTCCCAATCCAACCGATTAGTGGATGAATAGTTTTATCAATAGGAGTTATTTTCAAATTTCCGCTATATATTTCTTTATCATCAACAGTATCCTGTACAAACACAGATAATTTACCCTTTTCTAGACTATATGAGAATTCAACTCTATAGCTTTTACCAGCTTCTGGAGGCAATATCGACTTCTGCAGGTTCAATACCTCATATTCCTCTCCATCCTCTGTAAAACTAGAATTCACATAGTTATCAGGCAAAAATCCAGCTGGAGCAGTTAATTGCAATAACCATTGTGTACCAAAGGGAGAAGCATTGCGCAGCCAACGCAAAAGATAACCACCTGCATAAGTATTATCTTGAGTTGAAAAACCAGCTAACCAAATTTGATCATAAATATTAACATTATTAGCAAGTTTAATATTTGAAATAAGGGAAAATTCTTTACTAGAGTTTAAACCCTTAAAAAAGAGAACCCCCATAGCCTTGCTTTCTGAATTATCATTAAAATTATCATTTCTATTATTCCAGATTAATCTAATTTCTTCTCCAACATTTGTTAGTTCTGCATTAACAGTTTTAGTATTCCATTCCCCATTTTGGGATTCTTTATTATTATTAGAAATCGAAGGCAATAATAAAATATCTGTCTCTGCAAAAACAATGAAATTATATGTAATAATGAATAAAACAATTAATAAAAACAGGTACATTTTTTTTAGTAGTTCTGTATCCTTCATATTATTTCCACCTCGTTAATTGAGATAAGATATTGAGGCATATTTTTATTGAAAACATGCCTCAATTTAATATTTCTGCTATTCATAAAATACAACTATAAGCATATCTAAGATTTTTTTAGTAGACATTTATGAGCTTATTAGTCAAGCTAATAATAATAAGATTCTAAATGAAATATTACTGTTGTAATTGATCTAGCATAGACTGGAATTGTGGTGCAGCTTCACCTAAAGCAGCCGCAGCAGTTTTTTCACCATTCTCTA
>JADQBV010000449.1:3050-6582 GCA_016278415.1 Halanaerobiales bacterium
AATTGTGGTGCAGCTTCACCTAAAGCAGCCGCAGCAGTTTTTTCACCATTCTCTATTAATATTGTTGGATTAGGTTCTATTAGACCTAAGTATCTGAAGTACATAATAAGATCTATATTAAAGAGATTTTCTGTTAAGAAATCATATGCCTGCATAGTTGTAAGATTTGATACCTTATCTTCTATACGGGTATTACGCCATCCTTGAACATCTTCATAGGGATCAGCCAACTTATATATAGCAGTAGCTAATTCTAATAGACCAGCAGCTTTTTCATCACTTTCTACAGTTGCAGGTAATACAACTAAGTCAAGTCTCTTACCGGGGAAGGTATATTTATCAGCCCTAGGTCCCTTAGGAACTGGAACAATACCCCACTCAAAACCTGCATCAGCTGCAACCCAGGTTTTTGACATCTGTTCACAATACATTAGAACACGACCCTCAACAAAATTATCTCTACTTGGAGCACTTACTGCACCGTCGACTTTGGTGAGATCATGATAGAACTGATAAGCTTCAACAACTTCAGGAGAATCAATATTTGCCACTAACTTACCATCAACCTCTTTTACAAAAGAACCATTATTAGCAATAACTAACCAGTAACGGAAAGCAGCTCCTCTATGCCAACCCCACTGATCAATTTCTCCATCACTATCTGTATCTTGATTAGCAGCATTTGCATATTCCCTAAATTTATCCCAGGTCCATTCATCTCTATTATATAATTCAGAGATATCTTCTAAACCTACCTCAGCTAAAAGTTCTTTATTATAATAAATTACATTACCCCTACCATCCTGTTTATCAGGCCTAGGCATTGCAAATAGCGTATCTCCAATAGAATAATTGTCTGGGTTAGCATAACCACTATCACTTGGCACAACTAATTTATCCCAGAAATCTTCTGGAATTAAACCATTAAGTTTATATAAAACACCTTTAGGAGCCATTGTATCAACAGCCCTTCTCTGGTCTACATAAATATCATATATAGAGTCACCAGCTAAAACAGATGTTGTGAATTGATCTTCACCACCAGCATCTACTAATTCAATATTAACATTAAACATAGCCCCTACTTCTTCAAGCCAGGCCGCGCCTTCTCCGCCATCGAGGTCATCCCAATAAGGAATACTTATAGTCTCACCACCAAAATCATAAGCCGCATTAATTGAACCTGCAAATACAAATGTCATTCCCATTACTATAAATAGTACAACAAAAAACTTTTTCATTATTTACCTTCCCCCTTTAATTTTTAGTACTTCAAAGTAGTTTCTATTTTTTCTTTTGCCTCTAAACATCACCCCCTAAAAACTAACCAACTATACCAGTCCTCTGAACACTTTCAATGAAATATCTCTGTAGTGAGGAGTAGATTATCAACAAAGGAGCAATAAACATAATCATACCAGCATTCATAATTGCCGATGTATAAGGAATACTAGCCCTCTGACCAAACTCCATTTCATGAAAATTTTGATAGACAGCAGGTAATCTTTTTAATGATTTACTTAATAAAGGTAGATTATTACCCTGCAAATACATAACTGTAAGGAAATTATCATTCCACTGCCATACAAAAGAAAACAGAAAAACAATTACAAGAACTGGAATAGCACCTGGCAACATTATTTTTAGAAATGTTTTAATAGGACTGGCCCCGTCTACATAGGCCGCTTCTTCCAATGAATTAGGCATACCTTTAAAGTGCTGTCTCATAATATAAATATATAGACCATTTTTTAGCCCAACACCCGTTAACGCTGTTAATATAAAAGGCCAATAAGTCCCCAAAAAATTTATACCAGGTTCGTTTAACAAACCAAAAAATGTGAAATACCTAAAATTCATATATAACGGAATCATGATAAGTTGTGGTGGTACTACCAGGGTTAATAATACTAAGCCAAATAATATATTACTACCTTTAAATTTAAATCTGGCAAAACCATAACCAATAATTGTACATGATGTCATCTGTAATATACTAACTGTAAATGTTAAAATAAACGTATTTAGAAATCCTTTAGCATAATTCATTGCACTAAATGTTCGTATATAGTTCTTAATACTAATACTTCTGGGGATATAACGTACCGAAACATCAAAAACATCAGTTTCAGACATTAATGATAATGACAATTTAGATAACATTGGATACAATATTATATAAGAAATACCCATTATTAAAATACCTCTAACAATACCCCAAACCATACTTTTACCCTTAAAATATCGTTTTAGATACATATTTATCCTCCCCTCTTATGTCATATAGAATACACGTTTTGAAATTACCTTAACTATGATTCCTAGTATTATAACTATAGCCAGAAAATAAAACCAGGACATCGCAGCACCTAGACCAAATCCCCTGGCACCTGAATCCCAGGTTGTAAACTGTATTAGCTTAACCAATTCATTATCAGGTGAGGTAAATGAATTTACTATTACATAAACAGTATTTGTTAAAAGCAAAGGAGTCATCATTGGGAAGGTGATTTTCCAGAAATTTTCCCAGGCTGTAGCCCCTTCCATCCTTGATGCCTCATATAAAGACTGAGGAATAGATTGCAAGCCAGCTAAAAAGATCAATATCGGAATAGCAGAAGCACTTACTATCCAGGTCAAACGACCGACTATACTAATTATATAAGCAATCAATGTCTCAGGCATTTTTAGTTGTAATAGAAACATCCTTACAGCAGCACCAGCAAAAGAAGCACCGCCGCCAGCAGCTGTAGTAATTTCACCCATGCCCATAGCATTATTTAGATAATCACTCTGCTGTACTTCGAATATAACACCAGCAGTCAAAATGACGGGTAAAAAGAATATTACTCTGGCCAAAGTTCTCCCTCTAAATTTCTGATTTAACATTACTGCTATAAAAAAACTAAACATTATAACAGCCGGTATATCGATCAAAGTCTTTAAAATGGATTCTACAAACTGTCTAACAAATTTAGCATTAACAAAAAGGACCTCATGAAAATTCTTCGTTCCAATAAAATTAAGTTTGAAGCCATCTGCTGACATCTCTAATTCGCTAATACTAAATATAATCGACTGTATCATAGGATATAGAAAAAACAAGATAAACCCTATAGTAAAAAGTGATGTAAATAAGTAGCCATTTAATGCCCTTTTTTGTGTTAATGATAGTTTGTTTTTAAATTTCATCCTCTTTTACCTCCTCTGCATTTTATAGTTAAAGCCATCTATTTCCAGGCCGTCTATTTCAACTGGATCCTGGTTATAATTAACTATTACAATTGTCCCATCTTCATAAGAAGTCCTATATACATCCTCCATAAGCTCCTCATGATTTATTATAAATTTATCCTGTACAGAATTTAATACCTCATTGCTTTCCTGATAAAATGACTGGGCATCTTCTATCCAATTACTATAATCACAGGTATATAGATAGTCATATTTAGTATCTTTTACAATCGAAGACTCCCGATAAAACCATTTGTAATATGGATATCCCCCTGTTTCAATAGTTTTCAGAATAGCC
>JADQBV010000263.1 GCA_016278415.1 Halanaerobiales bacterium
TTGTGAATAAAAAAAAGATAATAAATATAGCAGTAATAGCACATGTAGATGCAGGGAAGTCAACTCTTGTAGATGCATTTTTGAGTCAAAGTGGAGTATTTCGTGAAAATCAAGAAGTAGTAGATTGTGTAATGGATAGTAATGATCTGGAGAGAGAACGTGGTATTACTATATATTCTAAGAATTGCTCAATTGAATATAATGGAATTAAAATAAATATTGTAGATACACCTGGACATGCTGACTTCTCTTCTGAAGTTGAGCGGGTAATAAAAGCTGTTGATGCGGCAATATTGATAGTCGATGCCAGTGAAGGTCCTATGCCTCAAACACGATTTGTATTGCAAAAGTCCTTAGAAAAAGGCATTAAACCAATAGTTTTTATTAATAAGATTGATAAAGGTAATCAAAGGGCTGAAGAAGTTATTGACATGGTTCTTGATCTTTTCATTGATTTAGATGCAGATGATAATCAGTTGGAGTTTCCAGTAGTTTTTGGTATAGCAAAAGATGGTATAGCTAGATATGATCTTGATGGTGATAGTGAGGATTTATCACCACTTTTCGAAACCATTATTGAGAATGTTCCGGCATATCCAGATTATAATGATAAACCTTTACAGATGCAGGTATATGACCTTGCCTATGACGATTATCTTGGTAGGATAGGAATTGGCCGTATTTATCAAGGTAAAATGAAAAATGGACAGACAGTTGCTATTTCTAAAAGAGATGGATCTGTAAACAGGGCCAAGATTACTAAACTATCTGTCTATGAAGGATTAAAACAAGTTGCAGTGGATGAAGCATATAGTGGGGAAATTGTAGTAGTCGCTGGAATGCCTGATATATCTATTGGTGAAACAATCTGTGAATTAGGAAATGTAATACCCATGCCGATGATTAAAATTGAAGAACCAACACTGGCTATGCACTTTTTAGTTAATGATTCTCCCTTTGCAGGATTAGAGGGTGAATACTTAACTACAAGACATTTGAAGGCTAGACTTGAAAGAGAGTTGGAAGTTAACGTTGGGTTAAGGGTTGAAAAAGCTGAGGGTAGTGAGGCTTATAAAGTTTCTGGTCGTGGTGAACTACATCTATCTATTCTCCTTGAAAATATGAGACGAGAAGGCTATGAAATTTCCGTATCCAAACCAGAAGTTCTGATGCATCAAGAAAACGGAAAACGTGTTGAGCCTATTGAGGAAGTTATAATTGATGTGCCAGAGCAATATTCAGGTACGGTTATCTCAAAACTCAATCAACGAAAAGGAATCATGCAATCTATGCAAAGTGAAAATGACTATGTTCAGCTTGTTTATCATGTACCAACAAGGGGTTTAATTGGTTATCGTAGTGATTTTATTAATGATACAAGTGGTGAGGGTACTATAGTCCGTTCATTTATTAAATTTGAAGAGCATAAAGGTGAGGTTCCAGAGCGTCAAAATGGTGTATTGATATCTATGAATGATGGTGTAGCAATGGCATATTCTTTAGCCGCTTTAAGTGAACGCGGAGTTTTATTCATTGAGCCAGGAACCAAAGTATATGCAGGTATGATAATTGGGATGAATAGTAGGGATAATGACCTAACAGTTAATCCATGTAAAAATAAGAAACAAACTAATATGAGAGCAGCTGGTTCTGATGATAATATTGCTTTACCACCTGCTAAGAAATTCACCTTAGAAACAGCTTTGGAGTTTATTAATGACGATGAATTAGTAGAGGTTACTCCAGGGGCCATTCGTTTACGGAAGAAAATCCTTAATGAAAAGACTAGATATAGAAGCGAGAAATAACATTCAAGACGTTTTAAGGATTTAATTAAAAAGTAAATTTTGTTATATATTTGAATACATTCATAATTAAAGATTTTATGAATAATTGAGTATAAGCATATTGTTTTAAAGAGCCTTCTTCTCTGATAGATAGGGATGAAGGCTTTTTTATAAAAAAAGTAGTTAGGCATAGATATCATATACAAAATATAGTAAGGTTTTAAAATAAAATAATCTACAATTATTAAATCTGAATTCAAACAACGAATTCAGATTTTTTACGTATTTCCATATTGTTATCTTAATATAAATAGTATAAGCAGATAATAATTAAAAAAAGTATGGAGGTACATTATGAAAATAACTATAAACTTCTTTGTTATATGCTTGATTATAGTGAATCTATTATTATCCAGTCAAATAGCTATAGCAGATATATCATCAGATAGATTAAATAGTGACAAGTATTTATTTGATCCTTTATTTATAAATCGTATTAAACACAATGAAATAGTTAATTCGGAATTGATTAAAAGGTTTTATGCTGAAAGAAGTTATAAGCTTGCCTGGTTTAATAGTTCAAAAGTCCATCAAAGGACTTATGATTTATTAAGTGTAATAGGGCAAGCTTATTTGAATGGACTTAATCCAGATAGTTATCTATATAATTACCTTTATAATGAAATTGCAGTTATCGAAAAGGCTTTAACTCAGAATGAGGTAGATATAGATAGCTTATTAATGACAGAAATATTACTTACAGGGGTATATTTAGACTATAGTAGTGATTTGCTATTTGGTTTTAGTAAGTGTAATAAGTATAACCTTTCCTCTCGAAACTTGAATCTAATTAACTTGCTGAATAATGCGATTAATAATAATAATATAAAAGAATTAATGGAAGGTCTTTATCCGATATCCCCTCTTTATGAAAGGATGCAGAATGCTCTAGAATATTTGTCAGGGATAGCTGCAGATGGTGGTTGGCCAGTTATAAGAGATGACATAGATTTTAAAAAGGGTGGGAGTTATAATACAATTCCTATTATAAAGGAAAGACTTTCAATATCTGGTGATATCAATTCTGATTATGAGTTAAGTGATATATTATTATTTGATAAGCAAGTAGAAGAGGCTGTCAAAAGTTTTCAATCACGTCACGGCTTGATTTCTGATGGAGTTATAAATAAAGAGACAGTAAAGGCTATGAATGTGCCAGTAGAGGAAAGAATTAAACAGTTAAAAATTAATATGGATAGGTTACGATGGCTTCCACAGGTTAGAGAAGATTTTTATCTAGTAGTCAATATACCGGAGTATAAATTAAAAATAATAAGTAATTATTCCGAGATATTTGAGTAACGAATAATCGTAGGGGATAAAAAGAAACAAACACCTTTATTGAGGAGTGAAATAAATTATTTAGTGCTAAACCCATACTGGAAGATAACTGATAATATTGCTCGATATGAAATCTTACCAAAGATAAAAAAAGATATCAGTTATCTAGAAAAGAATAATATCAAGGTTTTAAGAGAGTGGACAGATAATAGCGTTATCTCTCCTGATAGTATAAATTGGGATACCATTACATCAGAAAAATTTACTTATAAGTTAAGACAGGACCCAGGACCAAATAATTCATTGGGTAAGATTAAGTTCGCTTTTCCCAATGACAATTATATTTTCTTACATGATACTCCTGCCAGATCCTTATTTGATTATAATGAACGGGCCAGGAGTCACGGTTGTATTAGGGTAGAAAAACCATTTGCTTTAGCTAGATATTTATTAGAAAAGAGTTGGGAAGAAGAGAAGTTGAATAGTATTTTAAATAGTAAAAAAAGGAAGTTTATAAATTTAGTTGAACCGGTACCATTATATATAGTGTATTATACAGCATGGGTTAAAGAAAATGGGGAAATTAATTATCGTGATGATATCTATAATCTGGATTTAGATTACTACGATTCGCCACAAATAGATTATAAATGCTAAGGTTATTATGAGAATGATGTTTGTAACCCCCTATAGTAATTCATAGGGGGTATGTTGGTTCTTATAATCAAGTAAAAACTTTTCTTTTATAGATCAAATCCATGTAATTAATATATTTTTATTTATTCCACATGATATTCCTGTAGTGACTTCACATCAAGTTTACTGGCTTTTAATTGCTCTATGCCTTCTATAGTGGCTTGAGCACCTTGAATTGTGGTTGCTATTGGGATGTTTTTCAGGAGTGCCTGTCTCCTCATTTTAATTTCATCCTTAAGAGCGGCTTTTCCTTCTGGACTATTTATTAAAAATTGAATATCATCGTTTTTCATATAGTCAATGATATCTGGACGACCTTCTCCGATTTTTGAGACTGTTTCAACCTCTAATTTGTTATCTCTTAAATAATCGGCTGTTCCTTTTGTGGCTATTAAGGAAAACCCTTCCTTTTTAAATCTTTTAGCTATTGGAAGTACATCAGCTTTGTGTCGGTCATTTACTGTGATTAAGACACTTCCTTCTAGTGGTAGCACTACTCCAGCACCCATCTGGGCTTTAGCAAAGGCCATTCCAAAATTATCATCAATTCCCATAACCTCACCAGTAGATTTCATCTCAGGTCCTAGAACAATATCAACACCTGGAAATTTAATAAAAGGGAAGACTGCTTCTTTTACAGCAATGTATTTAGTCTTCTGATATTCATCAAGGCCCATATCTGATAGCTTTTCTCCTAACATTACTCTAGTAGCAAGTTTAGCTAAGGAATTACCTATTGTTTTACTAACAAATGGAATTGTACGGGAAGCCCTTGGATTTACTTCCAGAATATAAATCTGATCATCTTTAACAGCAAACTGGATATTTATTAAACCAAGAACATCTAATTCTTTTGCTAGTTGTTTTGTCTGTTTTTTAATTTCTTCTATAATATCATCTGAAAGACTGTAGGGAGGTAGGGCACAGGCGCTATCACCAGAATGAACACCAGCCATTTCAATATGTTCCATTACCCCTCCAATAATACAGTTTTCTCCATCAGCAATAGCATCAACATCAACTTCAATAGCACCCTCCAGAAATTTATCTATTAAAATAGGGTGTTCAGGAGACAGATCAACTGCCTTATCTATATAGTTTTCCAGAGATGAACCATCATAGACTACCTCCATAGCCCTTCCCCCTAGAACATAAGAAGGCCTGACTAATACAGGATAAGTAATTCTATCAGCAATCTTTTTTGCCTCCTGAAAGGAATAGGCAATTCCATTCGGTGGTTGTTTTAATCCAAGTTTAGTAATAATTTCAGAGAATTTTTCTCTATCCTCTGACAGGTCAATGCTTTTTGGTGATGTACCCAGTACATTGATACCTTCATTTTCAAGAGCAAAGGCCAGTTTCAATGGTGTCTGGCCTCCAAATTGAAGGATAACACCATCCGGTTGTTCTTTTTTGCATATATTTAATACATCTTCCAGAGTAATAGGTTCAAAGTATAGTTTATCAGATGTATCATAATCTGTACTAACGGTCTCCGGATTACAATTCACCATTATAACCTCTCGATTTTCTTCTTTCAGGGCATAAGCAGCCTGAACACAACAATAATCAAACTCTATACCCTGTCCAATACGATTAGGACCACCACCTAAAATCATTACTTTGCTTTTCTCTGATCTATGGCTTTCATCTTCAAACTCGTATGATGAATAATAGTAGGGAGTATATGCCTTAAACTCTCCAGCACAGGTATCTACTAATTTAAAGACGGCTTCAACAGATTCCTGTATGCGGTGTTCTCGGATTACAGATTCATCCTCATTGAAAATATATCCTAGCTGTTTGTCAGAAAAGCCATATTGTTTAGCTTGATAGAGGAGATCCCGATCTAAAGATTTTAGGGAGTTAGATGTAGCTAAAGAAATAGACTTTCTCAATTGAATTTCCATCTCAAGTATTTGTTTTAAATTATAAAGGAACCATTTATCTATTTTGGTATATTCGTAAAGGGTATCTATGTCCACACCTAATATCAAGGCATAGCGCAGATAAAAAATCCGTTCATTATTTGGGATAATTAACTTTGATTTAATTTCATTAATATATTCTAATTTTTCATTAGAATCAAGTGAAGTCAATTCCTGATAAGTATATATATCTTTGCCATCAGCACCCCAACCGTGTCGATCTTGTTCAAGTGATCTCAGGGCTTTTTGTAGTGACTCCTTAAATGTTCTACCAATACCCATAACCTCACCAACAGATTTCATCTGGGTTGTTAAATCATTCTTAACCCCAGGAAATTTTTCGAAATCCCAGCGAGGTATTTTAGTAACAACATAATCTATAGCAGGTTCAAAACAGGCCGGTGTTTCATAGGTTATTTCATTTTGCAATTCATCAAGAGTATAACCAACTGCTAGTTTAGCAGCTATCTTTGCTATAGCAAATCCAGTTGCTTTTGAGGCTAGAGCAGAAGACCTGGAGACACGGGGGTTCATCTCAATAACAACCCTACGACCATTTTCAGGATTGACACCAAATTGGATATTGGAACCACCTGTTTCAACACCGACTTTACGGATTATTTTTAGGGCCTCATTCCTCATTTCCTGATATTCCTTATCAGATAAGGTCTGGATTGGAGCGACAGTTATACTATCACCTGTATGAACTCCCATTGCATCAAAGTTTTCTATAGAACAGACAATTACTACATTATCATTTTTGTCTCTCATTAATTCTAGTTCATATTCTTTCCAACCAATAATAGATTCTTCGAT
>JADQBV010000198.1 GCA_016278415.1 Halanaerobiales bacterium
TAATATCTGTTCTGTTAGCTTCATTACTACTGTCGCTCCAGCTTACAAAATGATAGCCCTCTTTGGGTGTTGCAATAACCTGGGTACCACTAGATCCATGATCCACTATTTGACTTGTGTTCCCCGTAAGCGTACCATTCTCCCCAGCTGAATAAACTATCGAATATTGATTGATAGAAAAGTTTGCAGTAAAGCTTTTGTTTGCTGTTATATTGCTATCTGTACGGCTTATATCTGCAAGCCCATCACTCCAGCTTTCAAAGTGATAACCGGGATTAGGAACTGCAGTTACCAGAGTACCACTGGAACCATGATTAATTGTTTGGCGGGTACTCCCTGTTATACTACCATTTCCTCCTGCTATATAATCTAATGCATATTGATTGATTGCAAAATTTGCTGTTACATCGATGTTTCCTGTTACGTTAATATCTGTTCTGTTAGCTTCATTACTACTGTCGCTCCAGCTTACAAAATGATACCCGGGATTAGGAACTGCAGTTACCAGAGTGCCACTAGATCCATGATTCACTGTTTGACTTGTGTTTCCCGTAAGCGTACCATTCTCCCCAGCTGAATAAGCTAACGAATATTGATTGATAGCAAAGTTTGCTGTAAAGCTTTTGTTTGCTGTTATATTGGTATCTATACGGCTTATATCTGTAAGTTCATCACTCCAGTCTACAAAGTGATAGCCAATATTTGGTACTGCCGTTACTTGTGTCCCGCTGGAGCCATGATTGATTGTCTGACTTATACTCCCTGTTATACTGCCATTTGATCCTGCTATGTAGTCTACTGTATAATGATTGATGGCAAAATTTGCAGTAACATTGATATCATTTGCAACGTTGCTGTCGGTACGACTGGCCATCGCCAAACCATCACTCCAGCTTACGAAGTGATAACCCTCAGCCGGCACTGCGGTTACTTGAGTACCGCTTGAGCCATATACAACCGTTTGATTTGCATTGCCTGTCAAACTGCCATTGGCGTCAGTAGTATATCTATAGTTGTAAGAATTGGCTATCCATTTGGCATGAATAGCCATATCTTCTATAATAGGTGTCGCAGAAAAATTAAAAGGTGTTGAAAAGGTGCTGTCCGTATACCATCCTTCAAAAGTATGCCCTGTCTTAGTTGGTGTAGGCTCCGAGGCATATTCACCACTAAAGATGTTTTGAATGCTGACTGAATTGCCCCCATATGTATTAAAGCTTACTGAATATTGCTCCATATAAGCATAGAGTCCGTCCCGCCCTGTAATATAGATCATACCATCCTTTCCTATGGCCATTGAACTGTTAAATCTATCATTCTGCAAAGTCCACTTTCCCGTCCCGTCGGAATTGACAGCATAAACCGTACCAGAATGACCGCTTAACGTATATATTGTCCCGTCGGCTGTAACAATTGGCGCACCAGTAAGGGGAGCAGATACTGGAAATTTCCATTTTATCGTACCATCTACAGGATTAAGGGCACATAAATAGGAAGCTGTACTTTTAGTCGTATTTAGTCCATTTACCTTTTCTAGGTAATTCATACCGGCGTTGATGTATAAAGTTTTATCTGCACCTACAGCAAACTGCCCTTTAGGATAATCTGCTCGTTGATCTGGAGTGCTAAAACCTCCATTCTCCCATACGAAACTAGGATAATTTAAGCTTGTATCTTCTCTAAACATAAGGAGGTTTCCTAATAATGGCGGAGCAACCCAGCTACTACTTGTAAAGGAATAATATTGTACACCCTCTAAATTAACAAAAATATTACCGTCCAGTAATACAGGCGATGATGAAAAATGCCCAAAACCCATATTGGGCGTATTATTTTTTATGATGGCCCCGTTCTTTATTCCCAGCAGTTTATCCCCGAGGCATACATAAACTGTTCCATCGCTTGCAACAGAAGGTGCTGCCGTATTTGTAACATTTGAGCTTTGGAGGACAGGGTCAGAGGTATATTGACTTTCTTCAATAAAATCCGATTTATGCCACTTATACGTCCCTGTCGGATTAATGGCTACTAATACGTATGCTTTATCTCTACTGCCACCAACGCGTGTAACGGTATCCGTGGCAACTGCATATATCTCTCCGGCCGTGCCAATAGCAAGAGACCCCTGCATAGAAATGCCGTAGTAGCCTGCAAGGGGACCGCCACTGCCGTTATAGTCAAATATATTAAATGTCCATTTTTCTGTACCATTTGGATTGATAGCCACAACATCATAATAACTGGAAAGCACATATATTGTTCCGTCGGCCCCGATAACAGGATTACTATAGGGAGAGGTAATTCCAAACACCCATTTTTGTGAACCGTCTGGATTGATGGCATACATCTTATTATCATAGGTACAAATATATATAGTCCCGTCACTTGCGATAACCGGCCCGTAGTATACATTTCCGCTGCCGTAATAATCCCCTGTGGTAAATTTAAACTTGAGGGCAGGTGACTTATCAAAGCTGTCATAGGGTGATTGGCGATGAGAATTAGAGTTGGTAGGCCAATAAGCACCTGCCTGATAATTACCTGCATGGTCTCCCCCTAAATCATAGCCATAGGCTAAAGTGCTATTTAAAACTAATACCAAAAGCATAACTATCAAAGTTTTTAAGGTAAAAAGTCTTCTCATATGATACTCCTCCATTAATATTCAAGCTTTTCCATGCAGCTAATACAAGATACTTCCATTGATTGTTGTTAAAATTTTTTATTAATAATATAGTCATTAAATACTCTTAAGATAGTTTATTTCGCTATAATTATAAAGTTTAGATTGTGACTGTAGTCATTAGATATAATAAATATATATTTTATAGAGTATTTTGTCAATAGATGAGATAAATTGTCACACTTTCTAATTCTTTTCTTTCTATTTGAAAATAATTTATCGTCTTTATTTCTTCTTTTCCCTTTCCATCCATTATTTCTTCAATCTCTTCATCACTTATTCTATAGCCTTCTTCATTTATTTTTCTTTTACTTCCATATATTTTCTGCAAGCATCTACTGCTTCTTTCTTTTTTGTGCCGTTGTTCCCTTGCTTCAAAAAGCGCATATAAAAGCACCTTCTGACACTAATAGCAGAAGATGCTTTATTGTAAATGTTTTACTAATCTTGTTCTTTTGTTCGGTGCCTGAGAAACCGATTGAAAAATGGCATGGTTTAAAAGCAAATAAAAATTTTGGTTTTTTCTTATAATAATGAAGTTAAAATTATTATAGTTTTAACCTTTACATAAAATCCTTAATTACCCAATTCACTAGTTCTCATGAAAACACAAAACACCCACCTCATTAGTTCTAACGAGGTGGGTATCAAGAGTTCCTCTTCAAGCTATCTAAGAAATCTATCCTTAGACTTTACTTGGTATTTTTCAATACCGGGTAGTCCGTATCCGTTCCGAAATCCCATACATTCGAATGATACCAAGGATTTAAACTTGCATTCCAGTTCGTGTAGATAGCTTCTCCACCTATGGTACTGCTGTTTGTACCGGTTTTTATCTGTGTTGTGGTCCTGGGCAGACCTTTACCTGTATCACTCTGTCCAGTGGCTTCCGTATCATAGTAGCTGTTTAATATTCTAGTATTATCGGTGGAAAGAGATCCTACCAAACCGCCAATTCTTGATGCAGATGTCCAAGAAGAGGACACGGAACCTGAAGCGTAGCAATTTGTAATCTCACTGTAACGGCTTAAATAGCCGACCAAACCTCCAACATGATCTTTTCCTGCGGAAACAGTTGCCCGGGAATAAGAGTTTTGAATTTCATAAATTTCTATACTCCCTACTAATCCTCCGACATACGAATCACTAGCCGATACTTGTCCATCTGAAAAACACTCAGTAATAAACTTATATCCTGAACCAAAATAGCCATCTGCTGTACCAACAAGTCCACCAACATAGCTCGTCCCTGAGATATTCCCTGTCACTGAACACTTGAGTATATCTGAATATACTAATCTTCCTGAAATACCACCCACATAACTCTTGCCAGAAACAACTACATTCTCAAGAACCAGGTTGGATATCGTGCTGGTTTGCGCAATCCTAAACAAACCGATATAGTTGTCGCTGGATCGATTGATAGTAAGATTGCTGATTTTATGTCCATTTCCATTGAATTGCATTCTAAGTGTATCAATTGGCTTCCATCCTTTTCCGTCGTTATAGTCAAGATTCCCTGTTTTGCTGGCATCAATATCGGCACCTAGCTCGTAGTAAACTGGGCCTAATGTTGTTTTATAGACGACATAGCCGTCGGTACCTATCTTTTCTAACCCTGCAAAAGTATAGACAACGAAAGGTTCTTCTCTTGTTCCTTTCCCGGTGATATCCACATAATTAACCTCTATTGCAATACTAGCCTCAAAATATGGGTCGTCTTCCGAAGTAGCTATAATATTAGCAGTTCCCTTGCCGATACCTGTTACAAGACCATTGGCATTTACTTTCGCTATAGTCTCGTCACTGGATGACCATATGACATGAGGATATGTGGCATAAGAAGGAGTGATTGTCGCACTTAATTGTTCAGTCTCCCCTATCTTTATTGACAAGGGTCCTACCGGACTAATGCTGACTCCGCTTACGTCATACTTTATTACCTCCACTGATACACCATCGGCAACCATTAGGTCGTTGACCCAAATAGATAATGAATGGTCTCCCAGAGTATTGAGTTTAATGGTCGGTGTCGGTGTAAAAGCGCCGGTGGTAAATGAAGCATTATCGTCAAATATGTAACCTTCCCTATTACTGGCTATTTGTAAATGGTAAGTACCGTCCAAAAGTCCATTGCCATAAGCATCCTCTAAGGAAGTCATCACTAAATCAAAGGGTTCTTCCAATTCCTGCGTGGGTATGACCCCTATAGTCAATGCAGCAGGAGTTCTTGGGTATACAGCAATATTACAAGATGCAGGTGTCATAGGGTCGTAATATGCTGTAATCTGATAATTGCCCGCTTCATTACTGATGAAAGTAAAACCAGCTTGACTCTGTCCCGAATCGATATCGACTGACTCAGGACTTATTGTTCCTCCGTCCGCTGAGATTACATTTGTTAATCCACTGTGAACGTCGGTTGGATTTCCGTGTTCGTCAATAATTCCCAGGGTTAAATCGATGGATTCCCCAGCTGCTACAGAAGAATTTCCCTTAATAAAGACAAATTCATTGGCTATATCTGGGTCAACCCAGACTGTAACTGTGGACTGAGCCATTCCTGCTTGTATGGTTATAACATGCTCCCCCGCTTTAGTTAGTCGAATCGGAATAGCAATTGTATTACTTCCGGGAGCTTGGGTTCCAGACTTTCCGTCAGTAAATTCAACTTGTACACCCTCAAACAGCAGAGACTCTTCTCTGTCGCTTCTAATGGTAACATCATATGGTCCATCAACCACATTGTTTCCGTATTGATCTTGCAGTAAAATCCAGTAGCCTGAATCATTATCCATGAAATTAATGCTTTGTCCAGCCGTCCACTGGGCGGGGAGGCCTATAAGGCTCACTGAATCCTCTTGACCCACAACAACTTCAACTGTTTTTACTTCTGATTGAACACCGTTTAACTTAGCAGCTACATAATATGTCCCTGCAGTATATTTCAAAAAAGTGCCATTGTCGGCTACATTGTCGTCTACAGTCCATAAAAAATCATCGGCTTCAAAAGTAATTACATTTCCATATTGATCATAAGCAGATGCATAAAATTCCAATTGTTCCCCAACAGTAAGTGAATCGATATATTCATGATTTATTAACACTTCATTGACCTCAGCCGGTTCAACTGTGATTTCATATTCCGAAGAGACCAATCCATCTGCGGCCGCAGTCAAGGTGTATATTCCAGCCTCAGTACAACCCCAGGTAAAGGACGTCTGTCTTTCATTTTCCAGAATGCCGACTTCCACTGGTGTTAGTATCCCTGCATTGTTTGTAACCGCGATGACATTAGTAAGCCCATAATTTACAGATGCAGGATTTCCATAAGCATCCTGTACTTCTACTGTAAAGTTGGCAGCTTCTCCTGCTTGTATCGTTTCACTGCTAGTAAGCTTCAATTTGCTTGCCGCTCCAGATAATATATGAACGGTGGCCGTATCCTGAGCTTCACCTACTTGTAGCGTCAAGGTATGTTCACCCGCGGTATTGAGACGGATTTCAACTGCAGCTGTTGGACTACCGCTTACAAAACCAACATCAGAAGGTCCCAGCAAAACCCCTTCCAAATTGCTGCTTATAGTAACAGCGTATGTACGATCTGTAACAGTTTGTCCGTCTATGCTATTAAGATTGGAGATAAAATCCGATACATCAAATATCTGTCCTGCATTTTTATTATCGACATCGGCAAAAGTCACTTGTGCCGGTAATGAAGATTCACTTGAGTCGTCGCTGTCGTCACTGTCGTCGCTGTCGTCGCTGTCGTCGCTGTCGTCGCTGTCGTCACTGTCGTCGCTGTCGTCGCTGTCGTCGCTGTCGTCGCTG
>JADQBV010000038.1 GCA_016278415.1 Halanaerobiales bacterium
GACTTGAACGTGTAGCACGGGAAAATTTGAAAAATACAATACGTCTTTTATGGCATAATGTGGCTGAAGATATTAAACTATATCGTTTTTCATCACAATTAATACCACTAGCTAACCATCCTATAGGCCAAATATGGGATTTTACTAAAACATTAAATGACGAACTTAGCAAAATAGGTAGTATCGCTAAAAAAAATAAAATTAAAGTAAGCACACACCCAGGACAATATACAGTCGTAAACACAAATAAACAAAAAATATTTGAAAACTCCATAAGAGACCTAAAATATCATGATAAAATGCTATCAGCAATGGGCTTTGATAATAATGCCGTTATGGTCACTCATGTAGGTGGAGTTTACGGAAATAAAGACAAATCACTACAGCGATTTGTGGATAATTTTCAACAACTACCTTCAGGTGTACAAAATAGATTAGTAGTTGAAAATGATGATACATCATATTCTGTTAGTGATGTACTGGAATTATGCCAGAAAATTAAACGTCCAATGGTACTAGATGTCCATCACCACAAATGCTACAATCAAGGAGAAAATTTAAAAGAATATCTAGAAGATATATTCTCAACCTGGGATCAACTTAACCGTCCTCCCAAAATACACTTCTCCAGTCCGAAGAGTACAAAGGATCAATTGAGTCATGCCAAATATATTAATAGCAAAGATTTTTTAGATTTTCTTAGTATCGCCAAAGGACACAACTTTGATGTAATGATTGAAGCTAAAAAACAAGATGCAGCCTTATTTAAACTAAGAGAAGAGCTTAAAGCATATCCTTCCGTTTAAAAAATATTAACATAATCACTGCTATTACAGCCATCAAGAGAAGCACAGCTGGATACCCCCATAACCATTCCAATTCAGGCATATATTCAAAATTCATCCCATATATACCAGCAATCATTGTCAAGGGCATAAAAATAGTAGCAATAATGGTTAATATCTTCATTACTTCATTCATTTTATTACTATTTAATGATAGATATACATCCAACAAATTATTCATAGTTTCACGATATGAGTCTATTTGTTCAAGAATCCTTATAACATGATCATATATATCCCTGAAATAAAAAATTGCACCTTCAGAAAGTTGTTTGCTTTCATTTTTTATGATTGTATTGATTTCACCCCTTAAGGGCAATGTGCTACGGTGAAGAGTCAACAATTGTGATTTTATACGATGAATTTCTTCCAATTCTTCCTGTTTAACTGCAGATAAAATTTCTTCTTCTAAGAGATTAATTTCTTCATCAATGGACTCAAGTATTACAAAATAATTATCAACAATTGCATCCATTAGGCCATATAGTAAATAATCTGAATCCATCTTTCTAATTTTCCCTTTTCCTAGACGAATACGCTCCCTGACATAATCAAAGACATCCCCTTCCTCCTCTTGAAATGAGATTAAATAGTCATTTCCACTAACAATACTAACCTGTTCTACATCTATTTCTTGATCACCTTTTTCATAACGCAACATTTTCAAAACTGTAAACAAACAATCACCATATGTTTCCATCTTAGTTCTTTGATCAGTATTCATAATATCTTCCATAATCAATGGATGTATATCTAATATTTCATTAATATCAGACATTACATCAGCATTATGTACCCCAACAATATCATACCACTTTATAAAACCATCATCTTCTAAATTTATCTTATCAAGGGATATATCCTTATCCTCATTAAAGTTATCCTGATTATATTTTATAGTAGAAAGTGATACTGCAGCATCTGTCTGTTCACCAATATGAAGAAGGGTACCAGGCGGTTGACCTTTTTTTCTTTTATAACCATCTTTTAGAAATGTCTTCACTATTATCTCCCCTTTACATCAGTTTCCAAGTTATAATATTATCTTTTAATCCTGTCTTAACTATAGACCTATTTGTTAATGATGATATATAGGCCATCACAGTGGTATTCAATAAATAATATTGCTGTGGTCCAGATATACTAATCTTATATTTGTTAAAGAGATCTTTCAACATTTCTTCAGTTGTTTTCTCTGTATCCAGTATAGACATAATATCCCTTTCTATCTGTTTAATCTTAGCAATATTCAAATCAACTATTGTTTGAATATCTTCAGTTGCCTGACCGTGTGAAGGAATATATATCTGATAATTACTTTTCTTAAGTAATTTAAGTGTTTCTAAAGATTTATCAAGGTCAATAAGGAAGGGTAACTTATATTTTTCCAAAACATGCTCTGAAAAAAAGGAATCACCACAGAATAAAACATTATCTATCTCAACTCCAATTTGATCTATTGAATGACCTGCTACGGGGATAATTTTTATATCTAAACCATTAAGTCTAATACTATCTCCCCCTTTAACCACTCTTGTTACTTTAGAGGGAGTAGCCTGCAAAAACTTATTTTCTAATTTTTTAATAGGCTTTGAACCAGAGAAGAAACATAAGGGTTCTAAGCAAGGATTCTCAATAAAGACCTTTTCTATAGGGGAACTTAATATTTCAAGACCATAATTCTGTTGTAGATAATTATTACCACCACAATGGTCAGCATGTGAATGCGTATTAATAATAGCAGATGGACTTAAACCCTGATCTTTAAGAATTTTACAGATTGTCTTAGCAGCCCTATCTTCAAGACCACTATCGATTAATACAGTTTCTGTACCATTTTTTATAACTCCAACATTATTAAATCCTGATATTATAGCAATATTATTATTTAAACTTTTATACTCTATTTTAAACACCTCATCTTTAAAAATTAATGCTAAGATTAGATAATATGATTGATAGATCAATCATATTATTTAGCATATTTCACAATAATCAATTTATGTAACTTTATATTTATATTTAAACACAATAATTTATAAAATAAACCTAAAATATTATTCGTTAAAAATCCTAATATTCCTGCATCTCTTATTATCAGAAAATAATATTTGTTATTTTATATTTTGCTAAATATCAAAAACCCTCGATACAAGCTGAGGGTTTTTGATATATATATTAATAACAATACTATATATTTTTATAAAAATTATATGTTAACATTTTTGGGTAAAATTAGGTTTAGTATTACTCCTATAATTGCACCAAGACCCATTCCATTAAAACTAAACTGCCAAAAGCTTATTTCAATACCACTTAATGCCAAAATAAGTATCACAGAGATTATTACAAGATTTCTATTATTATTTAAATCTACATTATTTTCCCGAAGTGTTCTTAAACCAATAGATGCTATTAATCCAAATAAGAGTATAGAAATGCCTCCAATAACAGGTGTAGGTACAGTTTGAATTAGTGCACCAAATTTACCAATAAAACTAAAGCAGAATACTATTATTGCTGTCATTAAAATTATAAATGGATTGTGTACCTTTGTTAAAGCTAGTACCCCAGTGTTTTCCCCATATGTTGTATTTGGAGGTCCACCGAATAATCCAGCTATAATTGTTGCAATACCATCACCCATTAATGTCCTGTGTAAACCAGGCTTTTTGATAAAATCATTTTTTGTTGTTCTCCCGATCGCCTCAATATCTCCAAGGTGTTCCACCATTGTAGCAATCGCTAAGGGAGCTATCAAAGTAATTGCTTGAAGATTACCACTAAATTGTGGAAAAGAGAAACTAGGTATTGCAAACCATGCCGCCTGCTGAATAGGAGTAAAATCTACTAGTCCCTGAGTCATAGCAAATAAGTAGCCACCAATAATTCCCATCAAAATTGGAATGATTTTAAAAATACCCTTTGCAAACATATATACACCTATTACTATACCTAATGTAATAAGCGCTGTCAATATGTGTTGAGTTTGTCTAACAAATAAAACTGCTTCTGTCATATTTTTGGCAACATTAGGCGAAACATCAACATAACTCTTGATTGCACTAGCCAAACCTAGACCAATAGTCATAATTACTGGTCCAATAACAACAGGAGGTAATAATCTTCTAAAGAAACCTGTACCAATCACCTTAATTAAAATGGACATTAATACATATATTAAGCCAACAACAACTACTCCAGCCATAGCTCCTGATACATTTCCCTTACTTACTAATAATGCCAGTGGGGCTATAAAAACAAAAGAAGAACCAAGATAAGCTGGTACTTTACCTTTAGTGATTAGATGAAATATAATAGTACCCAGTCCGGATGTAAATAAAGCCACAGCTGGACTCAATCCAGTAATTAAAGGTACCAAGATAGTAGCACCAAACATAGCGAACATATGTTGAAGGGCTAATACGCCTACTTCATAACCAGGAACTTTATTCTTCTTAATGTCATTATAATTAACTTTTGTCTGTTTAAAGAAATTCATATTATTAATTCCTCCTAAATTTTGTTAGTTTATTAATATTTAACTGCAACAAAAAACCTTCTAGCCGGAATTGTTAATGGCAGAAGGTACTTTTCAAAGTAATTTTCCACCCTTACCAGCCTCACCGGACTAATTTCAAGGGTATTTATTAGATTTTCAATTAACCGCATTATAATTCTTTATAAAGCAGAGATAATATTTATTATAATTAGTAATTATAAACTCATTTTTTTCAACTATTCCGTTGACAATAATAAAATACTATCCTGACCATCTATCTCTTTTAAGTTGACACTGACTACCTCTTCTTCAGATGTGGGTATATTTTTTCCAACATAATCAGCTCTGATAGGTAATTCCCTATGTCCTCGGTCAACTACGATAGCTAATTGTATTGCGTGTGGTCGTCCTAAATCCACTAAGGCATCTAAAGCAGACCTAACAGTTCTCCCAGTATAAAGAACATCATCTACTAAAATAACATTTTTTCCATTTATATCAAAGGGAATTTCTGTTTTGTGTACTATAGGTTGTTGAGCAACCATAGATAAATCGTCGCGATAGAGAGTAATGTCCAATATTCCTACAGGTATCTCTACACCTTCAAAATCGTTAATTCGTTTAGCTAATCTTTTAGCTAAAGGGACTCCCCTTGTTCGTATTCCTATGATTACCAGATTATCTGTCCCTTTATTCTTTTCAACAATTTCATGTGCAATTCTGGTTAATGCACGTCGAATGCCATCATCATCAACTAATTTTTTCTTTAACTTTAAATCTTTTTCCATAAATCTCTCCTCTCTTAAGGCCCCCTTAGAAGAAAAAAACTCCTTACACTGCAGGCAAGGAGTTGTTGTTTCAGATATTCCGTCTCCATTACTAGCCTCACAGGACTAATTTAAAAAGAACCATTTATTTGATATAACTATATCAAATATTAGTGTATTATGTCAAGTTTTTTCTACAAGAATCCCTAATATTTTTACAAAGTCTTCTGGTAGTTCTGCTTTCAACTCTAACCATTTATTTGTCCTAGGGTGATTAAATCCTAGTTTGTATGCATGTAATAATTGTCTATCTACATTAAAGTTCTTTTTGGGTTTTTTTCTCCCATATTTATCATCACCCATTACCGGGTAGCCCATATAAGAAAGATGGACGCGAATCTGATGAGTTCTACCTGTTTCAAGCTTAACCTCTAGATATGTATGTGATTTAAAACGCTCTAATACAGTAAAGTGGGAAACGGCTTTTTTGCTGTTATCCTTAACAACTGCCATCCTTTTCCTTTCAACAGGGTCTCTACCTATAGGTGCATCAATAGTGCCTTTATCATGTGGTACAATGCCTTTAACAATAGTACGGTATATTTTCATAGTTTCTCTTTTTTTAAATTGTTTAACTAGTTCTCGATGGCTTTGATCATTTTTAGCAACCACAAGGGCACCAGATGTATCTTTATCTAATCTATGAACAATACCAGGTCTTTTTACTCCATTAATACCCGAGAGATCATCACTATATGCCAAAAGACCGTTAACCAGTGTATTATCCCAATTTCCAGGTACAGGGTGTACAATCAGACCTGGCGCTTTATTAATAACAATAATATCATCATCTTCATAAATAATATTCAGTTCCATTTCCGTGGCTTCAATTTCCGGTTTTTTAGGTTTAGGAATTATTAATTTGACTTCATCATCTAATTTCAACTTGTAGCTACTCTTTTCAGTATCACCATTAACAGTAACCATTTTATCATCAATCAATTGTTGAATATATGATCTTGATATATTGTCATTTTGCATTGATAAAAATTTATCTATCCTAAGGGCTTTATCTGCTTCAGAAACACGATAAATTTTCTCAGGCATCTCTATCACCCTCAGATTGTATATCTTCCTCTAATTGCCAAAGATATATTATTAAAATACCTACACCTACTACAACGGCAGAATCTGCCAGATTAAACACCGGCCATATACGAAAATCAAGGTAATCAATGACATAACTATATCTTATACGGTCAATGAGATTTCCTATAGCACCTCCAATTATTAAAGCCATTGCTATATCTAAAAATCTATCATTAGCTGTTTTATATCTATATATTAAAAGTATAGAAATAATTATTATACTTACGAT
>JADQBV010000034.1 GCA_016278415.1 Halanaerobiales bacterium
CTATTGTTTGAGCACAGCTGGAACAAGTCATTCCTTCTAACTGTAATATTGCTTTCTTTAATGCCATTCCTTTTTCTGCCATTATTAATACACCTCCATATAAGTTATTACAATTTATTTTATACATTCAATACCCCTACTAGGTATCTTATGTACTCAATATAACACTTTCATTTTAGTTTGTCAAGTAACTATGAAATAAATTCATAACTTTTATTTGTTACCTTTATTATAAAATAAAGGATCTTTTATATTGGCCCGACCTTCAGAAGACCGGGCCTCTAATCAGGGTTATCAATTTTTAGCAATAAATCATCTATATTTATTATTTAGTGACAACAGTCATCTGACTCTACATATTTATCTGGATTTTCTGCAAAATTATGTTTACAATGATCTGAACAGAAGTAATAGCTTTCACCATTATACTCATAAGTAGCAGCTGCTTCTTCTGGGTTTACATCCATTCCACATACTGGATCTTTAGCCATTTAAGTCACCTCCTTAAAAACAAACTACCTCCTACCCCTATAGGGTATAAATTAACTATAACATAGCACTATTTATTTGTCAAATGAAATTGGTAGGTTTTGTCGTATTTTTTCGTGTTATCTTTAGTATTAGGGTTGAAGATTAACGTGATACTCTAGGTTCATTTACAAATAATTTGTCAACAATAGCCCAAGTACTACTCCACTTAAAATACCCATGATAGCCGTCATGCCCTCTGTCTTTTCATGTGCATCAGGTATAAGATCATCAAAAGTAATATAAAGCATAGCTCCAGCAGCAAAACCAAGAGATAATGATAAAATCATATCCGAGATCCCCCCTAAATAAGAACCTAGAAAAGCCCCGATACCCATTGGTATACCAGAGAGGGCTGTAATCATAATTACTTTAATATTACTCATCTTACCAAGTGTAAGGGTAGTACCAACAGCCATTCCCTCAGGTAAATTCTGAACTCCCATTATAATTGCAAGGCCCAGACCCAATGAACTACCAGCACTATAACCTGCACCTATTGCCAGTCCTTCTGGTATATTATGAATTGCAATGCCAAAAGCAAGTAACAAACCTGTCTTAAGATATTTAATCTTCTCTTCCTGTCCCGAGAACTGATGGTGTGGAAAAATAAGGTTTAATAATGCTATCAAAATACTACCCAGGATGATACCAGAAAGGGTTGTCCAGATCGATCCAACAGCTAATGCTTCCGGTATTAAGTCTAAAAAAACTACTACTGTCATGATACCTGCTGAAAATCCAAGTACAAAACTCAATAGTTTTTCATTAAGCTTCTTTATCAAAATTACTATTAGCCCGCCGCCTGTTGTGCCAAATATACCTGTCACCAAACCAATTAAGGAAACATATAATATCTCACTCATATTTTATTTCTCGTTTTCTCAATCATGAGGAGAATTTAGCCAGTACAGTCATCAGCTCATTGACTATCTCTTCATTTTTCTCCGCATCCTCTTCCTGAATCGCTTGCTGAACACAGCCGTGCATATGGTCATCAAGTATTTTTAAAGCCACTTTCTGTAAAGCCCCCTTGGCTGCCACTATCTGAGTCAGAATATCTACACAATATTTATCCTCGTCTACCATTCTTTGAATCCCTCTAATCTGTCCTTCCAGTCTTCTTAGCCTAAGTATTAGTTTTTTCTTTTCATCACAGCAAATTGAATTCATTTTTTCTCATCTCCTAAATTTAATGATCTCTATTTAATAGTTTCTATTCTAAAAATATATATTGATTAGCCCAATAACAATATATACTTTATTTAATTGCCTTTCTGAAGTTATTCCAATATATCAGTCCAGCTATTAACATCAGAGCAATACTCGTTATCTGTCCGGCATTGAATAAGTCCCAGATAAAATCTCCCCCTCGAACATATTCAAGGAAGAAACGGAAAACTGAATATACAATTATAAATCTTAAAAATATAGCACCTCTGAATATATTATCTTTACTTTTACGCCATAGGTAATAGTATAAACCTAGATTAAATAGAAATGAGTATGCCTGAATTGGATGTACTTTTACTCCCTGATAATATATACCCCAGGGTACGTCTGTAGGTATACCATATAAGTCACAGCCTATACGGCCAATTGCTATAGCCAGTGCAGTTCCAGGTGATAACACATCTAATATATCCCAGATAGATACCTTATTTTTTATTCCCTGGTAAATAACTACCAGCAAGCCTCCTAATAATCCACCATGTAAGGACATTCCGCCAGCCTCAATATGGATTATCCTGGCTGGCTCTGCTAAATATTCAGAGAGATTTAATAGGATATATATTAATCTTGCTCCTATTATACCTGCAATGAAACCGTAAAGTAGAGTATCAATAATTAGTTCTTTTGAAATCGCCTTCTTTTTTGCCAATTGCAAAGAAAAATAAGTACCTAAGAGAATCCCTAATGCAACTGTAAACCCGAATGTATAGATCTTAATAAATCCTAAATCAAATAAAATCCTTGGTAACATATCTTCATCACCTTACCTCAACATAGATTATGGAGAAAAACATTTATACTACATCATACCGGTATCCCGTATTAAGTATAAAATATCATTATATTTTGAGTTTGTCAAGTGAAACCTCTTGTGATTTATGTTTTTTAGACAGTTAATTTAAAGTATTAAAGTTTATTTGTATTATATAAACTTAAGAAAACAGAATTAATTGTCCTAACGTCCAACTTATAAGAATAGAAAATTATTGGTGCCAGAAAGTTATCCAGAAGTGTAAAAACATATTCTAGGCATTACAAAAGAAGGCTACTTCTTGGAAATTAAGATAGTAGCCTTCCTTATTTTAACCTTAATAATTCCCTACTTTTATGGTAAATAATTACGGGGATTTACCGTTTCCCCATTTAAACAAATTCTAAAATCGAGATGTGGACCTGTACTTTCTCCTGTACTTCCAAATAAAGCTATTCTATCCCCTTTTCTAACACTATCTCCTGATGACAATAAGAGTCGAGAATTATGTCCATATAGTGTTCTTACTTCCTTTCCATGATCTATTACTATAGTATAGCCAAATCCATTTACCCAACCACTCTGTATTACCTTACCAGCGGCCACCGCCCTGACATGGGTACCAGTTGGAATTGCAATATCTATTTCACCGTGAAACTGTTTCTTTCTTTGATATCTGTGATGCCAAATTCTCCTTCAGTGAGGGTTCCTGTCTTATCAAATACAACTGAATTTAAATTTCTTGCACTTTCAAAGGCTGCTCTATCTCTAATTAATAAACCTCTCTTTGCCCCAATACTGGTTGAAACAGCAGTAACAAGAGGTGTTGCAAGTCCTAGTGCATGAGGACAAGATATAATAATTACTGTTACTGCCCTTTCCATGGTAAAGTTAATACCCTTATCCAGAAACATCCATACGGTAAAAGTTATAGTTCCAGCCACAACAGCTATGTAAAACAACCATTTAAACACCTAAGAACATTTGAATCATTGGTGATAAAAGTAAGATGGGAAAAGTAATGACTAATGAAATAAAAAATCTACGCTTAAAATCTTCTGCCATCATAGCATGATGGTCATGACCTTCATGTTCTCCAGCATTATGGTTTTGATGTCTAGGATTGTTTTGTTGTTAATGTTCCTGGTGAGCAGTATTTGAACCTGCTTTATCTTCTTGGCTCATATTGCCATGGTGTTGATGATTACTATTTTTATGGTGCTCATAATCTTGGTCTTTATTACTAGATTCCTTATTCAAAGAATCCACTCCTTCCTTACATTCATAAAATTTCTGCAGACAAAAATCATCTTATCATAATTAGAACTTATCTTCTTTTGCTGGACTGAATAAAGGGTATATTAATATCAGTATACCCTATTCAAGGATATAATAAAGATTTTTTCTTTTGAAGAAGTAAGTATATATTATCCATGCTGGGAAAACAATAAACATATACATGAACAATCTGGAGCAGATTACCCATCCGTACCAGTGAGTGGTTCCAGATTTTTATTATCTAAAATATCTAATCAAAACCTATCGTTTAGACAGGAAAAAACGTAAAATTTGAGGTGCTATTAATGACACAGTATAAAAAGAATAGTATTACTTTAACAGGTGCAATTGGTTTAGGGATTGGTGTAATGATAGGTGCAGGAATATTTGCTTTGATGGGACAGGTAGCAGAACTTGGTGGAAATTGGTTCCCCTTTATGTTTATTATTGGAGCAGTCGCTACTGCATTTAGTTCCTATTCATATATTAAACTCAGTAAAGAGTTTCCTTCGGCTGGTGGAATTGGTACATTTTTAATAAAAGAATATGGTAAAAATGCACTTTCTGTATCTGCAGCCATGCTTATGGCATTTTCAATGGTTATCAGTCAGAGCTTTGTTGCCAGGACATTTGGCACTTATACATTACAGCTCTTTAATTTTACCAAATTAGAATTTTTAGTACCAATTCTAGGGGTAGCTTTACTGACTTTTGCTTTTTTTGTCAACATATTAAGCAATCAATTCATTCAAACATTCACTTCCACGATTACGTTATTAAAAGTTGTTGGATTGTGTATATTTGCAATTCTGGCCCTGTGGGTAGTCGGGTTTTCTTTTACCCCGGCTGAAACGAACGGTAGAATTGTAAATTCCAGCATACTGGATTATGGTGCTGCAGTTGCTTTAACTATTTTGGCATTTAAAGGTTTTACTACAATCACAAATAGTGGTTCTGAAATTGTTGATCCAAATGTAAATGTAGGAAGGGCTATTATGATTTCAATATTTATAAGTGCTCTGGTTTATCTTTTATTGGCCTGGGCTGTTTCAAGCAATCTTCCATTAGAAAGTATTATTAAAGCAAAGAATTATGCCCTTGCTGAAGCAGCAAGACCAGCATTAGGCAGTATAGGTGTTTGGTTCACTGTAATTATTGCAATTATTTCAACCGTTTCAGGGGCGATTGCAAGTGTTTTTGCAGTCTCTCGTATGATAGCAGTGCTTACAGAAATGACACTGATTCCCCACAAACATTTTAATATGCCTGGAACTATTCAAAAACATGCATTAGTATACACTATTGTAATTGCAATGGCCCTGACAATTTTCTTTAATTTAACTAGAATCGCTTCAATGGGTACAATACTTTATCTTGTAATGGACATACTTATCCATTGGGGTGTATTAAAAAATGTAAGAAAGAAAGTTAAAGCGAATCCGATAATTGTTTTAACAGCAATAATCTTTGATGTACTTATATTGAGTGCCTTTATCTGGGTGAAGAGTATAGAAGATATATTAGTTGTAATCATTTCAATTATTTCTATTATAATCATCTATATGATGGAAAAGTGGTTTTTACGTAAAAAAGCTTATATAGATTAATGTTTAATCCGAGTAGCAACCTCCTTAGGGAGTTTTAGCCAGTCTACTATTATTCATAATTTTCCAGGGTAGATGAGCAAAATAATGTAGCTGAAAAAATGATTGATAAAAAAGATATAGGGGTGTTAATATGCAGTATTTTAAACTTAGTAATTACATAGTAGAACCTGAAATGAAAATAGCCAAAAGAATCATATTTAGTGATGAAAATACAGTAGCCTTTATTCTTAATATTGCTGAAGGAGAATCTTTACCTGAACATACACATTTTAACTGTACTGTACTTCTTAAGGTAATCAAAGGCCAGGCAGATGTCCTGGCAGATGGGGAACCGGTAGCCATCGACCAGGGTAATCTGCTACAGCTTGATGGAGCAGAGAAAATGTCAGTTACTAATACCGGTCTAGAAACACTGATTCTTTATGTTACAATATCTCCTTTACCTCCATCCAAAAATTATATTGAAAATGTTGATTTTTAAAATATTTTACTGTCCATCAGGAGTGAGCAAGAATGTGTTTTGTCTTTTTTTACAACTTTTTGTAGTTAACATTCCTTTATCACCAGATTATCAAACGCAAATTTATAGGGTGATTTACTTGCAAACTTCTCTACATTACTGGTTCCCCTTTTCGTTGACAGTAGCGTCCCAGGACCACCAACACAGCCCCCAGGGCAGGCCATGCCTTCCAATAAGTAACCATTATACTGACCATGTACTGCTTTTAGCAGCATCTTTTTGCAATCACTCAATCCATCAGCCGTTGCAATCATAACCTCTTGATTGTACAACTCAGCCAGATTGGCCTGAATCGCCCTGGATACTCCTCCAGCATTAGCATAGGCCCGGCCATAGTAAGAAGCATCATTGATGTCATTCTCCTCTTCTATTTGAGTTAACTCGATATCAGCTGCAACAAATATGGCTGCCAGCTCTTCAAAGGTAATTACAAAATCAACGTGTTCTCTAACCTCTTTACTCAGTGCCTCGAGCTTTTTGGAGATACAGGGGCCTATAAAAACTACTTTACTTTCCGGATTATTCTCTTTCACTGCATCAGCGGTGAAGACCATCG
>JADQBV010000054.1 GCA_016278415.1 Halanaerobiales bacterium
TTGTTGCAAATTGGCATCCCTTGACTATCTGGCGTTATCAGGTTATAAAACAGGCAGATGTAATTTTGTTGATGTTTTTATTGGGAGATCAGTTTACTTTTGAAGAAAAAAAGGCTAATTATGATTATTATGAACCGAGGACTACTCATGATTCATCATTGTCACCTTCAATATACAGTATAATCGCTGCAGAAGTTGGGTATTATCAGGAAGCCTATGATTACTTCATTCAAACTGTAAGATTAGATCTAGATGACTTTAATGAAAACACTTGGAAAGGTCTTCATCTAGCGGCTATGGGGAGTTCTTGGTTATCCTTTGTACATGGATTTGCTGGTTTAAGAAATTATCAAGGGGTATTAAATTTTTCGCCATATTTACCAGACGACTGGGATTCTTATGAATTTAAGATATGGTACAGAAATTGTCATTTGAAAGTACATGTTGAAAAAGAAACTGTTAGTTATGAGTTGATATCAGGTCAGCGTTTAACACTAAATCACCAGGGGCGAGAAATTGAACTAACTAATGAATCCCCTGAAATATCTGTTTCATAACTTGCAACTGTAAGCGTATATGCTATAATAATAATGATTACTGATACTATAGTAAATAATAAGTACATAGTTTAGTCTTGTGAGTTGAATAATCATAAAAAACAGCAATATATTTGAAGGAGATGATTTTTATTAAAGTCAAGAAGGCGATAATTCCTGCTGCAGGTCTGGGAACAAGGATGTTACCTGCCACCAAAGCACAACCAAAAGAGATGTTGCCTATTGTGGACAAGCCTACTATACAGTATATAATTGAAGAAGCTGTTAATTCTGGAATAGAAGAGATTTTGATTATAACTGGTAAAGGTAAAAGGGCTATTGAAAATCATTTTGATAAGTCTCTAAAATTGGAGTTGGCTTTAGAGGAAAAGGGAAAAGATGATTTATTAAAAATGGTGCGTAATATTTCTGAAATGGTTGATATACATTATGTTAGACAAAAGAATCCGAAGGGTTTGGGACATGCAATATACTGTGCCAGGACTTTTGTAGGAAATGAACCATTTGCTGTCTTGTTGGGCGATGATGTGATGGTTGCTGAGCAGCCTGTTATTGGTCAAATGATTGATATATTTGATAAGGAAAACCACCCAGTTATAGGTGTACAAAGAGTGCCTGAAAAAGATGTAAACAAATATGGTATTATAAAATATACAGAAGAGCAGGATAGGGAATATTTGATAAGTGACCTGATTGAAAAGCCGACTATAGAAGAGGCACCATCAAATCTTGCAATATTGGGTAGGTATATTATAACACCGGATATATTTGATATCCTTGCTGAGACAAAACCAGGACGTAATGATGAAATACAGTTAACAGATGCTCTAAAAACCCTACTAAAGAAAAACTCAATTAAGGGTTATGACTTTATAGGTGAGCGATATGATGTAGGTAATAAACTTGGATTTTTAAAGGCAACAGTTGAATTTGCGTTAATGAGAGATGATCTCAATGATGAATTTAGTAAGTATTTACGGGAATTGATAGGCAAGAAGCTATAAATATAGACTAATATAAAATAGCTCCCCTTAAACTAGACAGATTAGAAAATGTCTTTCTAGAAAGGGGAGTTTTTTAACGTTTATTCAGCAAATGGCTAACTAGGAAAATCCAAGAATAATTTGAGTAGGTGCGAAGTTTGAATAAGTATGTTTTAGTTTAATTATATTAATGGGGTTTGCCATTAATATTTCGATTAACTGTGTCATCTATTACAAAATTTCCCCTATAATATCCAGGAAAGTTAATACATCTTTAGGGTTATACAGGTAAAAATCAGCGGCAGTTTGTAAATCATCTTCATTTTTAACATATACATTTATACCCGATAAAACATTAAAGGCATCCTCATCTGTAGTATCATCACCGATATATATTGTTAGATAATCTTTTTCTGATTGCTTAATTTCCTTATTGAGTATATTCTCTAATATAAATTCAACAGCTTTACCCTTATTCCACCCACTGGGGCGTACTTCAATAATATTTCTTCCTTTTATAATTTCTAGTTGAGTATTTCTAATTGTCGACTCTAGATACTCCATTACCCTTCCGATTTGATATGATGGTGAATGGTGTAATGTCAGTGTATATTTTTTATCTTCATATTCTACTCCATGGTGGTTGTTTTTTAGGTATTCAAAATAGCTACGGATTTTTGGCAGAACATCTTTTGTAGATTCTAATATATTATTTAAGAGATTTTTTATCTTTTCATCTGTACTCTTATGCTTGTCAGATTCTGATATTTTATTATCTTTTTTAGCAAATCTATATTCCAAACCGTGTGTCCCAACATAATTAAGATTAGGAATATTGATAAGTTTATTTAGACTGGATAGTGTTCTACCAGAAATTATAGTTACATAAACATTTTTGCTTTTATTTATTTTTTCTATTGTTTCTATGATACCAGTAAGTGGTGTCGCATTGTCAGGGTTTTCTGCGAATGGGGCTAGAGTACCATCATAATCCAAAAACAGAATGATATTTTTATTTTTTACTTTACTACTTATTTCGTTTATATTATTATCTGATAACAGATATTGCTTCATTTTCAGCACCTTTTTCTTGATCAATATATATTTTCTCCCATCGTTGGAGGAAAACATCTCGCCACCAATTAATATCATATTTTGAAATCTTATTTTTTAATTTGCTATATCTTTCGAATCGTTCATTTTCTGGCATCTCTAGACCATAATGTATAGAATCCGCAACCTCTTCAATATTATAGGGGTTAACGATTAAGGCATCTTTTAATGTTTCTGCTGCTCCGGCAAATTCTGATAAGATCAGAACCCCATTTTCCTTAACAGCTAAGTATTCTTTGGATACAAGATTCATACCATCTATTAAAGGGGTAATCAAGGCAATGTCTGCTGCTTGAAAGTATGGTAGTAGGTCTTTTTGTGGTACAGAACCATGAAAATACTTAATTGGAACCCATTCATCTATCTGGAATCGTCCATTTATAGAAGCAATTTTTCTATTTATTTCTTCCCGCATTCTTTTGTATTCATCTACTTTGATTCTACTAGGCGAGACACGTTGCACCAAAGTGACTTTCCCAATATACTCTGGATGTTTTTCGAATAACCTTTCCATAGCATATAAACGCTCAAGAATACCCTTAGTATAATCTAGTCTATCAACTCCAAAGATTAACTTTTCAGCATGATAATATTCTTTAATATCTTTACAGTTTTTCTCGATATCACATTTTTTACGATAGGAAGATAATTCCTCATAATCAACTCCAAGAGGAATTGCAGTTACTACTGTTTTATGACCATTATAATTAATAGTACCCTTTTCTCGATTAATGTCTCCACCTAGTTTTCCGGCACAAACTAGAAAATTATTGACCAGATGAGGGGTATGAAAACCAATAAAATCACTAGCCAGAAGACCTTCCATTATTTCTTTTTTCCATGGTAATGTACTGAAAGACTCCCAGCTTGGCCATGGTATGTGCCAGAAAAGCGAAATTTTGGCATTATTCCTTTTCTTCCTGATTAGTTTTGGGACTAATGTTAAGTGATAATCATGGACCCAGATTAAATCATTTTCCTTGGTATCCTCTAATGTTGCTTCGGCATACTTCTTATTTACATTTTGATAGCTTGACCAATATTCATGTTTGAAGTTAGCTTTGTCTATAAAATTATGACAAATAGGCCACATGGTTTCATTAGAAAATCCATAGTAGAATCCATCTAATTCTTCCTTTGATAGCCTAACTCGTTTTAATGTATAGCCATTTTCATCAGGTACTTTTACTCTATTTTTGTTATCTACTGCCTTAAAATCATCATCGCCTCGACCCCAGGCAATCCAAAGACCTTTTTCTTTTTTCATTAAAGGGTCTAGTCCTGTAGTCAAACCACCAGGTAATTTACGGCAGGATAGACCATCTTCACTTTCTTCATGAACGTATGGTTCTCCATTTGAAATAAGTACTAACTTACCATCATCTTGATTAATGTTTCTGTTCATATTAACCTCCTTAAAGTCTTATAATGTCTGTTCTATAGTTACAAGTATTAAGGGGATATAGCCCTCAACAGATACAACTGAACAGGCAGTTGTAGAACTATTAATTTTGATCTTTGTATATTTTTTTGCGAATTAGCCTTCTTGTTAAGTAGAGGACTTTTGGTTTGTCCTGTTAAAGGATATTTTGTAACTTAAGTACATTACTAATATTTACAAAATAATGATATTCTTAATATAAGTTTATCAATAACAATTACTATTGTCAAATAAGTTCAAATTATTAGATCAGAGTAAAGATCAGAAATTAATTAACAATATTGATTTGAACATTGTTACTAAGAAATTATAAATTATAAATCATTTTTAGCTATAAAATAAGCTTATGGCTAGTTCCCTGAATTAAAAAAATAGAAGATTATTAAAGGATTTCTCTTAGTAATATAGAATTAATTTAAAAAGTCTTAGATATTAATGACTCATATTTAAATATCAAATAAATAGTAAAGATGTAAATTAGATTTTAATGAAGAAATGGAATAGATTATTAGCCAGAATTACAAATAAGTCTTCAAGAGGAGAAGAAAGATGCAGCTAAATAAACGCAGCAAAATATATCTTATTCTTGGAATTGGAGTTACAGTTATATCCACTTCGGGGATTTTAATTAAATTATCAACCGCCCCACCATTAATAATAGCCTTTTATCGTATGCTAATTAGTTCATTAATATTAACTCCATATTTGTTAATAAAATATAGGAAGGATTTAAAGGGGTTTCTTGATTTACGTATTGCTCTGGTTGGCTTTTTTTTGGCTATACACTTTTATCTGTGGATTAGTGCTTTTGAATACACAAGTGTGGCTAATGCTGTGATCTTTATATCACTTCAACCACTTTTTACCTATATTCTTGAATACTTTTTTGCAAAAGATGATTTATATCCGGGTATAATAAAGGGAATACTGTTAGCGCTTTTAGGGAGTCTTATTATTAGTATAGGTGATATTAATTCCTTGTTTTCACAGCTTCGAGGAGATTTATTGGCTTTAGCTGGGGCTTTTTTTGCAGCAGCATACCTGTTTACAGGACGTAGTCTTCGTGAGAAAATGAATTATGTTCCATATCTATACATAGTATATACTTATGCCTGTATTTTTTTGGGCTTATTTTCACTGCTGACAAAACAGTCTTTTACCGGTTTCGCCAATTATAATTACATCTATTTTCTAGGGTTAGCCCTAGGGCCTACACTTATAGGTCATTCTGCTTTGAATTACTCTGTTCGCATATTACCAGCTACAATAGTTTCCCTTACAATACTTTTTGAACCAGTTTTAACAACTATCTTTGCATGGTTTATACTTAAAGAAGGAATTGCACTAACGACATTTATTGGGGGTATATTTATATTATTTGGAATCTATAGCTCTGTGAGGAAGAAGAGATCACCTTAGGTTTTCATTAAAAATTTTGCGGCTTTTTCTATGTTTGTCTTTGAAGCTACTAGAAAAACCTGATTATCGCCATATATTTTTTTATTACCTCTGGGAATTATTAAACGATTTTCCTCTTGATTAAAGATTCCAGCTATAACACAATCTTTGGGGAACCCAGGGTTTTTGACAATATCTGAAATTGTTTTAGAAGAGCATTTTGCTTTAGGTGGTATTGTCACGATTGAAATTTCAGCTTCACCACCACCAATAGATGCTACTTTTCGTATGTCAGGTTGCTCTATATCTATAAGGAATCTGTTAACTATCATGTCAGTTGTTGAACCTATATTGGTTGCACCTGCTAGTTTATAGGCACTTTTATATTCTGGCTCACGCATACGCACCAATATTTTATTCACGCCTTGATCATTTGATAGTAAGGAGAAGGCTAGATTATCCGAATCATACCTCATAACACCTAGAGCAATATCACATTTATCAATACCTGCTTCTTTAAGTGTTTCTATCTTAGTAGCATTACCGTTAATTGTAATAGCACCATAATGGGAATAAATCCGTTCACATATTTTCTGGTCAGTATCTATGATGACAACATCATGTTTCTTGACCAACATCTTGGTAAGGCTTCTTCCAACAATACCTCCACCTGCAATAATAATATACATTTAATGTCACTCCTTATTTTAATTTGATAATGAAAATTTCACTTTATTTTAATTTCACAGGAAACCTTTAAGCCCTCCAGGATTTTCTTGATAATATAACGAAGAGAGGGAGGATCTCTAATCTCCCTGCTAACATACCAATTATATAAGTTATTTTTATGATAGCTGCTAAGTTTGACATTTTTTCAACAGTAAAATAAAAAGGACCTATGTTTCCTACAGCTGAGAACATTCCAGATAGAGATTGTATTGAGTTTAAATCTGAAAAAAGGGATGTTATTCCTGC
>JADQBV010000093.1 GCA_016278415.1 Halanaerobiales bacterium
CCACCATTTGGCAGACCTCCAATAAGGCCCCCATATGGTAGACCGCCGTTTGGCAGACCTCCAATAAGGCCCCCATATGGTAGACCACCATTTGGAAGACCTCCAATAAGACCGCCATATGGCAGGCCACCTTTCGGAAGACCACCGATCGGTAGACCACCATATGACTGGCCATATGATGACTATCGTGACGATTATGACTATGATTATAATGAACTAGATTAATAAAAGATATAGAATAATAAAAGATTATAAATATAAGAAAGTATAAATCATAGATATAAATAGTGAGAAGTAATTTTAAATTAGAAGAGACCCCGTATAAGTTTATGATATACAGGGTCTCTATTTATAGATAAAAGTACTAATAAAATAGTATTATTGAGAATGGTACAAGTATTTATAGTATTTTCTCAATTAATGTAAAAAAATCACAAATAAAGATGCTTTAAATCGGGAATAATAATTTGTAATTACCTCAAACTAAATGAAAAATATTGCATTTAATATTATTATAAAATAAGGATGGATAAAATGTCTGAATGTAATTATGGAGTCTTGATAGGAATAGTAAGAAATATAGAGCCAGATATAGCTGATGAGAAAACACCACATTATATGCTTGTAGTAGAGACAAGTCTTAATGAGAGTTATGATGTAGCGATTAATTGTCAATCAAATGATGATAATAATCCCAGAGTCTTATACTATGCTGAAGAAAATTGTAAAATTGGAGTAAGTAATATTTTAAAAACTCTGGATACTGGATTTCATGAAATTAACTATAGTAAGAATATAAACCCTGACCTTGCTATTGATTATATTCGTAGTATCTCATTAAAAAAAGATCAAATGAAATCATTACCTTATGATATTAAAGGTGAAAATGATTTAAAGGGTTTTTTAGATAAGAATATAAAAATGGCATTAGACAACGAAAATATATATATTTATGTATTTGGTACTTATTTTAATAATAATGGACAAGGTGTTCACAATGTCCATATGAACCAGGGGAATCGGGACAAGCATTATGATGAGAATTGTATATACCATGATGGGTGTTTTTTTATATATTTTAAAGAGGAAGACTGTTGGAATGCCTGTTTTCTTGCTTTTGAAAGTCAATCCTGGAATACAGATGAAAGGGGTAATCCAAAGGATTAGTACATTGTTGATATAAAACTAGGATTGCTTCCCTGATTATCCCTAATGTAATTGCCAAATTAACAAAATATCTACAGGCTGTCAGCTATATTTGAGTAGAAGCAGCTTTTTTTAATTGAAAATTATGTTATATAAGGTATAATTAAAATATATATAATTTTCTATTCAGGCTTGTATTTAAAGTAGACTATAGTATTTAGAATGGATAAATAAAAAAATATAAAGTGATTATCAGGTAGTTTTACTGGTTCTTTGTTTATATTATTGCCACTGTAAATGTGGAAGGTATGAATATAATAAACCCAAAATAAGGAGGTTAGATTAATGGATTGGTTTGATATTACAAAATTAGATGAAAGAACTTATATAATTAGTGAAAATAAACATTATGAAGAAACTAATATATATTTTATCATCGGTCAAAAATTTAATATTTGTATTGATTGTGGTATGGGTTTACATAAGATTGGTGATATTTTAGATAGAATTGATAGTAAAGAAAGACGGTTGATTGTAACACATTCACACTGGGATCACATTGGAAATTGGGAACAGTTTAGTAAAGTATATTTACATAAAAAGGCAAAGGAAATACTTGCTAATGGGGGACTTACTCCCTTAAAGAAGGTTAGAAAAGATTTAATTAGGGATATTAATGAAAAGGACATACCAAAGTATTTTAATATAAATAATTATAAGATTTACAATGGAGAAAGTGGTATAGAGCTTATTAATGGACAAACAATAAACTTAGATGATAGGCAATTAGAAATTATCTATACACCTGGTCATACTGCGGGCTCTATATCAGTCTATGAAAAAGATACAGGTTATTTATTTGTAGGTGATTTCTTATATAGTGGAGCATTATATTGTACATCTGATAATAATGACCCTGAAGACTACTATAAGTCTCTGCATAAAATAGTGCAGAGAAATGATAAGATAACAAAAATACTATCTGGACATTATGAAGCAGATTTGGGAAAAGACTACATAAGTAAAATGTATCAGTTGTTTGTACAGCTTAAAGAAGCTGGAAAGCTAAGCAAAGGGACTGGGAACTATAAATATAATGGTATGGAAATAGTATTATAAATTATATAGAAGAGGTCTGATAATATGAAAATAAGCGAATTTGCCAATAGGTATGATGTTAGTAATGATACGGTCAGGTATTACATGGAGCTAAATCTATTAAACCCTGAAAAAAATGGTGGTCATTACAATTTTGATGAAAAATGTGAAGAGCAGATGAGGGAGATATTAAATTTAAAGAAGATGGATTTTTCTCTTCAGGAAATAAAAAAGATCTTTAATTTCAAGAGGATTGGTAAGTTAAGTACATATCAAAAAAATAGCTATTACCAAAGTATATACAAAAATAAATATCAGGATGTAGAGCAGAAGATTGATGATTTAAGATATGCAAAAGGTCAATTAAAAGAGGAACTATTGAAATTAGAATCGATAAATGATGACAAGATTATAAAAATTGGAATTGATCTATCAGCACTATCATTATTTGCATGTCCACATTGCAATAGTGATTTAAAACTCACAGCAGAGCGGCTTATAGACAATCAGGTCATAGAAGGAAGTTTAAATTGTAAATGTGGTGAAAGTCTTCAGATAACAGGTGGCATCCTTTATAGTAATTTTAATAATAATGAACAAATAGGTGATGAGCATATAGAGAAGCAAATAGAAGATAACCATATTGAAGAATATATAAATGAAGTTGACCCTGATTATATCGATATATTGTATCAGAAATTAGAGTGGTTACAGCGACAGTTTGATTTTAAAAATATTAAGAATAAGGTAATTATGGAACCTGGATCAGGCTCAGGCTTTTTTCTCAGACAGGTTTACAATGACTTATCAGAGGATAATATTTATATCTGTATCGATAAAAATCCCTATGCCAATATTTATTTAAAGCAGTTGCTGGAAATGACAGATAAGAAGGCTAAGATTATTTTTATTACAGCTAACCTCCCTGAGATACCCCTTAGGCCTAATGCTGTAGATCTTTTAGTAGATTTCACTGGGACTTCTTCATATTCTTTTGAAAATGAAGAATTCTTACCTGCTCTACTTGAAAAGTATATTAAGAAGAAAGCTACTATTCTGGCAACCTATATTATATATCATAAATTCGGACTAAATAATATAGTCTCAGAGCCATATAGAGATAATTTTAAATATAGTAATATTAAAAATAATCTTTTGAAATTAGAATTTGAATTAGAAAAAGAGAATAAAGATAAAATAGAAAATGTTAAGGATGGCTATGGAAAGTATGAAGAGTTCGCTCAACCGGGTGATCAGATATATGCTTATCAGGTTCTCGCTAAAAGATGGGGTTAACCCCATCTTTTTGTATTTAATAGCAAAAATAAATTAATAAAGGGTATTGCGCTTGAGTATCCCCCATTATATATACTTTAAATATAGAAGGGGGAATTAACATGACTACAGAAACAAACATCAAATTAAAAAGAAGACGAATAAATCGAGAGAAGGGAAATCTTTTTTTATTTCTAACAGGTAAGTCTATTTCTGTATTTGGTTCAGCAATATATGCCTTTGCTGTTGGACTTTATTTATTAAAAACTACTGGGTCTGGACTGACCTTTGCTACTAACATAATTCTTTATACATTACCAATGGTTTTAATAAATCCCTTTGCCGGAGTTATTGCTGATAGAATTAATAAGAAGATAGTGGTTGTAGGATCTGATTTAATTAATGGTATTTTTCTATTGCTGGTCTATATACTTATCGGTAGAAATGGTTTAAGTGTTACTATGGTATATACTAGTACTTTTATAATTACTGTTCTGGCTATATTTTTCGACATTGCTATAGAGGCAGCTAAGCCTAATCTAGTTAGTAAGGAGAAATTAGTCAGTATTAATTCATTGGCTCGAGTAATAGAATCAAGTTCTTATGTGGCCGGACCTATGGTAGGTGGATTAATCTATGCCTTTATTGATATGAGATCGTTCATTTTATTTAATGGGATTTCATTTATATTGGCAGCTATTCTAGAGGTCTTTATTGATTACAATTATAATAAAAACAACGAAACGTTGGAAAAGAGTATAAATATTAAAAAGAGTATATGGTATGAAATGCAAGAGGGATATCACTACATCTTTTCAAGACAGCATATGAAGGCCCTGTTATATATTTTCACTTCACTTAATTTCGTTTTTAGTTTTTCAATTACTGTTCCCGTACCATATTTATTAAATACCACCTGGGAAGTAGAGTCATCAATATATGGAATTATTCAGGGTGGATTTCCAGTTGGAATGATAATTGGGGCTTTATTAGTGGAAAAAGTAATGGCTAGGATCAGTTATAGTAAATTATTAAAAAGAATCAATTACTCAGCTGCTTTTGGGGTTTTAGCATTTTCACTACCACTAATTATTTTCCCTAGTGTCCCTAGTCAAATTTTTACTCTGATTTATTATACAATATTAATGCTAGTAAGTGGTGTAATTGTCTCCTGGGTTGATATACCATTAAGTGTTTTACTACAGCAAATAGTACCTGAAAGGATATTGGGAAGGGTAATTAGTGTAAAGTTGAGTATTGTTAAATTAATTGTTCCCATTGCCTTGTTGGTATCTGGTTACTTAGTAAACCTAATATCACCTTTGTTCCTATTTCTTATTGGTTTTATTCTTTTTACTTCATTTAATATCTGGTTTTTTGCTTCAAATCTGGGGAAGAAGTTTACTACTGTTAGTAGGTTAGAAATGGAAGAGAAAGCAAGTTAAAATCAACTTTAAATAGGATTATCAAACATAATAAATTGAATAAAAAAGTTTTTATATGAGAAGATATTATAAAGGAGATAAGCAAAATGAAGCAAGTTATAGTATTTATTATCACGGTAATATTCACTTTCACGTTTAATGTTAATGCTCACAAACCAATAGACACCTCAGGGGAAGCTAGCATAGATGAGCCGATAGTAATTCAAAATCATCAGATATCCTGGGTAGCATATAATCAATTAACAGAACCATTTGATACAGACTATTATAAATTACTGTCAGTTGAGAAAGGAGAAAGGATATATCTGTCAGTTCTTATTCCTTATATTAAAAGATTAAAGGATTTTGAACCTACTATTGCAGTTATTGGGCCTGGTTTAAGTAAAGACTATGATGGATTAGATAAAGAAAATATTCAAGAATTAATTACCTTAACAAATAAACAAGGTATTATTGTTAGACAATATAGAAGGGAAGGTAATACTTTTTTTGAACCGTTCACTCAGACAAGGTATTGGGAAAAACAGAAAATGAATATAGAAGTCCCTGTAGATGGAGATTATTATGTGGCTGTGTTTGATATTAAAGGTGATGCAGATAAGTATGTCTTGTCTATAGGCAAAGAAGAAAAGTGGGGAGTTAAAGATTTATTGAAAATGCCTGCTATATGGTGGAATGTTAGAATGTTTGTAGAACAAAAATGGTCGACCTATGTTATAACAGGACTTTTTTTCCTTTTGACTATAAGCGGCTTCTATTTCATAATAAAGAAAATAAGTACTATGATTTTATCAAAATAATTACAAGAAAAGAAAATTTAATCGAAATAATAACTATGATTTAGGTGCTGAGGCTTGCTACTTATTAGGTTCTTTATATTTATAAGATAGTACATCCTTTAATTCCTCAATCATATTATATACAATAGGGCAGAGAAATGTATTGTCAATTATATTGTCTAACCTATGGTTAATATTGTCCTTGTGTAAGTGTGGATAGGAACGACAGACTTCTGGTCTATAATTATAAATTAAACATTTATTGTCTTCCAAGAAAGGACATCCTGGTCCATTTAAAATAAATCCTCCAGCAGACTCTTTATCAACGTAATCTTTTAGGAACTTTTCATAGCTAATATCTAATTCTTTAGCTATTAATTTTATCTCATCCTGGGTTAGTGTTAATTTTAGTTTCTTACAACAATTGCCACAGCTTGTGCAGTCATATTCTACCGAATATTTTTCATTGAGTTTATGCACATGCTTATCAACTGTATGATGATCATTCCCCTTTAAAAAGAAACTGAAGTCCTGGTTTTCTTTGTCTTTTAATTGGGCTAGTTTCTTTATTTTATTTAAATTATTTTCCACTTAAGTCACCTCTAATATATAATATAAGATTTTCGGCTAAATAAGCCCTTTATTCATCGGGGTTAATAACCCCCACTT
>JADQBV010000195.1 GCA_016278415.1 Halanaerobiales bacterium
CTAACTATTATTGGCTGTATTGGTGCAGAGGGAAGTTCTAGCTCCTGAGGTACTGATTTAAAATTATTCCATATTTCAATTATCTCATTGAGTTCGGGTATTTCTCCTCTAAATTTCATACTAACACAGGCCGTATGACCATCAATAACAGGTACCCTATTACAATGAACAGACATTTGTATGGATTCATCATATACAAATCTACCGTCTTCAATAGACCCAAATATTTTTTGTGGTTCCACCTCTGACTTTTCTTCCTCACCACCGATATATGGGACTACATTATCCAACATATCATAAGATGATGGACCTGGGTAACCTGCACCAGAGATTGCCTGCATAGTTGTAATTATCATTTTATCAACCTGATAACCCTGTTCCCTTAAGGCATGAATAGGTGTAACATAACTCTGAACGCTACAATTTGGCTTTACAGCTAATAAACCTGTATCCCAGCCATAGTTTTTTCGCTGTGCTGAAATAATATCTATATGATCAAAATTGACTTCTGGAACCAGCATTGGTACATCAGCTGTATGACGGTGGGCAGAATTATTAGAGACTACTGCAAAACCCTCATTAGCATAATCTAATTCCAATTGCTTTATCTTATCTTTATCCATACTAACTGCAGAAAAAACCAATGAACACTTTCCAAGTGCATTACTAATATCTCCAGCGTTACCGACAACTAAACCCTTAAACTGATCAGGAATAGGAGTAGACATAAGCCATCTTCCTTCAACAGCCTCCATATATTTCTTACCAGCAGATCTGGGAGAAGCCGCCACATAAGTCACTTCAAACCAGGGATGATTTGCCAGTAATCGCAGATAATTCTGTCCAACCATACCAGTTGCACCAATAACCCCTACTTTTATCTTATTCATAAAATACACCACCTTATATACTTATAATTATTATTTTTATATTTATATGTGACATAATTCTAAATTTATATTTTTCGTTTATTTTAATAACTAACAAAACCAAACTACTACTAATATATAGTTGTACAAATTATCCGGCAATAAGCTATAATCTTTATTAATATAAAATTATAACATGTATTTAATCAAAAAACAATTTGACACTTATATTTTTCAGTAAAGAAATTAATTTAGCCCGCCTGGTAACTATTTAGTATCACTTGCTGGTACTATTAGTTAGAATTAGCTTATTATTTTAAGGATAATATATCATTTATAGTATACAACAAACCTTTAATATCTACCATATTCATATCACCCATATGTGCTATGCGAAAACATTTATTTTTTAAATCCCCATACCCATTTGCAATCCGACAGTTATATTTCTCAACCAATTCCTTATTCAGATCATTAACAGATATATCTCGAGTATTTTGCACACAGGTAACAGTCTGTGACCAATATCCTTCTTCAGGATAGATATCAAAATAATTTAAAGCCCATTCCTGTACATATGCAGCCATTTCCTGATGTCTTTTAAAGCGATTTTCTAAACCCTCTACTTCTAATATGTCCTCTAGTTGTTTCTTTAAGGAAAACATCTGTGGTATAGCAGGAGTAGATGGGGTTTGATTTTTCTGATGATATTTATACATTACAGGTAAACTAAAGTAATAGCCACGCGGTTCTACTTCTTCTGCACGAGCACGTAATTTATCACTTATAGAAGCAACAGCTAAACCAGCAGGTAAAGCAAAGGCTTTTTGTAAACCGGCCAGGCACATATCTATACCCCAATCATCAACCCTTATTTCCGTTCCTGCCATAGCTGATACTGCATCAACAAGAAAAAGAACATCATCATACTTTTTAATGACTTCCCCAATCTCTTTTATTGGATTTAAAATTCCTGTTGAAGTATCATTTGACACTAAAGTAACAGCATCATACTTGCCGGTAGCTAACTGTTCTTCAACCATTTCCGGTTTTATAGCCTTATTCCATTCTAATTCTAATTTATCACAAGGTACTCCATTCATAAGAGTAATCTCATGCCAACGCTCACCGAAAGCACCGTTAACCAGATTTAAACAGCGTTTTTTAACACCATTAACTACAGCTGACTCCATGGCACCTGTAGAAGAAGAAGTAAATAAGAACACAGGATTTTCTGTAAATAATAATCTTTTTAAATTCACCTGAATATCCTTATATAATTCTTTAAATTCCTCTGTCCTATGGTGAATCTGTGGTCTAGCAAGTTCATTCAATAACTCAGCCCTTACTTCAGTTGGTCCAGGAGTAAACAATTTATCATGCATAACTATAACCTCCAATTAATTTTGGCATTCCACTAAGTACTCTCTCTTATGTAATTTCTTAAATAAATATTTGAATATCTATGTATCAATATTTAATAATTATTATATCAATCTAAGTAAATATTGTCTACACTCTTTTTGCAATTAACAAAAATATAGGGAAAACTTTTTCTTCACCTTCTACTACCTTTTTACGTTCATAGATTATTTGATAACTAAGAGTCGTAAAGTTATATTTAGATAATAACCCTTCTAACTCCTGCCTATCAAATCCATTATGTCCCTTAAAATCATCCCCATGAAATGATCCATCCTCTTTCTGCAAATCAGCTATACAAAGATATCCCTCATTTTCTAACATATTTGAAAATTTATTAATTACTATATCTAAGTTACTAATATGGTGTAATGTCATTAATGTATATATAACATTAAATTTTTCTTCAGGAATCGGGTCTTTCGTCAAATCAAGAAAACTAACTTTCATTTTAGTTATTTCTTTTTGCTCTATTTTATCTTTAAGTACCTCTAGCATACCCTCTGAGTTATCAGCCATAATAATCTTGCTAAAACAGTCTTGTAGTTGCATACTCAACAAACCAGTTCCACAACCATATTCAAAGGCGTTCATATCAGGTCTTACTTCTAGTTCTTTCAATATTCCATCTGCTACTATTTTAGCCCTATCGTTTCTCTCTTGATTTTCATCCCATTTTTCTGCTTTCTTATCAAATTCTGACATTGTACTATACTCTCCTTTCAAATAAATACATTAAACAAAAGTATTCATAGGATACCTTAGACTATGAATTCTTGATTTTTTAAAAAAATCCTTTTTTAAGTTTATTAACGTGTGTCGAAAAGCAATTAATAGGGTATATTGAACACTTTATGAAACCTGATAAAAGGAAATTTTTCTTAATATAGGGAGGACAATCGGTATAATTGCTTTTATTGTACTGGTTCAAGATTCAAGTGCGTATGAAAGGCTTAAGTATATACTGTTAGTCATCGGAAGTACACAATTAGTAGTACCTCTGTTGATTAATCGTATTAATGCTGATGGGCTATAATCATAAAACGTCAATTCAGATATTTGCTTTTTCCCAATCAATCTAGACAAAAAAAATTGCAAAAAAAGCAAAAATCCTTTGTATTGTAATTTCTAGAACTCAGACATTTTTCTCTCCTTAATGAAAGATTTGTAAGTATTTTTTATTAGTATTTATACATTTTATGATACACTCTCATACCAAAAAAAATCGTCATTTCTTCTATTAATATATCTTTACTTTGGTTTAATCTATAATTATAATATTTCCTTTTTATGAAGTATATAAAGAACAACAAAGCCAACCACTATAAAGACTATAGTTAAAATAGCCTGTACTAACAAACTCATTGTTTTCCTCCTCAATAAAGTATATATCAGTTTGTCTTGAATTTAACTGAGGGTTATTATGCTTTTGGGTTAAATATAATCGCTACAAAAAAAGCAATAATTACTGATGCACTAATGCCAGCACTCCCAACCTCCAGCAACCCTTTAAAAAGGCCTAGAAGACCATCTTTTTCTGCCTCCATTAAGACCCCTTTAGTTAAAATATTTCCAAAACTGGAAACAGGGGTTGTTACACCTGCACCTGCAAATTTTATTAAAGGTTCATACCAACCCAATCCTGTCAAAATGGCACCTAAAATAACTAAACCTACTAACAAATGAGCAGGTTTATATTTGGTATTATCTAAAAATATCTGACCTAATCCACAGATTAAGCCACCTATTAAAAATGCTGTAAAAAAGTTTCCCATCTATATCACCTCTCTGGAATTTTCTCTATTACTACTGCGTGAGCTATACCTGGTATAGATTCTTTCTGTAGAACACTTAGTGGGCTTAATAAGGCACCTGTACCAAGTACTAATACCCTATTTAATTTTCCTGATATAATCTGAGGTATAATTACGCTACCTAGCACTGTGGCTGAAGAAGCACAACCACTCCCACCAGCTCCATATTTTTTATTACCACCAAAGATCATTGCACCACAATCTTGAAGTTTATTTCCTAGCTCAACATTCTTTTCTTTAAGTAGACTAGTTAAAACTTTCTTTCCTATTTGACCAAGATCCCCTGTTATTACCATATCATAATCCTCTGGGCCTCTATCTAGATCCATAAAGTGCTGTAAAATAGTATCTGCAGCCGCAGGCGCCATAGCTGACCCCATATCATTTGCATCTGTTGTACCCATATCAATAACCTTACCAATAGTACTATGAGTAATCCAAACTTGTCCCCCTAGCCAACCTAATATAAATACACCTGAACCGGTAACTGTCCACTGTTTATCTCCTGAATATTGAACACCATATTCAAGTGGTGTCCTATATTGCCTCTCGGCTGTTTGGTAATTACTTGAAGCAAAACAAAGGACACAATCCGCATATCCACCATCCATTTGCATACTCGCCAGACTTAAGGCTTCAATAACTGTTGAACATGCACCATATATACCCAAAAGAGGTATATCATAGTCTCTAGAAACGTAATTAGCTATTATAATTTGATTAAGTAAATCACCAGCTATTAAAAAGTCTATATCTGATGGTGTTATTGATGTTTTTCCAAGTGTAAGGTCTATTACATCAGAAACCATCTTCATTTCTCCCTTTTCCCAGGTATCTTGACCACATTTTACATCATCACAGACTAAATCAAAACTATCTCCCAAAGGACCTTTAGCTTCTTCAGGTCCTACTATAGAACCATGACCCAAAATATGTGGAGGGTTCTGATATGTTAAAGTTTGTCCCTGTAATTTATCTGCCATACTACTTATCCCCCTAATACTGTTTTCAATAAACCTATTATAAAAGCAGAAACCATTCCATAAACTAAAACAGGTCCAGCAACAACAAACATTTTTGCACCCAACCCTAGAATTATATCATCCTGTTTAAATTCCATTGCTGGCGAAACCATGGCATTAGCAAAGCCTGTTATAGGTACCATTGAACCTGCACCTGAAAATTGTCCTATCTCATCATAAACACCAATTCCCGTTAGTAGGGCTCCAATAAAAATCATTGTAATGGCACTTAATGTCCCTGCATCTTCTTGAGACATATTTGCTAAGATATATATTTCCCAAAATCCTTGTCCTATAACACAAATAATGCCCCCTACAATATATGCTTTAATAAAGTTCTTGAACTTTGTTCTGGGTGCCTGGTTCTGTTTCACTAATTTCTTATACTCATCCTTAGTTTTATTAATATGTTTCATAATTAAAGTCACCTCTTTCTAAAGTCAGACCTGATACTTTTGCTATTTTAAGGCTCGTTTATATTCTTTATTGGTAAATTTACTATTTAGTAATTCGTGTTCCTCAGCCTTATATACAGATTTATCTCCCTTTCTATCACTATTATTCCCTAAAAACCTAAAAACATATTACTATTAATTTTACAATTTATTAAATAATATAAGTAGACATAATAAAGTTTTTATTATGTTCAATTAATTATCTATGACATTTTTATAAAGTAATTACCATTATTAAATCTAAATTTCTAGGGAATAACTAATAAATAAGTGAAAAAGGGGGTGTTATAAATGAGTGTAGGTAAAGAACTTCATCAAACACTAGCCTCACTTCGTGGTGCTAAAGCTGATATGGAAACATATGCACTATCAACTGAGGATAAAGGTGCTCAAAAGATGTATACAGATTGTGGTGCTCAGTTAGAGAATCTTATTAATAGTTTTGCTGGAAGGGTTAATTATATAGAAGAACAAGAACCACAATATAATGTAAAACAACAAATGCAAGATCAAAACGATAATCAGCAATAATAATTTTTTATAAATTAAAATAAGGTTTGGGTATAAACTCCTATGCCCAAACCTGCTTATAAATACGATAAAACGGATCTTTAAACTAAGTCTTAGTTAATATTTATTAACAGAAAACTACAGTCCCAAGCAAATAAAAAAAGCTGCTAACTCAACTATATAATAGTCAAGTTAACAGCCTTAGTTAATTTCTATATAATATTAAACTAATTTATAACTAGTTTATCTGAGTTGCTGGGTTACATCATGCCCATACCTGGCATGCCGCCACCCATACCTCCCATGCCGCCC
>JADQBV010000005.1 GCA_016278415.1 Halanaerobiales bacterium
TGTCTTTATATGAAATTTATAATATAATTGATATTATAACAACTAATCCCTTTAAAAAAGTTGAACTGATTGATGTAAAAGTGGATATAGAGGTAGAAAATATAGATAATGTTGCTCTGGTTCAGGAAGCAAAGGTCTTGAATGAAAGTATAAAACCAGGTGATATACTGGAAGTTGAAGTAACTATTCGACCATACCGGTCGGAACCATTTGTAAAAACTGTATCTATTGAACTCCCTGATGATATGAATCCAGGATATGCTACTCTGGTAATCGATGGTGGTTTAACTGGAGAAACTTACCAGACAATACCCGATGAAGAGGTGGAGCAAGAAGAGAGTAATCAGGCAATAACCGGTGGATATAAAGATCTGGAATCTATACTTGATGACTTTCTGAAAAGACCTAAGAATAATGAATTAATTGTACAGATTTATCCTGGATATCCTGTAGCGACTGTTGGTAATCAACTTGAAGGTTCTGAAGCGGAAGTTGCTAGTGAGGCAGAAGGAAATAATAGTGGTGTAAATGATGAAGTTAATGAAAATAAAAATCAGGAAGCCTTAGATCAAGATGAATTATTAGAAGAAGGAATAAGTGGGGAAGATGAGGAGATTAAGGAATCATATCCTACTGACTATGTTTTAGAAGGAAACCTGACCCTGGATATTAATGTAGAAGGAAGTAATGAATCAGAAGAAATAGAGGAATCTGTAGTAGAATAACAACTCTAAGATAATGACAATGAGGATGTATTTTCTTAAAACTATACCCTGTTGGGGGCTACCCCTCAGGGTATTTTCCATTAAATACATGATCTATAGGTTGATTTAAGTAGATAAATATAATATTATGGAATAGTGAGTGGATTATATGGGGGTTAGGAATTGATGAAATATAAATTATTGTTTTTAATAGCATTACTTATGTTTGTTGTGCTAACAGGAATACTCCTCTATAAAAGTAGTGGTTTATTTTATAATATCGAAAGTCAACTAATTAGTTATCTAGAAGATAATTATCAAATAGAAATTGAAGTAGGGGAAACATCATTTTGGCCAATAAATCAAATGATATTAAAAGATGCAAAGATAAATTCCATGGAAGGTGATTTTTCTATATCTGTACCAGAAATTAGTGTATATTATGATTTTTTTTCTTTCTTATCCACAGCAGGGAAGCCAGGGCATGCTATTGAGTTTATTAGTCTTAATAAGCCAGTTATAGAGATAAGCGGAACTGAGTTACTAAACGAAAAGTTTGATTCCAGCCAATACTCTGATTTGGAAGAAGCTACTAGAGATAATATATCGGAAGTATTGAATAGATTATCTTCAATTGCACCATTTCAAATTAAGGTTGATGAAGGTGATTTAATTTACAACAATAATATTCAATTTACCAGGCTTAATATATTATTTAAAGTTATTAGTGAAGATGAATCACGTATTCAGATAGATACTGCTGTTCATACAAATAGAATAGTATGGGGTAAATATGAGTTTAATAAAATGGCTTTTGAGAATTTGAGAATAGTAATGTCATTAAATGGAGATGATTGGCAGGGTAATCTGGAAACTGATTATCTAGATATACCAGATTTAAGTGAATATATGGAAACGAGTGATGATGCTTTAATAAGTTATTCAGATATTCAGGGACTTATCAAGTCTAATATTTACTTTGCTGGGGAAGGTTCATCCCTAAATGAATACAATGGTACGTTTTCTTTGAAAGATGGACAAGGAGAATTATTTATACAGAATTCTAAAGAGGAAACCCCTATAATTTCAAATTATTCTATAGGAAACCATGACTTATCTTTTCGAGACTTTAGTGGTGAAATAATGTATGATTCTAATACGGAGATGATATCTGCCGAAGAGCTAGAATTTAATCTAAATCAAAATTTGTTTAAACTTAATGGCAGTCTAGAAGTTCTTCCCAATGGTAATTATGATGTATTTGGACATCTGCGAACTAACCAGTTGGATTTAAGTAAATTTAATATATTACCAGACAAGTTAAATATAGAAGGTTTAATAGTTATGGATTATACTATTGAGGGTTTATTATCAAATCCTAACATGAATCTAAATCTTTCCCTTCTAGATGGTGAAGTTAATAATATAAAGGTAGAGAATATGGTAAGTAATCTTCGTTATTATAAAGGTAATACCTATCTTGACCAGTTGAATTTTGTCCTTAATAAGACAAATCAGTTTACTATGAATGGGATAGTAAACAATAATAATGGATATAGTTTTGATCTTGAGAGCCGTGATGTAGATATTAGTTTATTAAATCAATCTGAATATTTTCTGAGGCTTTTAGGAGACAATTATTCGGATATCTCTGGTGTGATTAATTTGACGGCAAATCTTACAGGTAAGGGTCTTGGGCTAGAAAATCTAAATGCAGCCGGTAAAATTGAAATAGTTGAGCCTAGCTTTTATTTATCTAATACTAAGCAAAAAGAGAAGGATACTAAACAAGATGAAGACTATATTGGCCAAGAAGAATTGGAGATTGATGAGACTAGTCAAGGAGAGGAAATGGCTATTAAAAAATTAGAACTCTCTCGTTTAAGTAGTGAATTTTATTTGTCAGAAGAGACCATATTTATACATGAGGGAACAGCTATAGCAGATTGGGGAGAGTTGGCTCTTTCTGGTGAAATAGGGTTAAATGAAAGTGATCTAGATATAAAGGTAGATAGTGAATATATTAATAGTGGCGAGATTCTTAGTTCTATTGCTGAACAAGGCATAATCCAGGCCGATATCGGGGATATAACTGGTGAGTTTAGTCTAGATGGAAGTATTCAGGGCAAAATAAATTCACCTCTTATAAGGGCTGATATTTCAAGTTCTGAAGGATCATTGAAGGGATATCGATACAATGATTTTACTGCAAACCTTAGGTATTATAATAGTGAGTTAGCTATAAATGATATAGATGTAAACTATAATCAGGCAGTAATTAGCGGTGGAGCTATTTTTGACTTTACAAGTGCTCGGCCAAGCCTAAATGGGAATTTAATTACTAAAGGCTTTAGCTATGATTTGATAAGCAGTGTTTTAAGGCAAGAGAATATTACAAGTCAGTTACTTCCTGTTAATGGTAATATTGATGTTATGCTTTCTCTTGATGGGGCCCTTGCTAATCCTACTATTGCCCTTCAGGCTAAATCGACTAATACTAATATTATATTTAATGATAATGAAATCCCTATAGATGTTTTAGAGTTAGTTATGGATGGTGGAATAGATGGTCTTTATATTGATGAGTTAAGTTTAACAAAAGGAGAGGCAAGCATAAGAGCAGATGGTACAATTGCTCAGAAGTCATTAGATTTAAGATATGAAATTGATGACTTTTCTTTACAGTATATATTTGAAGGAATTGACAATCTACAACTAAATGGTCTTATGGAACTTACCGGAAGTATTGCTGGAAATCTAGATAGCCCTATCATAGATGGGAAATTAACTATAAACAATATGGAATATCAGCAGAATCAAATGGGTAACATTAGTGGTGATCTGTTATATTCTGACAAAAAGGTTAAACTTGATAGTCTTATCTGGAAAAATGGACAGGGAGAGTATATAATAGATGGAGAGATAGATAATTTATTAGAAGAAGCCAGTCTTAACCTCTCTTTAAGTACAGAACAAGGATATCTTAAAGACTTTGCATTTTTTGGTATAGGTGAAGAAATTGAAACCTTTGCTTTACAGGATTACAAGATTGTAGGTGAAGCATTAGTTACAGGACCAATTAGTGATATATCTACACGCTTAAATTTAAGTATGATTACTATAAACAACGATACTATTCAGTTTGTCGGGGATATTGGTCAAAAGATAAACATATCAATATTAGGTCAAGGTGTTACCATAGATAAATATCTGTCTAATTATACAGATAGAAATATCGATGGTGAACTTGGGTTCACTGGTAAAATCTCAGGTATGGTCGATTCCATTAATTTGATATTAGATACTAAAATGAATAATGTAGTCATAGGAGGAGTCTCTATTGAAGATGTTCAAGGAAAGATAGAGATAATTGAAGGTTCTACTTTAAGCTTTGAGCAGGTCATGTCCTATTCGTCAGATAGTGGAATGGATATTAGTGGCTCACTTCCTATTGAAGAGGGACTAGATGGTTTGGACCTTAGCCTTAGCTTAAGGAGATTTCCGCTACAATTTCTTACAGTATATAATAATCTCTGGACCGATGTTTCCGGGATTATATCAGGAGATATAGAGTTAAATGGAGGAATAGACAATCCTACCTTAGCTGGGGAATTGAATGTTAATAATGCAGGGTTTAATCTTGGACTAGCAGGAATAGCAGATAGATTTAGTAGTATAAATGGAGATCTACTATTAAATGGTCAGCAAATAAGTTTAGAAGAAATTAGTGGAAAATACGGTAAGGGAGATTTCCTTATTACAGGTTTGATAGAGCCCTTTGATGAGAACTTAGACCTTATATTAGAGGGAAAGAACCTACCCTTTGATTATGGGTCATTCAAGGGACAATTTGATCCTGATATGACAGTCACAGGTTCATTGGAAGCGCCTTTTATAAAAGCAGACCTATTGACACATAACCTCAATGTTAGAATGCCATTTGAATGGCCTACTTCAAATACCGATGGAGGTAACCTTAGGTTTGATCTTACTATTCGCCCAGGTAATGAAGTGTATCTGTTGAATAATAATATTAATATTTTAGTTCAGGAAGGTAGTCTAAATATTAATAATTCACAGGAGCAGGTAGTTTTTAGTGGAGAATTAAGTAGTAGGCAGGGGGTTTTTGACTTCTACAATAACAGGTTTATTTTGGAAGAAGGTACTGCCCTTTTTGAAAGGAGTTTTGATGAAAATAAATCCTATATTCCTACAGTTAATGCCAGTGCCTGGACAAATATAGGAGGAACTCGAGTTGAAGTAATGTTAAATGGAAAGGCTAATAATATGGTTACCACATTTAGTTCATCACCACCTTTGAGCCAAGATGAGATATTGGCATTATTATCTAGTCGAGGAGGTCTTGGAGAGTTTACAACTGGTGATTTAGGTAATGTGGTCCAATCAGAATTATATAGATGGTTATATAGTCAACTTCAATTAGATGTTGTAGAGGGTGTACAGAATACAATAAGAAATATGTTTTCTTTAGATAGGCTAGAAGTAGATGCCTATAACTTAGGTTGGAACGATCAGCTTTCAATATATGCAGGTAAATACCTAAATAGTCGCTTATATCTAGAATATACTGATGTCATTATAAATAATAATAACAATTTTATATCTGATAATCAAGGCGAATTATCATTGCAATATATTTTTAATGATAATATTACCATTGAAAGTAGTTGGCAGGGAGATGAAGATTATTCCCTCAGTTTAGAGACTAATTTTGAATTTTAGAGTACTTCATAGATTATAATAAGGTATGTACTAGATTATAGTATTGATTAATAGCAAAGTGGCAGGACATTTCTCACTAATTAATATAAAGATGAATTAAGTCTTATTGATATACTCAGCTATAGAAGGGATTTCAATATGGAAATTTATTTAAAAGAAATTAGCAAAGTAAATATTTTATCTCCTGATCAAGAGAAAGAACTCTGGGATCAGTATAAGAAAGAGGATGATTTAGAGTCCCGTCAGCAATTAATTAAGTCATATCAACCCCTTGTATATAAATTAGCAAAACAAATCAACTCTGACCAGGGAATAATAATGGACCTTATTCAAGAGGGTAATATAGGTTTAATAGATGCAGTCGACTCTTTTGATCCAGAACGAGGAGCGAAATTTACTACCTTTGCTTTATATCATATTAGGGGAAGAGTCTTTGATTATTTAGATCAAGGTGTAAGACTACCCCTTTATGATGGTCAAATATCGGCTGAGTATCTTGAGGGACTTGTAGAAAACAAATTTGCTATTGATAAGATTAAAAACATTTTAAAAGAGTTACCCATTAAAGAGCAGAATATTATTGAGGGTATATATTTAGCTGATAAAAGGGCTGAGTCATTAGCTGCAGAAATGGAGATTAGTTTATCATATCTTTACAGGCTTCAGAAAAAGGCAATTAGACGTCTAAGGGGTAAACTTTCAAACTTTATTAAGAATTGGAAATAGAACTATTCGAGGTATTAATTTTAAGTAAAAGGGTATAATATAGGCGGATAGGTGCTATAATCTAATATGTGGGCACTTAGATGCTTAATTTGGCTGTATATAATAAGTCACTTTCTCGTACATATATCAGATATTATATATGAATGGAAAGTGATTTTCTAAATTATGTAGGGGTGGTGATTTTTAGTGTGATTAAAGTTCTTAAACACATTTC
>JADQBV010000227.1 GCA_016278415.1 Halanaerobiales bacterium
TACCTTCTCTAACAGGAAGGTGTTTTTTCTTTTTACATACATAATTTACCCACTGTAGCATTTCATATAACGTCCCGCGCAGGTTTACGAAGTTCAAGGGCCTTACATAGCTCTTATGTTAGGCACTTGAATTTGGGCGAAACGATAGTAGAGCCGTAAACCTTGCTGTTATACGTCGTTTTGCTAAGCGACTTAATTTTCTTTAAAAAGGGTAGGTAATTTTTTATCTAGAAATATTAACGGTCCGGGAGTTGGTAGTATCTTTGTAAGTAAGAAAGAGTCTATAGCGCTTAATGCACTCGAAATAACTGAACCCGCAATAGGGATCAATCCTACTCCATTACTAACTAACCAACTCAACACTTTACCTTTGCTACTATTAAAAAATACACCTATCTTGTTCTTAAAACTATTTAAGTACTCTTCTATTTCTTCATCACTAATATCATTTAATCCCCATATCCAGTTTCTAAATTCTTTAATCTCTCTGCTTTCTCGCAAATCCAAAAACTTCCTAACATTAAATTTCTCAAAATCAATATTATCTATATAGGGTCTTCCTTTTATTTTTAAAATTCTATAAAATGATTCAGTAGGATTATTAGGCATGAAGTTATTTATAAGAAATAATAATTTTGATTCAAATAATGATATTTCTTCAGTACGAAAACCTACCAAAGAATTGAATTCTTTCATATTTAATAGCTTTCTATCTCTAGCTATAATTCCGAATAATGCTGATTCAACCAATTTATGTTCTTGTTTTTTATCAACATTTAAAATTTGCTGTAAATTGGTTTCCACATGAATATCTACTTCATTCAAGGGGAAAATATTGACTCTCAATGATTTTGGGTCTATTTGTATCCTAGACCTATTCTTTATTACTTGTGATAAAGATGATTTTATACTAAAATCATTATTTTTTATGTTGTTTTTTAATTCTTCCCTAATCAAATCAGGCAAATTAGGTGAATGTCTGACCAAATTATTAGTAATAATCTGCTTTAAATTATTTTTTTGATTATTACTCAAAATATTTATTGTATCAATTTTATCTAATCTCTTTTCTATATATGTATCATAATCATAATTCTGTATAATATCAAAACAATAGTTTCCTAATGATAATTCTCCACCTTTATGAAAATAAGTTTGACCAACTTGTCCTACTGTTATGGCTTCACAGAATATTTCTAAAGCCTCTGAATTTAACAATTTTATAAAATTATCAAAACCAAACTTATTAACTAATATAGGAATTTCATCTAAGTTTCTTGATTTTATTATAAAATGCTCATATAATAATAAATTTTCTACAAACTTTCCTATATTAATTTCTGTTGTACTGATTTTAGGAGATTCATAACATTCTTCAAATATTCTATAGCGTATATCAGTATTCAATATATAAATACCTCCTCAAGCAAAATGACGTATAACGTATCCGTATTTCCGAAGTCCAGCAACCCTTAGTTAGCTCTTAACTTGGGTTGCTGGATTTGGATGTAGAGACGAAGGAGCGAAATCGGAAATATTTTGTTATACAAAATCCCCCTATTGGAGGTCTAAAATGATCAATTCAGAAAACCTAAAAGAACTGATTCTTAATATGGGAGCTGACCTTTGCGGAATTGCACCTGCAGAAAGATATAAAGATGCCCCTGAAGGTTTTAGCCCAAAAAATATTTTTGAAGGATGCAAGTCAATTATTGTATTTGCAAAAAAGGTTCCAAGTGGTAGTTTAGATATCTCAAGTTGTGTTCCATATACTCATGTAAACAATATCTTGACCCAAGAGGTGGATAAGTTAGGAGTAAGAATATCGTTGAAACTAGAAAATATGAATATAAAAGCAGTACCTATTCCATCGGATGATCCTTATGAATATTGGGAAGAAGAAAATTCATATGGTAGAGCAATATTATCTTTGAGGCATTCTGGATATCTAGCAGGATTAGGAGTTTTAGGTAAAAATACATTACTTATTAATGAGAAGTATGGAAATATGATACAAATTGGTGCTGTACTAGTGGATATTGAACTAGAAGGTGATCCTTTGATAGAAGATGAGTTATGTCCAGCTAATTGCAGTATTTGTATAGATTCATGTCCACAAACAGCATTGGACGGAAAAACAGTAAATCAAAAATTATGTAGACCTTTATCTAATTATCAAAATGAAAAGGGTTATATTTTAAAAAAGTGTAATATATGTAGAAGAGTTTGTCCTAAAAATGTGGGTGCAACGGGGGACTTCGTATAACAGCAAGGTTTACGGCTTCACTATCGTTCCGCCCAAATTCAAGGGCCTAACATAAGAGCTATGTAAGGCCCTTAAACTTCGTAAACCTGCGGGACGTTATCTGATGTAGCCCGTTTACGCTTACTTCTTTTGGTTATAATATATAACAAAGCTTAATAATTAGCAAATAATTCACATTTGTCTATTTTCATGTTATAATTAAATTAACAATAAGCAAGGGAATGAATCTCATGTCTAACGAAAACTATTGGACCGACATTGCAAAATATGATTTAGAAACAGCTGAAGCAATGCTTAAATCAAAAAGATATCTATATGTTGGTTTCATGTGCCACCAAACAATAGAAAAAATGTTAAAAGCTATTTACTCATATAAAATCCAAGAAATGCCACCCCGTATTCATAATCTAGCTAGATTAGTAAAATTAACAAAATTGGATAATGAAATATCTGAAGAACATCTAAATATAATTCATGAATTAAATCCACTTAATATTGCCACTAGATATCCCGATCAAGAACTTGAAGTATTAAAAGATCTGGATTACAATTATTCATCTGAACTTCTTGATAAGGCAAGGAGGTTATTTAAATGGCTAGAGACAAAGCTATAACCAAAAACAAAATAAATGAATATATAAAGACCTTAGAAAAACATATAATAGTAAGTAAAGTAGTTCTTTATGGTTCATGGGCAAATGGAAACCCTGATGATTATAGTGACATAGACTTAGCTGTATTTTCTCCTGACTTTGGAAAACACAAACTTAAAGAAATGCAATTACTATCTAAATTAACCTGGAACATTGATGAGTCAATTGAAGCCATACCATACCCTACTAATCAGCTTAATAACAGCGATCCTACTAATTTGGCTACCAATATAATTAAAAATGGTGAAATAATTTATGATAAAACTTCAAGACATTAATTTGTTACGAAGTTTATTTTTTTTGTTTCTACCCAATTAGGGCTATTTTAGATAACGTATCCGTATTTCCGAAGTCAGTCAACCCTTAGATAGCTCCTATCTTGGGTTGACTGATTTGGGTGCAGTGACGAAGGAACGAAACCGGAAATATATTGTTATATGATAGTCGGGCAGATTTTTATTAACTTATCTAAAGGATATTTCTCGTTTATATTGAATTATTATATTAATAAGTAAGTATAATATATTTGGAGGTGTTCTAATGTCTATAAATGAATACATTGAGTTCATACTAAAAAAAATTGTTTCATTTTATGACCCCCAAATAGTATATCTTTTTGGATCTCAAGCAAGAAATGATGCAAATAAAGACAGCGATATTGATTTCTTAATCATTCAAGAAACCGATAAACCAAAAAGACTACGTGCCCTAGAATTCAGAAAAGAATTAAGAGGCAAAAACTATTTTCCAGTAGATATATTAGTATACACTCCTCAAGAATTTAAAAATGAGTGTCAAATAAAAGGCACAATGGCTTATCATATTAAAGAGGAGGGTAGAATTTTATATGAACAAAATACAATCGCTAGTTAAAGAATGGTTTGAATTTGCTGAGAAAGACTATAAAGCCGCTAAAAAATTGTTTAAAGAATTCAACCATATTACATGTTTTCACTGCCAACAATCTTCTGAAAAATATATAAAGGGATTATTAGTATTAATTCAGATAAACTTTCGAAAGTCACACAATTTAACTTATCTACTAGAATTATTAAACCAAGACATACCTGATAATATTATGTTAGCAGCTGAGTATTTAAATGAATTTGCAGTGGAAGCAAGATATCCTGGTGACTTTTCTACAATAAGTGACAATGAGACTAAAAAAGCTTTAGAGTACACTCAAAACATAAAAACTTATATCTTAGATTTAGCCAAAAAAAATAATTTTCCTGCATAAGCTGCTATTTAAATAATAGCAGTCTTTTTATACCCAGTTGCCCGATTTCATATAACGTATCCGTATTGCCGAAGTCCATCAGACCTTAGATAGCTCTTATCTTAGTCTGATGGATTTGGATGCAGTGACGAAGGAACGGAATCGGCAATATATTGTTATATGTCCGTCCCCCCTTGCACTTATATCTCCTAATAGGCAAATTAATTAATAATAAGAATAGTTATTTAAATCCACCCAATTTCCTCTTTTTACTATTTTAAACCCATTATTGACTAAATCAGTTTCTTTAGTATCAAAGTGTGAAAAATCATCATAATGAATTGGGATTATCACCTTTGGGTTTAAACTTTCAGTCATTTTACTTAACATAGTCACTGACATTGTAAGTGGTCCACCAAATTTATCTGCCCTCACTTCTCCTAAATTTGCAACCATAATATCTATTTCTTTTCCATTCAGTTTTTTTATTATTTTTTTGTGATATACTGTATCAGAAGTTATATAAATTGATTTAACATTTTTTCCTTTAAATACTTTTATGTAATAACCATTTACCTTCCCAACTAATTTTCTCATAATAAAATTATTCCCATGAAATGCAGGTATAGCTGTAATTTCAACCTTATAATTATTAATTTTAATTTTCTTTTTTTCTCCCCAGTTTAATATTGATATTTGTTTAAAATCTTTTGAAGTAAAAAATTCTTTTACACTTTTTTGAATAACTATATTAGAATTAACTTTAACTTTGGATAATCCTAAATTATCAATATGGTCTGCATGTTCATGTGTAAATAACCATAAATCTATATCGTTAAATAACATATTATCATAAATTGGCTCTTTTATTCTCTTACTCGTGAATAACTTGAAATTATAATCTGTTCCAGCTAGATTCAATGCTGGATCACATGCTATTTTAATATTTTTATCAATTTCTAAGACATAACAACCCGAACCTACAAAATAAAATTTCACTTCCATATTTTTATTATCTCCTTTCGTTATCCCTATAACTGAATAAAGCAGCTAAAATTAAAACTACTAGTACTATTATTTTAAAATAACCCACTCCTATAAATGTTTATAAAGGTTTTGGGGGGATGTCATATAACGTATCCGTATTGCCGAAGTTCCTGAGTTCTAGGGCGACTGCCCTTAACGAAGGAATTTGGATGGAATGACGGTAGGAATGGAATCGGCAATATATTGTTATGCGATCGTCCGGTCGTTATCAATCCTTGTATCACTTATTGCAATAGCAAACCATTCACCTTCAATAGGTATTAAATCATTATCATTTTTTTCTGCAATACCTTCAAATATATTTTTCACTTCTACTTTGTAGCTTTCATCAATCTTATGTAAATTATAAAAATGTGATTCAGTAGCTGAATTAACATCAAAGTCAAAACCATGTTTCTTTAGCATTTTATTCAACTTCTCAATATGAGGATTATTATCTTTAATTACAGTTCCAACATTAATTAACCCATTTTTACTTACCCTAACTCCTTCCTTTACACCTAATGAAGCTAATTCCGACATATTTTGTATACCAAAATAAGATACGGACAAATCAAATACATTACTTATCATTGGTAGCTTTGTAGCATCACATGCTATATAATTAATCTTTACCTCAGGGTTTATTTTTAAAGTCTTAATTCTATCATATTTTAAGACTTCAAAACTCAAATCTACACATACCAACTCAATATTTTTTCCGTAACTTTCTACTAACTTGGTTAGCAACATTCCTCTTCCAGTACCTATATCAAGAACTTTTACAGCATTATATTTTCCTATTTTATCTACCACTTCATTTTTTGCTATTTCCTGAGCTTTCAGTTGTATCTGAGGGGTATTTTTCTTCACTTTTTTATCCAATTCTTCATAATCAGTTTTTTTATATGATTCACTCCATTTATTTGTATTTTCCTGTTCTTTAGACTCAAAATTTATTATTCCTTCCTCCACTTTCCATGAATGATTATTACTACATTGGAGAAGCCCTTCTATAATTTCACCATCCTTTTCTCTTTTTGAAATAATATTAAGTTTCTCTTGACATGCTGGACACATGATATATTCTAAAACTTTCTTATACATAGTAATTTTACTCCTTTCAATATTTTTTAACTAAATTAACTCAGGATGTCGCATAACGTCCCGCAGGTTTACGAAGTTTCAGTGCCTTACATAGCTCTTATGT
>JADQBV010000122.1 GCA_016278415.1 Halanaerobiales bacterium
AGAAATTATTAGAGACTTTAGATGTAAAGAAAAGGTTTGAAGAATTAATCAAGCTGATTACTAATGAAATAGAAATTTTAAAAGTTGAGCAAGAAATACAAAAAAAGGTAAAAAAACAGGTAGAAAAAACTCAAAAGGAATATTACCTTAGAGAACAAATGAAAGCAATAAAAGAGGAATTAGATGTTGATAATGATGACCCTGAAATAGTTGAATATCAAAAAAAGATGGAGGAACTTGAATTACCTGACAAGGTAAAAGAGCGTATTAATGACGAAGTTAAAAAGCTTTCAAGGACATCGAATATGTCCCCAGAAGCAACAGTAATTCGAAATTACCTTGATTGTATTTTGGATTTACCATGGGGAACATATAATGAAGAGAAGATAGATATAAAAGATTCTGAGAAAGTCTTGAACGAGGATCATTATGGACTGGAAGATGTGAAAGAGAGAATTTTAGAATACTTAGCTGTCAGAAAGCTTGCTCCAAATAAAAAGGGGCCAATATTATGCCTAATAGGTGCACCAGGTGTTGGCAAGACATCTCTAGGTCGTTCAATTGCCAGGGCCTTAAAACGGGAATTTGTCAGAATATCACTTGGTGGTGTTAGGGACGAAGCAGAGATAAGGGGACATCGACGGACATATATTGGCTCTCGTCCAGGACGTATAATAAATGCAATGCGAGAGGCTGGTACTAAAAACCCAATTTTTTTACTAGATGAGGTTGATAAGATGTCTGCTGACTTCAGAGGAGATCCGTCTGCAGCATTACTGGAGGTTTTGGATCCTGCTCAAAATTCCGATTTTACTGATCATTATTTGGAATTGCCTTTTGATCTATCCCAGGTATTATTCATTACTACTGCAAATGTGGCTCACCCTATACCAGCGCCATTGATGGATAGGATGGAAGTAATTGAAATACCAGGCTATACAGATAATGAAAAAGTACAGATAGCTGAAAGACATCTAATACCAAGAATCATAAAAGAGCATGGTTTAGATGAAGATAGAATAAATATTTCTTCAAACGCAATTCATAAAGTAATTCGTGAATATACACGTGAAGCAGGCGTTCGAAACTTAGAAAGAAAGTTATCAGCAGTAACCCGAAAGGTTAGTAAAGAGATTGTAGAGGGCAGAGAGCGTCAAGCCCGGATAAGTACACAAAATGTTGATAATTACCTGGGTGTCCCTAGATTTAAGGATGAAAAATCAGAAAAGGAAAACCGAGTAGGTGTAGCGACAGGAATGGCCTATACACAGGCCGGTGGTGATATACTTGATATTGAGGTAGCGGTTGTACCTGGTAAAGGTAAATTGTTGCTAACAGGCTCTCTTGGGGATGTTATGAAAGAGTCTGCTCAGGCGGCATTAAGTTATGTTAGATCAAAGTGTCAAGAACTGGGACTGGAAAAAGATTTTAATGAAAAATATGATATACACATTCATGTTCCACAAGGGGCTGTGCCTAAAGATGGACCGTCAGCTGGTATTACTATTGCCTCAGCCATAGCGTCTGCATTGAGTAATAGACCCTTAAGAGGGGATTTTGCCATGACTGGTGAGATAACATTAAGAGGACGGGTATTGCCTGTAGGAGGCATAAAGACAAAGGTTCTTGCCGTTAGACGTTCCGGTATTAAAAAGGTAATACTACCTGCTGAAAATAAGAAGAATTTCCAGGAGATAAACGAGAGACTTAGCCGAGATATAGAAGTGAATTTCGTTGAACACATGGACCAGGTATTGGACTTAATATTAATGGATGGTGAGGATAATGAAGGTTAAGAATCCGACTTTTATAACAAGTGCATTTGATATTCAGGGTTATCCACAACATAACCTGCTGGAGATATCTTTCTCTGGCAGGTCAAATGTGGGTAAGTCCTCAATGATTAATAAGTTATTGAATCGAAGTAAGCTAGCTAGAACAAGTTCACAACCAGGTAGAACACAAAGCATTAATTTTTTTAATATTGATGATAGGTTTTCACTTGTTGATCTGCCAGGTTATGGTTTTGCTAAAGCACCCAAGAGGATAAAAGATCAGTGGGCAGAGTTAATAGATGATTATCTCCATAACCGTCCTAATTTAGTAGGTATAGTTCAGATAGTAGATGCTCGACATAAACCTACTTCTGAAGATGTAATGATGGTAGATTGGTTACTACAAACAGGTTTATCAACTTTGGTTGTTGCAACGAAGGTTGATAAGATTTCTAAGGGACAGCGTGCTAAACAAGAAAAACTAATCAAGAGTACTTTAGGAATAGGGATGGATAATCCCTTCTGCTTCTTCTCAGCTAACACTGGTGAAGGTACAGGTGAGGTTACTAGTTTTATAATGAATGTACTTAATAATTCCTAAATATTATAACTCTTATCCTAATAGAGTATAACTCCTGTCAACATTTATACGAAAAACAAGCTGTCTTGTAGTAGAAGTAAAAGACTCCCTCTAAAAATAAGATACACTTATAAAAAATGAAGAAGGCAGTGCAATAGATTCGAGAGTTAAGGTGGTAAAGATGGAAAATAAAGCATATACATCTTCGTTTGCTAGTATATATGATGATATAATGGGGGCAGTACCCTATAATCTTTGGTATGATTACTTACATGAGATAATGGATTATTATAAATTAGAGGCAAATAAAGTCCTTGATTTAGCCTGTGGAACAGGAAATATGAGTATTTTGTTTGCTCAAAATGGTTACCATGTAAGCGGTATTGATATATCTAAAGAAATGCTTAGTGAAGCGAGAAGAAAAGAAGCCATGATTGATCAAAAGATAGAATTTATTGATTCTGATTTGAGGAATTTTAATATTGGAGAAAAATTTGATATGGCTTTTTGTGTCTTTGATAGCCTAAACTATATATTAGACATTAATGACTTAGAAAAAGTTTTTGAAAATGTGTATAGGGCTCTAGATAAAGAAGGTTTCTTTATCTTTGACATGAATACTATTAGGAGATTAATGAGTATAAAACCTGGTAAAACTGTAATGAATGGTCAAAATTACTCTTGTATATGGGAGGACATTATAGATCATAAAAGGAAATTATGGCAGGTTAAATTGAAAATATATCTAAAGGAATTAGGGGAATATCATGAGGAATTACACCAGGAGACTGGTTATAAAATTCAAGAAGTGAAGGATCTACTAAGAAAAGTAGGCTTTAAATATGTTGATGTTTATAATTCTTATACTTTTTCAAAAGCAGATGATAATGACAACCGGGTTTATTTTATAGCTTTCATGGATGAAACTAGTATCCGGAAAAAGCCTGCTCTTCTGAAGTCAGTCAAAAACGTTAAATGGGGATTCAAAAAATTATTTAATGATACCTAGCGTTCACCGCGTTCCAATAAGAATTAGTATTACACCTGTTGCTATAAGCAGCAGGTTTTTTATATTTATTTCACTACTTATTCCAACAAGGCCTATGAACGTAACTAATATAAGAATTATTGGTCCTAGCATACCAAGGAATGCATTAATTCTAATAGCTGTGTCGATACTTCGGAAGTAGTACATTAAACAAGCTGCCCCCAATTCTATCATGCTAGATAGTAGTCTAATAAAAATCATGGCATATAGTAGATTGTTTATTTTAATCACATATTTCCCCCCCTAAAAATTAGCGGTATATTATTAAAATATATGATAAATTAATCTGTTATATGAAAAAAGCCACTATTAGTTTACTCTAATAGTGGCTTTATTAATACCTACATCTTTTTATAGAAATTAACGTGCTTATTTTTATCTATTGATTACTTATATTATAAATTGTTATTCTGTGGGTTTCATAACCTTCTTTAATTCGTCATTTTTTCCTTTGCGTCTACCCCAGAATAATTTCTTGAGCCATGGAATTAGATAATAATCAACACTTAATGACCTTCCAGCACCAATAGTAGAAATGGAACTAATTAGCCACCATGGAAGTGTTGCGTTTTGTGGATAGAATCCTGACAAGAAGAAGTTTATAGTCATAAATGTTGAACCAATAGCCCCTAAAGGTACCAGAATACCAAGAATAAGAGAAGTTGCTAGGGCTATTTCTCCCATCGTTATCATCCATTGGAATATGAATGCATTCGGGAAGACTACTAATTCCATAAAGTCTACATACCATCCGACAGGGTTTGGTCCGATAGGTGAAGTAGAAGCACCAGCTACTAACTTATCACCACTTGCTAGCCAACCATTGTGTATCTTTTCAAGACCAGACATTAACCATTGTACACCAATAAAAATACGTAAAAATGCTAACCAGAATGAATAACTCTTTTGACTGAAGTGATCAAAAGTCTGGGCTACAAATCCCTTGCTAGATCCTTGTTCTTTTATATAATCAAGTATATATTTACAACCATTCTTTAAGCCACCAATACCAAATAGATAATGCATATTAACCATATGTTTCATATACATTGCTGGCCAACCCTTGAGTGAAAGTCCCATTACGTCAGCTACAGCAAAACTACCACCTATAGAAACCATAATTCCATGGAACTTAGGTGCAATTTTTTCCTTCTCTGTACCTTTGATATCTGCTGCAATATTTACTGCTGCTGTATCACCAGTTGCAAGAGCTGCTTCTACTAATGCTGGTAATATTTTTTCATCACTACCCCACGGAGTTGCAGAATTATCACCAATGGCATAAACTTCAGGGTAATCAGTAGTCTGAAGATATTCATTAACTTTAATTCTACCTGCTTTATCAGCGTCTAATTCAAGACTAGCTGCGGTATCAGAAGCCCTTACACCACAGTTCCAGATGATTGTTCTACTAGCTATCTCGTGACCATTTGCTAAGGTAAGACCATCTTCCCGCACCTCATCAACAAATGAACCTAGTTTTACAGTAACACCTTTTTTCTTAAGATAAGCCATTGCTCTCTCAGCCAGTTTTTCATCAATATTAGGTAGTATTTTGTCTAGACCTTCACAGAGATAAAGCTTAGCATCTCCACGAGGTATGTCATATTGATAACAAAGGTCATCTAACCATTCAATTAGTTCACCTAACATTTCAACACCTGTAAAACCACCACCGCAGACTGTAAATGTTAATAACTCTTGTCTAAGCTTTGGATTCTCAGTAATTCTCGCTTTTTGGAAACAATCTTTAACATGTTCATTTATTTCCTCGGCGTCTTCAAGTGACCAGAGACTAAAACTATTTTCGATAACACCTTCAACACCACAGTGAGTTGGTTCACTTCCAGTACCTAAAACAAGATAATCATAACTATATTCAAATTCATTAGATTTCAATACCTTATTATCAAAATCAATGTCTTCAATATAGTCAACAACAACATTCACTTTGGTAGAGTCAAAAATATCGTTTAGACCTACCATTACTCCTTCACTATCAATTCTATTACCTGCTACCTCATGTAGCTCTGTTAATAGGGTGTGATAGGGATGATTATTAATTAACGTAATTGTGGCTTCAGAATCCTTTTTTAATTTTTTGTTAAGTTTTTTTGCGGCTTCGATTCCTCCGTAGCCTGCACCTAAAATAATGATGTTTTTGCTCATTATTTTACCTCCTCATAGTTTATTATTTCCTTCACAATAAAAATTAAAAATAAAAATAAGATGTAAGTAATTAATTAAGTTATTTATTTAACAATATTATTATAACACATATGATTATAAATGCAATAAAAATATTGAATGGGCTTGACGAATGTAAATGTAAATAGTATAATAATCGTGCAAAGGGTTAATATTTATGAAATAAAGATAGCAACTGTAATAATATTCAAGTTACAATACTCCAAAAATGGATAAAATATAAAATTATAGTAATTATTATATGATTAGAAACTTAATTTATAAGATCTTTCTTTATTTATCTTTGTGAAAAAATAAATTAATCAATTATTTATATTTAATTATATATTAGAGAATATTTTTTTGGCTAGAATAGTGACAAGTTACACAAGGTTAAATTTGAGATAAGTTTTTGAATCAGCTAAATGCTGTTCAATATATATTTTTTTGGAAGGGGGGTTAATTAATTTCGGTCTGTTACATTTAAGTAGTATAAAATTTTAAAAACATATTACCCAATGTGGTAATCATTAAAAACAATATTAAGGTTTATAATTTTTGAAGGGGGAAAGGTAAATATGAAGAAAATTTTAAGTTTATGTGTAGTGGTTTTATTATCATTGTTAGTTGTAGGAACTGTAAATGCAGCAGAGGTGGATTTAGTAACAGCAGCTTCAATATCAGCTGATCCAGCAGCTATTGAAAAGGCTATGGGTGAAGATGGTACCTGGATTATCTGCCCAACAACTGATATGA
>JADQBV010000233.1 GCA_016278415.1 Halanaerobiales bacterium
TGAAGAGCTAGTCTTAAAATGTAGGATTTACTGGTGAAAATCGTGTCTCTTAACACACATATGTCTCATGATATAGAATATGTTGAAACAATGAAGTATTTACCTGACAACATAGGTCTTGCTTATGATGGTCTAAAGGTAGAGATTAGATAATAGGGGGTTTATTCAAATGAAAGTTGTACTTGTAGAGCCAGAAATACCACAAAATACAGGAAATATAGCTAGAACATGTGCTGTCACAAATAGTAGTCTATACTTAGTTAGACCATTAGGCTTTTCTACAGATGATAAATACTTAAAAAGAGCAGGCTTAGACTATTGGGATAAATTAGATATTCATTATTATGATTCAATCCAAGAACTAATCTCTGATTATCCAGACAATAATTTTTATTTTGCATCAACTAAATCTGCACATAGTTATCATGAAATTTCTTATAAATTTGATGATTTTTTAGTCTTTGGTAAAGAAACAGCCGGATTACCTGAATCATTGTTAAAAAAGAATTTAAATAATTGTATTAGAATACCTATGGGTGAGCAATTAAGGTCTTTAAACTTAGCTAATTCAGTTTCAATTATTTTATATGAGGGTTTAAGACAGTTAAATTTTCCTAATTTAAACGAAAAGGGTAAATTGGGGCAATAAATTTCTAAATATATAAAGGATTTTTTATTATATATGAAGAATATATATACATGACGAATATATATGATGTAATAATTTATATTGATACAAATAAAAAAGATATGATGAAGCCAAAATTATTATTTTAAATATAATTATTTCAACTATATTTATTTCAATCACTTTCATTTTTACTTTAAAATTTCAACTTTTGAATTCGTATATTTCATTCTTATTATTTGCTATAATTTGCTATTCATAATTTTACAAATATTTCATAGGAGGATTTTATAAATGAAAAAAAGCGCAATTATAATTTTAATAATTTTTTTAGTATTTCTAACATCTATTGCATCTCCTGTATTAGCTGAAAAATGGGAAATAGGTGATGAAGGACCAGGGGTAGAAACGATACAAGGGTATTTATATGATATGGGTTATGATATTAATGTGGATGGTATATTTGGTTATGGTACGAAAGAAGTTGTTAAGGACTTTCAGTTTAATAGTGGACTAATAGTTGATGGAATAGTAGGTAATAAGACCCTAAAAATAATGGAAGAAACTATAAAGGATATAACTTACACAATAAAAAAGGGGGATACACTTTCTGCTATTGCATTAAATTTTGATACTACTGTAAAAGCCATAAAATTTAACAATAATTTTAAGTCTGATTTCATTAAAATTGGTCAAGAAATAAAAATACCTAAAACAGGTATTGGTGGCGGAGAAGACAGGAATGTATATTCTACCCTGTATCATGAAGTCCATCGCGGAGATGTCCTATCAGTCCTTTCTAAAAAATATGGTGTAGACATTGAAACAATTAAATTAGCTAATAATTTAAAAAATGATGTTATCTATCTAGGACAAAATCTAGCAATTCCCCATTTGAAAAGGGATGTAAATCAACCATTTCAATTATTGAAAGGTGCTTTTATTTGGCCAGTTATTGGACGAATTTCCTCTTCATATGGATATCGTAATCATCCTATTAGAGGGAAAAGACACTTTCATGGAGGAATTGATATAGCTGTTCCTCTGGGTACTCGTATTAGAGCTGCTGCATCTGGTACTGTAGTACAAAGTGGATATATAAATGGTTTCGGTAAGACTGTGGTTATAAATCACGGTGATGGTATAAAAACATTATATGCACATAATTCAAGACTACTGGTACGGGCAGGAACAAAAGTTAACCTTGGACAGATAATAGCTCAAGCTGGAAGCACTGGTATGAGTACTGGAAGCCATCTAGATTTTAGAATTTATAAAAACGAGAAGACAGCCAACCCTATAAAATACCTCCCTTAGTAATACTAAAGATAATTTATATTTCGCCTTTGTATTTAACTAAATTTAAAAAATTAAAATAATTATTTAAATAATGATGCTAATAATTAAAAACAATAAAATTATACAATGAAAAAACCAGCTATCAAATTAATATGATAGCTGGTTTTTTGATTCTTATTTTAGCCTATTAAGGCTTCTTTTTCTTTAATTATTCCCTTTGTAAGAACCTGGTCATATGTTTTCCGGTCTTTAAATTCTTCTTTTTTACCTCGATTCCACTGTGATACTGGTGTTAGGAATCCAACAACTCTAGAGTATATTTCACACTTCTGTCTCTCCATTTTATTTTCCTCCTTCTTTGTATTTAAATACTCTCATACTTATTCTTTTTTTTAACTTTCAAAACTTTTTACATATATAAGATTTGTTCTAATCTCGGATTTCAACCTTATTTATGTAGGGGATACATATTTCCTTAAATTTCTCTAATTTAGATGGGGGAAAACTATTATACTGCATATAATCTTTATCAAATGTATTATTGGCTTTAAAGTTTTGGATAAAGTACTTTTTGCTGCCTTTTAGTAAAATTGCGATTTCCTTTAATTGTTCTATATCATGTAATCCTGGAACAACAGTTGTTCTAAATTCATATTGAATAGCTGAATTTTGTATAAGTGATATGGATCTTATTATAGAATTAATATTAATTTTTGCATTAATAATATCCTCATAATCAAACAATGATGCTTTAACATCCATAGCAATATAATCTAGTAAATTTTCCTTTAATAGAGGTTCTAAAATTTCTGGATTACTGCCATTAGTATCTAACTTGATTTTTAAACCCATAGATTTTACTTCAGTGATGAAATCATATAGGTCAGGTTGAAGAGTAGGTTCCCCACCTGTAATACTAATACCATCAATTAATCCTTTTCTATTACTAATAAAGCTGTAAATATACTCTACGGGAAAATATTCTTTATCTTTACTATCCGGTGAAATAAGATCAGAGTTATGACAATAAGGGCATTTAAAACTACATCCTTGAGTGAAGATAATACTTACTATGTGCCCCGGATAATCTATTAAACTAGTTTTTTGAAATCCGGTTATCTTCATATTTATTACCTCACAACTTCTTCAATTTCTTCTGCAACAAAACCATTTTCTGCATCACATTTTGGACAAAATTCATGTTCACCTGGAAGATATCCATGTACAGGGCAAACACTAAATGATGGAGTGATAGTATAATAGGGTAGTTTAAAATTTTCTGCTATCCGTTTAACCAATAACTTTGTACTTTCTTTTGACGGTAGTTTCTCACCAATAAAACCATGAAGTACTGTACCACCTGTATATCTTGATTGTAATTCATCTTGCATTTCAAGAGCAGTAAAAATATCATCAGTATAACCCACTGGTAAATGGGTAGAATTTGTATAATAAGGATCTGCATTATCTTTTTCTACTCGATCTTCATTGGCAACTATAATAGAATCATTAAATCTTTCTTTGTCAAGTTTAGCAAAACGATAAGATGTACCTTCAGCTGGGGTAGCTTCTAAATTATACATATTATCAGTTTCTTCCTGGAAATCTACCATCTTTGTCCTCATGAAATCCATAATTTCTGTAGCGAAAGCTAAGCCTTCTTGACTTCCAATATCTTTACCCATAAAATTTACCAATGCTTCATTCATACCATTAATTCCTATTGTATTAAAATGATTTTGCCAGTAATTATCAAACCTTTTCTTTATATCACGTAAATAATGTTGAGAATAAGGGTAAAGCCCAGTTTCTGTAAAGCGTTCTAGAACTTTTCTTTTTAATTCTAGACTTTCTTTAGCTTTTTCCATTAATTTTTCTATACGTTGTAAAAATTCCTTTTTATCTTTTGAAATATAGCCTATACGCGGTAGATTAATAGTTACAACACCAATACTACCTGTCATGGGATTAGCACCAAATAAACCACCACCACGTTTCCTGAGCTCTCTATTATCTAATCGCAACCTACAACACATACTTCTTGCATCATCTGGACTCATATCAGAATTAATAAAATTAGAAAAATAAGGAATACCGTACTTTGCAGTCATCTCCCAGATAGGTTCATATACAGGGTTATCCCAGTCAAAATCACTTGTTATATTATAAGTTGGAATAGGAAAGGAGAAGACTCTTCCTTTGGCATCGCCCTCTAACATAACTTCTGCAAAGGCTTTATTTATCATATTCATTTCATCTTGGAATTCTCCAAGGTTTTTATCCTTTGCTTGCCCCCCTACTATAGCCGGTTGCTGTGCTATAGTTGAAGAAGGGAGAAGATCCATAGTTATATTAGTAAAAGGCGTTTGAAAACCAACACGAGTAGGTACATTCATATTATATATAAATTCCTGGATTGATTGTTTTACTTCACTATAGGATAACTTATCATAATATATAAAAGGAGCTAAATATGTATCAAAATTAGCAAAAGCCTGTGCACCTGCTGCTTCTCCTTGTAGAGTATAAAAGAAATTCACAATTTGTCCAAGGGCAGTTCTGAAGTGTTTAGGAGGTTTACTTTCAACTTTGGTTGCAACACCTCCGAAACCAGTTAATAAAAGATCATGTAAATCCCAACCACAACAATAAACAGAAAGATTACTCAAATCATGTATATGTAAATCACCATTGCTGTGTAATTCTCTTATCTCTTTTGGGTATATCTCCTGAAGCCAATACTGGCTAGTAACCTCAGATGATATATGATTATTAAGACCCTGTAAAGAAAAACCCATATTACTATTTTCGTTTACCTTCCAATTACTACGATCTAAATAACTACTAATAACATTAATTGCATCATCAAAAAGTCTTTTAGTATCTCTTAATTTAGCATGTTGTTCTCGGTAAAGTATATAGGATTTTGCAATGTCTGAATATCCTTTTTCTATTAATATTTTTTCTACTAAATCCTGGATAAGTTCAACACTAGGAATACCACCGTCTTTAAAAAATAAGTTAAGGTAAGATAATACTGATTGGGTTATTTCTTTGGCTATATTATCACTTTCCCTATCTACAGCCTTTGTTGCTTTAAATACAGCATATTCAATTTTTGATTGATCAAAAGGGACTTCTCTACCATCCCTTTTCTTAATAAACTTAACCATAATTTCCTCCTTGTTTTATATATAATAATCTTACATGATTTAAAAAACTCAATAAGATAATTGTGAATATAGTATTGTAATTATTCATATTAAGACAATGAATTGGAATTGTCAATAGGACTAATGTAGGACATAGACTCTGCATCTTGTGTCATTATTATAAAACCCCACTATATATAGTATATATTCTCTTTAATATATAAAACTCCTGCATCTGATTTAACTTTTTTGAAAATCTATCAAAATTATTTATTGCATTTTGACTTATAATATTATATATTATTATAAACTAATAGAACTAGATTTTTTTATGATAACTCTTATAATTATGATTTAATAATTAGGTATAAAGTTGTTAATATTAATGACGATTTGTATCGGCTTAGGAAGTATTTTATTTCTATAGAATTATTAAGTAGAGACAATTTGACTATTTTTTGGGAGGGAAAAGTATGAAACTAAAATATATATTTGGTCCAGTCTTATCACGTAGACTAGGTAAATCATTGGGAATTGACTTAATACCTTATAAAACTTGTCCATTAGATTGTATATACTGTGAATGTGGTAAAACAGATAATCTAACCATAGAGCGTAAAGAATATGTACCAACAGAGGAAGTTATAGAAGAGTTAGATGGATATCTTAAAAACCAGCCAGATATAGATTATATTACCTTTGCAGGTTCTGGTGAACCAACCTTACATAAGGAAATTTCAAAAATAATCGATTTTATAAAGAGTAATTACCCTGAATATAAAATAGCATTGATAACTAATGCTATACTTTTTCCGGATAGTTCTGTAATAGAAGAGATTAAAAAAGTTGATTTAATTATTCCATCACTCGATGCTATATCGCAGAGTGTATTTGAAAAAATCAATAGACCTGCTTCAAATATAAAATCATCTGATATTATAAAGGGGTTAAAAAACTTGAGGAAAGAGTATAATGGGGAATTATGGTTAGAAATATTTATTGTTCCAGGAATTAATGATACAGCAGATGAATTACAACTATTTCGTGATACTATTGAAGTTATTAGTCCAGATAAGATACAAATTAACAGTCTTGATAGACCAGGAACTGAAGATTGGGTGAATAAATCAAAAAAATCTGAGCTAAGTAAAATAAGAGCATTCCTAAAAAATAATAATCAAAATATAGAAACTTTATAAAACTCCTTGACAATATAATATAAAGATGTTAATATAAATATC
>JADQBV010000177.1 GCA_016278415.1 Halanaerobiales bacterium
TATAATGCTTTTTACTCTTCATATTTTATATTTTCACCATTTCACTTCTTATTAAAAAAATTTTTATATGATATTTATAAATTAATCCTCCACTACGTTACGGAACTTTAATCCACTCAGTGTAAGCCAATTATATTTCTGCAGCGACACTAGAAATTATCCGGAGTCAAGGATGACGGAGGATAATTTCCTGACAGTGAACGAAGACAGGACCTCGTAGTATACGACAAGCGAAAGAAACATAATTGGCTGGAACGGAAAAAGAAATTTCCTATACTATTCAATTAATTGTTAATAACAATTTTACTTCATTCCTAATTCAGCATCATATCTAACTAAATCAAGTAAGTGTTGTTTTTCCTCTTTGATTAATTTTTTAAGAACTACAGCTGTTTGCTCATCATTATGTTCAAGCATCTCATTATAAAAAAGAATTGAGTCTTTTTCGGCATATATTGCTATCTGCAAGGCATCTACAATATCAGAAACTGCAACACCCTCTTCTGCAGGGAAAATAGTGAATTCTACAATAGCCTCTAAATAAGCACTAACCTCTGGATCATACACATATTCTAGTTCTTTTTTAGTATTTTCTTTTATAATTTTCCCTAGTTTTTCAAAACGATTGTAATGATCTAATTCGTCTTCTGCTAATCTTTCAAATAACTCTTTCAGTTCTCTATCCTGTGCTATTTCAGCCTGATTATTGTAAAAATCATGACCTCTTTTTTCGATATCTTTTGCCATCTCAATAACTTCAACTACATTAAACTTATCTTTCATAATATATATCCCCTCTCATATATAGTTTATTATTGGTCTATTATTAAACCTACAAGTTCTACGATTACATAAAAGCTATTCAAAGGTAATTCGTAAATACTCCTCTATCTCAGAAGCTAAACTCATCTGCATAACCTTAGCTAAATGCTGATCAAGATCTCTTCTATCTAGTTTCCTGATTTTTTTCTTTGTTTCCAATATGTACCCACTACTCATACTAAGTTCAGTGATTCCCATTGCAACATATATGGGTAATAATAATTGGTTGGCTGCAGCTTCCCCACAGATACTAACCCAAATCCCCTGGTGATTAGCTGCTGCTGTAACTTTTTCTATTAGTCTTAATACTGCTGGATGAAAAGCAGTGTACAAATTAGAAATCTTACTATTGTTCCTATCAACCGCCAGCGTATATTGGATTAGATCATTTGTACCTATACTGAAAAAATCTACTTCTTTTGCAAATATATCAGCCATAACTGCAGTTGAAGGAATTTCTATCATCATCCCGATTTCAATATCACGATTATAGGCTATATTTTCTTTTTCTAGCTCATTTTTTACCTCAATAATTATACCCATTGCTTCCCTAATCTCTTCTACAGAAGATACAAAAGGAAGTAATATTTTAATATCACCATAGTTACTAGCCCTTAATAAGGCCTTTATCTGGACTTTAAATATATCACGTCTTTCAAGTGATATTCTAATACCCCGCCACCCAAGGAATGGATTTATTTCATGAGGGACATTAAAATATGCTAAATCTTTATCTCCACCAATATCAAGAACCCTGATTATCACAGATTTCCCTTTCATACTATCAACTACATTTTTGTAAATTTTATATTGTCTTTCTTCATCCAGTAAGTCGTCTTCCTCCATAAAGAGAAATTCTGTACGCAATAATCCAATACCATCACCATTAACTTGCTTAACTGACTTGATTTCATCAAGGGTATTAATATTTGCAGCCAGCTCTATCTTATAACCATCTCTTGTGACTGATTCTTCATCACGTAATCCTAAAAGTTCTTCTTCTTTCTTATTGTATATTTCTATTTTCCTTTTATATCTTTCTAATAAACCCCTATCAGGATCTAAAAATACCTCTCCGGAAACTGCATCGAGTACTATCATATCACCATGTTTCACATTATCAAGAATATTGTTATCAATATTTATTACTGCAGATATCATCAGACTTTTAGCAATTATAGTGGTATGTGCTGTTAATCCACCCTGTGTAAGAACAAAACCACATAAACGATCTTTGTCAAGTAAAGCAGTTTCTGATGGAGTTAAATCTTCAGCCACTACAATAGCATTCGGGGGCAAATCTTGCAAGGTATTCATCTGTCCAGTAATTGCCCTTAATATATGATTAGCAACATCTTGAATATCCTTTAATCTTTCTTTAAAGTAGTCATTATTAAGATTTATAAACTTTTTTGAAAGATCATCAACCGCTTTCTGAATAGCTGCTTCAACATTAATACATTCTTCTTTAATCAATTTTTTAATAGTTTCATCAAGTACTGGGTCGTTTAGCATATAGATATGTGCATCAAAAATCTGCGATTCTGTAGTACCTAGATCCTTATTGGCTTTTTCTTTTATCTCTCTTAAACATTTATTAGCCTTAATTTTTGCTTCACTAAACTTATTTATTTCATCAGATACTTGATCCTCACCTATATTGTATGATTCTATCAAAGTTTTGCTCTTAGAGTACTTAAATGCCCTACCGATTACTATACCTTTGGAAACAGGTATCCCTTTAAAACTTATCATTTAAGGCACTCACCCTCTACAATTTCTAACCTATCTTTAATTTCATCGATATTTACCTGATTAATTTCTTTTCCACTTACATATAAAGTAGCTATGGATGTAACAAATCTGGCCATCTGAAGAAACTCAAAATCATTATCAATTGCAACAGCCAATCCGGCTACCATAGAATCGCCGGCACCAACTGTGGTATCAGGTATCTTAATTTCAGGAGGCACTATCTGATAACAATTTTCTTTATTGGCATAAAATGCACCCTGTTCCCCTAAAGAAACAATTATATTCTCAACACCTCTATTTAATATAGTTTGTATTGCTTGATATACATCAGACATAGAAGTAAGTCTCTTCCCTATAAGATTACTTAGTTCAAACAGGTTTGGTTTAATTAGATATGGATTACTTTCAATACCTAATCTCAGTGGACCCCCAGATGTATCCAATATGGTTTTTACATGATACTTTTCTGCCAATTGTATCAATTCTTGGTAGATATCTGGTGAAATACCCGCTGGTATACTTCCCGCAAGTATTAAAATTTTTGCCTTTTTTAAATTTACCTTTAGAGCTTCCTTAAATTCCAAGTAATTATTATGCCCCAACTGTCCCAGCTGATTAATCTCTGTCTCCCGGCCATCTGCTTCAACTAATTTAATGTTTTCACGGGTATTAAAATTAGTTGGAGTGATATCAAATGGTATCCCTTCCTCATCCATTATTTCCTGCATTCTCATCCCACTATGACCACCAAGTATGCTCATTGCTAATACATCTTTTTTTAAGGTATGTAAAACTCTTGCAACATTGATACCTTTACCACCTGCCTGAACACGTACCTCATTAAAACGATTTAATTCACCAAGATTCATTTTGTCTAAGTGTATAAATTTGTCTAAAGCAGGATTTAATGTTACTGTAATAATCACTATTAATCACCCCTATTTAACATCGTAATCATCCTTGTCAATATCTATTGCATCTTTGTCCTTCTTATTATTCTTGTTGTTTCTATTGTTTTTAGGACCTGTCCCAGAACTATATTTACTTAATAAAGATTTAAGTATAGGCCACATCAATACAAAAACCGCCACATCATCTAGTTGTCCTGCTATTGGAAAAAAATCTCCTATAAGATCAAAGGGAAACAGCAAATAAATTACAGGTACTAAAAATAACAGCTTTTTACTAAGACCAACCTCTTTATCTCTTATAAATTTTATAATCCGAATTATACTGAAAAGACTTTTAGACATATTACTTTCTCCTTATTAGATTGTGATTTACTATATACTTTTATTATAACCTAAAATATAGTAAAATGAAAATAAGTATAAAAAAAAATGTAGGATTCAATCTCAGTTCCTACATTTTTAGGGATATATTAAACATTATATAATTTTAATAATCTTTTGGCTTACTACATAAAATTCCAGTAATCCTTTATAAACTAATGTGTGTTTTGATGTACTTTTTTTTCGCTAGAAATCATTTTTACAAGTAATTTGGTCAAAATCTTCTGTTCATCATCATCGGCAACATCCCACATCTCTTTAATTACCCTCTGTTCTCTATTTTCTGGGTCAGCATTCCAATCTAAGAAATCACCAATTTTAGTACCAATACCTATAATTGTCTCATCTTTTAGTCCTACCTTATGTCCAATGTCAATAGCCTGCCCTAAAGTTTTTTTCCACTTATCCCAATCTGTAAACTGTTCTACCACTTTAAACAACCTCCGTTCATATCTTTTAGCTGATTTTATAGGTAACAATCTCACTTTACCAACATGAAAAATGCTACTAATACGCTTCTGGCAACGACTACAAGTAACAGTAAGTCCTCGGATTTATTTCTCTAAACCTATTATGCCTAAAAGTGATACCTTATATCCAAAATTTTAGTAATTCCTTGTTTATATCTGAAGTAGAAAATACTATTTTTTTATTATCATTCCACCAACCTGGTAACATTTTCTGATATCTACTTGTTAGAAATCGTTCTCCTATTAATAGGATTATCCCTCTATCAGTTTCTGTTCTAATAGTCCTTCCTGCGGCCTGCAAAACCTTATTAATACCTGGGTAAAGATAGGCAAATTCATAACCAGTACCGTCTCTTTTTTGAAAGAATTCCTTAATCAAATCTCTTTCAAGACATATTTTGGGATGAGCAACTCCTACAACTATAGAACCAATTAATTTCTCTCCTTTTAAGTCCACACCTTCAGAAAAGATTCCTCCCAAAACAGCGAATCCTATTATGACTTTGGATGAACTAGAATCAAAATTTTCTAAATACGTATATCTTTCTTTTTCTGTCATATCTCTGGATTGTATTATAGTTTTACATTCAGGATACTGCCTTTTAAAAACTTCATAGACTTCAGACATATAGGCATATGAAGGAAAAAAAACTAGATAATTACCTCTTTTTCTTTTAGCAATTGCAGCTATAAAATCCGCTATTTTATTATAACCACTAGCACGCCTATTATATTTTGTAGATATACTGGGAGCCATTAACAAACATAAATTATTGATATCAAATGGTGACATTAAATCCAAAAGATAGTCCTCATCACTGCCACCCAATATTTGACGATGATATCCCAGTGGTGTCAGGGTCGCAGAAAAAAATATTGCGGCTTTACCCTTTTTTAAAATACCCTCCAATTGTAGCTTAGGGTCAAGACAAAAAAGCTTTATTCTAAATTTGGTCAATTCCCGTCCACTAATGTTTTTATCAGTTGTCATATAATGATTAGAAGTATTTACCACCTCTTCCCCTTGCTGATAATAGACGATAAAATTTTCATCATATACTTCCATTATTTTTATAAAAAAGAGGACATTAAAATACTCATTAAGAAGTAGTTCCACCATATCATTCATACTATAACTATTAATATCATCAGTATTGTAATGCTCAACCTTTTTTAAATTGTCTCCATTAGTTTTACTAATTACTTGAGCCCTAGCATCTTTTTGATTAAGAGTTAATAATTCTTCAGCTTTATTCATGAATCCAGTTAGTATTGATTGATATTCCAGCGGCTCTTCTTTTTGAACATAACTATCTCTTCCTGACATTTCTTCCATATAAGAATGCATTAGAACAATCAGTTTATCTAAATATGACAAAAATCTATTAAAAACCTTTCCTTTTTTTCCTTTATTAATAAGATTTTCATTAGCAGCAAATACTTCTTTTAATTCTAAAAGATTATCTAAATATAATTCAGCAGAATACATATCCCTAGCCCGGTCAATAAGATTATGCGCCTCATCAATAAGAAAAATATAGTTACCACCATCGTCTGCAAAAAACCTCTTTAAGCCTACCCTCGGGTCAAAAACATAGTTATAATCACAAATAACCATATCTACCCAAAGGGCAAGATCAAGGGAATACTCAAATGGACAGACCTTATAATCTTTAGCGTATTTCTCCACCTTTTCTCTAGTTATTAAATTCTCATCTGCTAATATTGCCTTTATAGCCTCATTTATCCTATCAAAGTATCCACTTGCAAAAGGACAGGTATCTGGATTGCAATCAGATTCCTCCTGAAAACAAACCTTATCCTTAGCTGTTAGTGTAACCGCCTTAAACTCAAGATCCTGCTTATATAAGAGCTGGAGGTTCTCCTCCACAACCTGGCGGGTTACAGTTTTAGCAGTCAAATAAAAAATCTTCTCATGGTTCTTTTTTTCCA
>JADQBV010000118.1 GCA_016278415.1 Halanaerobiales bacterium
TGAAGAGCTAGTCTTAAAATGTAGGATTTACTGGTGAAAATCGTGTCTCTTAACATAAATACTTGTGAATCAGTATAAATTGGGCTTTTTAAAAAGAGATATGAAGGGGTATATAAAAGAATAAAGGGAATTAATAAATTAGCGTTCGATTATACGAATATTACCATAGAGCTCAGGTTTACGGAAATAAATCCAGTTGATAAGCTAGTATTGAATTAATTAAAATTGATAAAAATCACTCGTTATAAAACTCCGTACATATCAATTTATGCGGAGTTTTATAATGGAAAAGTTTCTTAAGTTTAAAAGTTGCGGGCTAGGGGTTGTGGTCACCGTGACCATCAAATACTATATAGTTATCTTAAAAACTATAGGAGGTACATATAATGTTAAAAACCTGGACAAGAAGTGAGTTTGAAAAAGAATTAGATTTAAAAAAAGAAGGCTTTCGATCCTATTGGAGAAGATTAAAAAATAAACGGAAATGGGAAGATAGGGATAATTTAAGGAAGGGTATTATTCCGGAAATGAAAAATGAGAAGGGTATAGAAATAATTTCTCAAGAACACCTTTTCACGATTGCCAGCTATATATTTGTTGATATTTTCTCAAAAGAAAAAATTTTAAAAGATAGAAAGACTTTTATTAAAGAGTATTGTAAAAAGTTTAGCACAAATCAAATAATGGCAGCATCATCAATTCTAGAAATAATTGATGATCATCGGAAAATATTAAAGCGTATAATAAAAGCCGGTATTGTAAATGATTATGATTGCCTCTTGAGAATTATAAAAGCTTTACTTCACAATAATCTACAGGATATTCCTGAAAGTAAATTATATGATGAGGAATTATCAAAAAAGGCAGTAATTTTAAGAGATGATTTTAGAGATAGATTTATTAGTTCGATTGATTATACTATTGAATATTATGGGGATGCTATAGAAGAAGAGGATAATCTTAAGTTGCAAAATTATAAAATGAATATTATAGATTTTTTTAATACAGTTGATTTAGAAAAACTTATGGATAAATTTCTAGATACTAATACTAATTTTAATAAACCAATAAACATTGATAATAGCAAATTATTTGAGTTCCTGGATTCTGATATGGGAACCAAGTTAAATAATTTTACTAGAAATTTTTATAAATATATTAGTATTTTAGAAAAATATCACAATTTCACTGGGAAAAGAACTGGTGATCTTAGAAAAGTTGACGGTATTCCAACGATATATTTTAATGCTATTCATGATAAGGATAAATTTAAAGAAATAATAGGCATACCATATTTAGGATATCTTGATCACTTTGATGGTTATTATCTTACTCACCGTATTATGCATATGCGCCATAACCTAAAAAATTATGAAAACAGTTTATCCGACTTGGAATACATTTTAGAGAAAAAATTAATTGATATTGACTTGGTTGATAAAAATAGTCATACTATAGTTAGAATTGCGGTTAAAAATAGCGATGCAGAAGCCTTGAAATTATTTAAGAGATTTAATGCAGATCCATTTTTATCATATGCTTTTAGTATTGCAATTGAACAAAAAGATAAAGATGTATTAACAAACATGATTAAGCTAGTTGAGAATCAAGATTATTCATATTTACTTAAAATGATTTTTGAAGGAAAAGTAGAAACTGTAAAACACCTTTTAACTGAGCAATGGAAAGATTTAAAGTACTATGTTACAGAACCGGAAAAATATGTGTATGCTATAGGACTGGCTGTTTTAAGTAATTCATCAGGAAAATTGCTGGAATTATTAAACAGCAAGATAGTTGGTACAGAACATGTAAGACAATTAATAAATATTTGTATTAGTTTAGGCTATGAAGAATTAACTTTACCTTATATAGAACAAATAGATCCCCTCGATTCATCAAATGGGGATCAAGGTTCTGAATGTTCATATATTGCTTTTGCAATTCAACAAAGCTGCTTCATAGTAGCTGAAAAACTACTGGAAAAGATTAATCCTGAAGATGAAAGAATAAATAAACTACTATATGAGTTAAGCATTTTTAATGAAAATCAGTTAATATGGGATAAGTTTATAAAATCAGTTAGTGAAGTAAAACTTACTAAAAGATATGGAATAGAGTCTATACTAGAATGTCTAGTAAGCAAAAGAAAATACAAAGAAATTAACAAATTAATTCCCCTTACAGAGTGTGAGGAATATGCTGTTATAAAAGAAATTCTTAAACATAGTGCTACTAAACTAAAAAAATACGAAAATGATTATAGAAAAAGTTATTTTAAAACTAATAATGATAAATTCAAAAAAGAAATTGATGTTATTAAGGAGCAATTAAATTATATAGAAGACTCATTAAAATTATTGGAATAAAAAAATATAAAAATACCCCTTGTGGTCACTGTGACCATTCTATAGAATGAACATAACTTCTGGGAAAGGGGGTATTTTTAATGGGTAGTTCTAAAGCAATGACTCAAAAAGCAGCAAGTAGAATCCAATCTTCACAAGCAAAGCAGAATGGAGGAAAAGTACCAAAAGGTTCATTTGCTTCTCGTGCTCAGCGGGCAGCTGCAAGAAATAAGAAGTAACATAAAAGGGAGGGGGTCTGTATCCCCCTCCAGAATTTATCCATATCGTTTAAACAAGTATTTTTAGGAATTAGAAAGGAGAGATTCTTATTTATACAAATGCGAGAAAGTTAGATGAATTTCTTAATGATCTTGAGTATGTAGCTAAAATAAGTCCTGTTTCAGCTTTGATGTGTTCAAGATCCTACATAGAGGGTATATTTAATAATGTTCTTACTCATTCCTCAATCGATATATCAAGTACAAATTTATCGGATAAAATAAATATCCTAAAGAGTAAAGGTTTACTGAGAAAACGAATGTTAACAGAGGTAGACAACATAAGATATAAGGGTAATGATGCCATACATGAGCTTGTTGGACAAGAAAGCGATGCTCGTCTTGCACTGGAAACATGCAAAAAAGTTAAATCATGGTATGAAGCGAACAAAAATGAAATCGAAAAAATTATAAAAAATAATGAATTAACAGAAGGTAAGACTTATTTGGGCGAAATAAAAAAGTATGGAAATAAAAGATTTGGATTTATTGTGGAGGAAAATACAGGTCAAGAAGTATTTTTAAGTGCAGAGGAACAAGATTATGTTAATCCTAGTACAATAAAAAAAGGATATAAAGTAATATTTGAAGTAGTAATAACCAGTAAAAGAATAAAATATGAGGCAAAAAATATGAAAATAATTGGTCAAGTAAAAAATATAGATGCTAAGGGTAAACATAAATATGGTTTTCTAGATGTTGGATCACAACCTGATATATATTTTTCATTTAATAGATTATCTGATAAACAGCGACAACAAATTAGTGAGGGTTCTAAGCTTGCTTTTAAGTTAAAAAGGGGTTCAAAAAAAGATGAAGCATATGACATAGCAATAATTTAGTACAACTTAAATCCCTGGAGATATCCAGGGATTTGTTTTTGAAAAAAATATATAAAAGAAGGAATTTATTAGCAAAAGCAGAATTATATCAAAAAATGGAGTTATATTTTTTAAGAGAAAATATTTTATTATTTCTGAAGGGGGATAGATAATGAATTATTATAACTACTGGAACATAGGCAATGCAGTAATGAAAATTATAGATTCTTTCAGAAATGCTAAGGAAGCTGATAAATTAGCTACTGAGGCTGACGAGATTAAAGAAAGAACTAAAAACGACCTAGAAAAAGCAAGATGTGATGTTCACGATTATTTGAGAGAATTTGGGGTACTAAAACTATATTTACTTGATAACCACATTTCACGTTACTTAGATTTAATAAAGAAGATAAAAAACATAAAGTTAAAAGGAGATGCTTTGATAGAAGGTGTTCCTCTTGAAATCATTAATAATGGACTAAAGGCTGATATTAAAGAAATAGAAAAAATATATAATTATACAAAAAAATATATTAGTTCAAATCCAACGAATGAAGAGTTAATAAAGATGGGGGCGGGAATAGATGAATATATAGATGATAATATTTACATTAATAATACTATGTTATGGATAAATAACGGTTTACAGCAGGGTATTAATAATGAAGTTGTTTTAGGAGGCATTTTTGCAAATGCTCTTGAAACTGGAGCAAATTATGCATATAGAGAAGCTAAGAAAGAATTACATATGGCTCGAGAAAAAAACTATAATGCGAAATTGAACAGGAAAAAAATACAGCCTATAATATTAATGTTACGATCTATTTCTAAAACTACAAATGATGGAAGTGCCATAATATTTTCCATAAGTAAAAAAATTGAGTTTATTATGAATGATATTGAGGAACAATTAAAAGATTCTTTCACATTAAAAATTAATAGACTCCTTAAAACAAGTTTTAGGTTAAATTTTAAGAGACTGAGCCCCGAAGTTAAAGAAAAAATAAAAATATTAATACATTTAGGATGGGCTTCGAAGAATATTCTTGAGCAACAAATTTTAACAGATAAAGGAATTTTAAGTGATGAACTATTAAATGGATTTAATATTGAAAAGAAACTATTAGAAAATATATAATAATTAAGGAGTGTTATAAGGAATGAGTAATTATGAAAATTATGATAATAAAGATTTAAAAGAGTTAGAAATGGCAGAATTGTTTAGTAAATCTATGAATTCTATGGCCAATTATATGTCAACTAAGGAAGTAGAAAAAACTGAAAGAGAAAGAATAAGAAAATGTTTCCAAGTAATTATGGAGAAAATAGATGGTCAAAATAAAAGAGCTGAATTAGTATTAGAATATAACTTTAAGGATAAACAAGAAATATATAACAGGATGGACAAGCTAATAGATGCTTCAATAAAGAATGGTGATAGTGAAATGGCTAAATTAGCTCTGGATGTTATGTTGAAAGTTTTTCAAAAAAGTCCTTCAAGTGGTTTAAGCGACGCTATGAACACTAATGATGTTGAGAAACCATTATTGAGAGATAAATAATGGAGGTGATAAACATGACAGCATCTAATAAAAATGATAATGTTAAAGAAAATATTAGAAAAGAATTTGAGGAAATAAAAAATAAATTAAAAACTATTAAAGAAAAGGAAGAAAAAGAAAGAGATATTATTAATAAAGATGCTAAAAAAATTATTGGCATAATACAAAAAGAACATAAAGAAAAAAGTAATAGTCTAAAGAAAAAATATAAATCGCATGAAAAAAATATAGAATTAGTTGATGAAAAGCTAAAAAAATATTTGAAAGAAGAAAGGTGTAATGAAGAAATAAAAACACTGTTAGAAGAACTAAAGGAAAGTTTATAAATTTTGTTAGGATAAGTGGTGATTAATTAATGAAGGATACTTTTAGAAAAAGGCTAGTAGATTTAGCTGATGCCTCATTTGGAACTACTGTTGATATAGGGTCAATTAAATTAATAGGTGGTCTTTTCAGTTATCTATCATATGAACATTGTAAGTTGACTTATGATAGATAAGATAATATTTATTTTTTTTAGTTAATAAATCTATATATTCCCCAGTGCCATTCCGGTGCCGAAAATATTCGGAAATCTCATAAAACCACGTAAAACGGCATAAATGGAAATTTTAAACAACCACTATAATCGCCGAAATACCGGGGATTACGGCAAATTAGAGGAGAGAAGAGGAGGCGAACTCTTCAACTGCAAATCCTTTATTCTCCAGTTCAAATCTGGATGCCGCCTCCATACTATAATGATTGATATGACAGCCTTTAGGGCTGTTTTTTGTTTTGTATAGATTTAGAGATGTAGGATTATAATTAAAAAATTAAGTATAAACATAAAATGCAGGAAAATAACTTTTGTTTGATGAAGTATACCGATAATGATTTTTGCAGGATTATCAGTTGACTTAATCCGGGGTATATCAATGATTCTTTTTAAAAGATTGATGAATTAATTGTTTATATCTACATAATAAAGATAAAGAGTAGTAGTAATAAAAGCTTTTATGGAGTGAAATAATATGCTGATAATCAAATGTGCTAAATTTGACATCCTCCCCGCCCGTTCGTTAACACTCACAAACGAGGATTCCTTAAAAGAACTTGCGAGGTTGTCGAATGATTAGAAGACAGTCTATTTCTAGTAGCCCAATATGACTTCGACTTCAGGCTGTGCCATCAGCCCTCCTGAGATAGCCGACTATACATTTCAATAGTATAATCCTAGCATTATGCTAATATAGGCACTCAGGCACTTAGACTATTACCATCTAAGCAGATTGTTG
>JADQBV010000026.1 GCA_016278415.1 Halanaerobiales bacterium
ATAATAAATCATCTGTGGACTTTATAGATAATTTTAATAACGATACTTTGAAACTGGATTGGAATTTTATACGTAATACCAAGTGTGAAAATTACAGTTTGGCAGAGAAAAAAGGCTATTTAAAAATTACAGCAGGGGAAGAAACACTGAATGACAGTGAGCCTGCTTTCTTAGGAATTCGTCAAAAAGAATTTGAACTTCATGCGCGAACAAAATTATTATTAGATTTTTCTGGAGAAGAACAAAAAGCTGGACTAACTGCCTTCCATAACCAAAATTATCATTATGAAATTTATGTAACTAGCAAACAGGGAAGAGATTACGTTGTTTTATCCAAAAAAGTACATGATATAGAGCATATAGCAGAAAAAGTTGAAATTGATTACCAGGGTGAAATAGAATTTCAAATCGAAACTGGAAAAGAAGATTATATATTTAGTTACCGAATTGAAGATGAATGGATAGAATTAGGATCTGGTAAAACTGCTGGTTTATGTACAGAAGGAACAATGACAATGACTTTTACTGGTACTTATTTAGGAATTTTTGCATCTAATTCTGAGGCATATTTTGAGTATTTTTCTGCTAAAGAAATGAAATAAAATATTATATATTGGTGTTAGTGTATATAGTTAAGTCTTCAAATAGAGGTGTCATGCGAAGTGAATACTAGATTCTGCATGGCATCTTTTTGCTATATGTGCTAATAAAAGAAATCAAATTTCTCTTTTTAATAACTTAAGAATGTAAAGGGTGAGCTTTTAATGACTACAGGTAATTTGGTTAATTTGTTAGAAAAGACCTTATATACGTATAATTTTATAAAGGAGAAGGTTTAGATGGATGATTTACTTATTTCGAAAAGAAAAAAATGTAAAGGCTGTTATCCGGTAGTCAAATTACCTAATGGAGATATATATGACCTTTTGAAAAGTAGTAGTAAGTCAAATAGTGATCAAATTGTTGAAAAAGATATATATGAAGAAAGAATTCATTCTTGTGAGTTATGTAGTGGATTAATTGGGAATACTACCTGTCGTTATAGCGGCAATTTAATATATGAAACAGCAGTTAAATCTAGTCAAAAGTGTTTTTATCCTGGAAAATCTAAATGGTAATCGAATTGCTGGAAATGAAAATTAAGGGCTAATAATTTTATTATAATTTGTATTGTTATCTTATACAGTTTAATATTATTAATAAGATAGAAAATAGTGAGGACAATATGGAGTATATGGTTGTAAGCTTATAAAAGAATAATAAAATTTAAAAAAAGTGGTGATAAGATGAATAAGTTAATTTTGAACGCAGACATTAAGAAAAGTAAAATCAACAAAAATATCTATGGTCATTTTGCTGAACATCTGGGTAGGTGTATTTATGAAGGCATCTGGGTTGGTGAGGATTCTGATATTCCCAATACCCGGGGGATTAGGAATGATGTAGTAGAGGCCTTGAAGAAGATTGATATACCGGTTCTTCGTTGGCCTGGTGGTTGTTTTGCTGATGAGTATCACTGGAAAGACGGTATTGGCCCACGTGAAGAAAGACCTAGAATGGTAAATACACACTGGGGTGGAGTTGTTGAGAATAACCTTTTTGGTACACATGAGTTCCTGGATCTCTGTCAACAGTTAGATACTGAGCCATATATCTGTGGCAATGTAGGAAGTGGTACAGTTCATGAAATGCAGGAATGGGTAGAATATATGACTTTTAATGGTGAATCACCTATGGCTGACTGGAGAACAGAAAATGGTAGGGAAGAACCATGGCATTTGAAGTATTTTGGTGTAGGTAATGAAAACTGGGGTTGTGGTGGTAATATGCGCCCTGAATATTATGCCGATTTATACCGTAGGTTTCAGACTTATGTGAGGAATTATGGTGATAATAAAGTATATAAAATTGCCTGTGGTCCTAATACTGGGGATTACAAGTGGACAGAAGTACTTATGGAAAGAGCCAGTGAATATATGGATGGTTTAAGTCTCCATTACTATACTGTTCCCGGGGAATGGGAAGACAAGGGTTCTGCTACTGAATTTGATAAAAAAGAATGGTTTATAACATTAAAGAAAACACTCTTTATGGAGGAACTTATTAAAAAACATAGCACTATTATGGATAAATATGACCCTGATAAAAAAGTAGATTTAATAGTTGATGAGTGGGGTACCTGGTATAATGTAGAGGATGGAACAAATCCAGGTTTCTTATATCAACAGAATTCATTAAGGGATGCTCTGGTTGCCGGTATTAATCTAAATATCTTTAATAATCACTGTGATCGTGTTCAGATGGCAAATATTGCTCAGACAATAAATGTACTTCAGGCAATGGTTTTAACCCAGGGAGAAGAAATGATACTTACTCCTACTTATCATGTCTTTGAGATGTATAAAGTACATCATGATGCTCAATTACTGGATTTTGATTTAGTTTGTGAAGACTATCAATTGGAAGATGAAAGCATTCCTGCTGTTAATGCTTCTGCTTCAATGGACACTCAAGGTAATATTAATATAACTCTCTGTAATTTAAAGGCTGAGGAAGATGTTAAACTATCCTGTGTATTTAATAGTACCGAGTTTAATCTCTCTGAGATTTCAGGTAAGGTATTAACTGCTACAGAGTTGAATGCACATAATACTTTTGAGGATTCAGATAAAATAAAACCAGAAGGCTTTGATGGAGCCAGTTTAACAGAAGATGGGTTTGAGATTAACCTCCCTTCTAGTTCAGTTGTTCTTTTAACTTTAAAAGGATAGAAATTAATTACAGCTAAGTAGATGTTTCTCAACTTTAGGAGTTAAAATTTACGCACAAAGCCCGGTTATCCATATCATCATTCATGGAAAAAAGCTAATTCCCCATTCCTCTTCCAGGCTATAAATAACAAAACAAACTCACTTCGTTCAAACAAGTTTTGTTAACCATTTATAGCCTTCCATGCGGTATGGGAGCTTTTTATAACATTCATTCAGAAAATGGCTAACCTGGCAGAATGTAATAACTCCGGAAGTTGAGATAGAAATGAATTATCTAGGGAGTGGTTAGTATGTCAAAAGAGATTAAAATACCTGATTCGGGGAGACCTTTTAACAATAATGCAAGCTACTGTGTCGGGACAGGCAGAATGGGACTGGCCCTGCAAGAGGAATACATCGATCATCTGGAGATAGTGCAGGAGTCTATACATTTTAAGTATATTCGCGGTCATGGCTTGTTCTGTGATGATGTTGGAATTTACCGTGAATATGAAATGGATGGTGAGATACACTCATCCTATAATTTCACTTATCTGGACCGAATCATGGATAGCTATCTTGAAAATGGTATTAGACCATTTTTAGAATTAGGTTTTATGCCGGAGAAATTGAAAACTGGTGATCAGACTATTTTTTACTGGAAAGGGAATGTTACTCCTCCTGTATCATATGAAAAATGGTCTGAATTGATAAGAGCTACATTAGAACATTTAATAGAGAGATATGGCAGGGAAGAGGTAATCACTTGGCCAGTAGAGGTGTGGAATGAACCCAATATACCCTTCTGGGCAGGTACTATGGAAGAATACTTTAAGCTTTATGATTATTCTGCTGATGCTGTCAAGAAAGTAGACTCTCGTATCCAGGTAGGTGGGCCCGCAATATGTGGTGTTGAAACAGAAAAGTGGTTGAGATCATTTTTCGAGCATTGTATTGATAATGACTCTCCACTGGATTTTATTACCCGCCACTGTTATACAGCGAACGAACCGACTAATCGTGGCCAATACACATACCACACCTTAAATGAACCGACTAAAATGATTGATGAATTGAAAGAGACCAGAGAGATTATGGCAGACTATCCTCGGATAGCAGATATGCCCCTCCATATAACCGAATTTAATAGTTCTTATGTGCCTACCTGTCCCGCTCATGATACCGGTTTTCATGCAGCATATATTGCTCGTATCCTTAGTGAGGCCGGGGAATATGCAGATTCCTATTCCTACTGGACATTTAGCGATGTCTTCGAGGAGAAGGATGTCCCTAGTTCAGTCTTCCATGGGGGATTCGGTCTAGTTGCTTTGAATTCCATAAAAAAACCAACTTTTTATACCTTTGAATTTTTTGCTAATGCAGGCAGTGAACTACTATATCGTGATAATAATTTGATTGTTACGAAAAAGGAAGATAGGTATGTGCTTATCGGCTGGAACTGGCATAATATGCGGGATGGCAAAAAAACCAACGATAAATCCTATATTCTTCATCTACCTTCCATAGATAAGCAGGCTATTCTTATTAAAAAGGATGTGGGAGGGACAAATGCTAATCCACTGCAGACCTGGAGTAATCTTGGAAAGCCGCGCAACCCTAACAAAGAAGAGTTAGCAATATTGCGTAGAGCAGCAGAACCGCTACAAACAGATAGCAAGTTAATTGAAGAAAATGGGGTTTATGAGCTAGAGTTGGATATTCCTTGCAACCATCTGTGTATGCTAGAAATCATGGCAGTTGATGATAAGACTGATACTTATATTGGATTTGATCAAGAAGAGTTTTATGGACTGGAATAGTATCACGCATTGCAAGTTTAAATGTTAGATGGGAGATATTCTTAATAACTTAAAGATTAGAAAGTTACAAAAAAGAGGGTGAATTCATTGAAAAATAAAGAGGATTTAACTGCACAGCTTCCTGATGGAGAGATGTTCGAATTTTGGGAAGTTGAGCAGGATTATGAAGGAGAAATTCATGTTGACATTCAAAATCCCCAGGCTTCTGATCAGAATGATGGGACTGCAGAAAGCCCGTTTAGGACAATCAATGCTGCGGCAGGGGTTGCAACACCTGGCACTAGGGTCCTTATTCATGAGGGGACATATCGAGAAACAGTCCGACCGGCAAATGGTGGTCTTGGTCCTGAAAAGATGATAAGTTATGAAGCATATAATAGTGAGGATGTCTTTATTAAAGCCTCTGTAGAGGTTACAGATTTCAAAGCAAGTACTGGCTGGAGGGCAGTCAGGGGGTACAAAAATGTTAAGCAGGTACCTGAAGGTCTTAAGGTATGGGAAATAGAACTGGATCCAGAAGACTTTAAAGGGTACAATCCCTTTTGTGCTGTCAATATCCTCCATGATCGTTTATTTATAGAATATGAGAAAACCGATATGACAAACTATTTAAATAGAAGAGGTATGGTTTTTGTTGATGGTAAGCCGATGAAACAGGTGCCTTTATATTACATGTTGAGTGAAATTGAGAATAGCTACTGGGTTGAAGCAAACGGGCAGAAAGTACATATTCGTCTGGCTGAAGATGATGATCCAGATAAGCATACTATTGAGCTAAGTAATCGGGAACAGTGCTTTGCACCGGAGATTCCTTTCCTATCTTATATACGGGTTAAAGGACTTACTATGGCACATGCAGCAACAGGTGCGCCGGTACCACAGCGTGGAGCTCTTTCTTGCTACCGAGGTCACCATTGGATTATAGAAGACTGTACTATTGACTGGTCAAATGGAACTGGAATTGATTGTGGAAATGAGTGTTGGCATCATTCACAGATTGAAGGACAGGTCCTTGGAAATACCATTATCAGAAGAAATACTATTAAAGATGTAGGTGTGTGTGCTATTGCTGGAATGTTTGTCAGCAATATGTTAATTGAGGATAATATGATTACTGGAACAGGATGGCAGCGTATGGAACTTTCCTGGGAAGCAGGAGGAATTAAATTTCATAAATCTGTTAATTCATTGATTCGCCGTAATATTATTAAAGAATGTCACGGCTGTGATGCAATCTGGTTGGATGTTGCCAATGAGAATAACCGGATTACCTCAAATCTATTACTTGACGGAATTAATTCCAGGGAACACATATTTATTGAGTGTACCAGAGATGAAGAGAACTTAATAGACAATAATATTATTTGGAATGTAGAAGGTAGATATGATAAGGACAATTTACCAGATGAACCTGGTTCCTCAGGTTGGTACAAAAATAGTGAACTGGATGTAAGGAATGGATACGGAATATATCTAGAAGGTACAGACAGGTTGCGGATGGTGAATAACCTAATCGGTAAATGTGATAAGGCTGGTTTTTTTGCCAAGGTGGTTGCATTCAGGTTGGAATTTAAACGTGGGGGAACCTCCAGAGAAAATAAGCTTTTTAATAATCTTTTTTACCAGTGTGGAGAAGCAGCAGTAATCCTTCCAGACCAACATAATGAGCTTGAAGGCAATGCCTATGTTCAGATGCC
>JADQBV010000192.1 GCA_016278415.1 Halanaerobiales bacterium
AATAGTGGCTCACTTTTTCCGGACAGGTGGCTCAATACCATCAAGATTACTCAATAATATTGCGGAAGCTGTAATAGGCTTTTCTTATGTGTACATACTAATTAGGAAAAGCCTTATTAAAGTATTATGGGCAAAATCCAATATTAAGACTCTTAAATTTCTTTAACATTATATTTGTATTTACTCGTATTATATCTTCTTTTGAATATAATTTATCCCTTAAAAAGCATTCTAAATCTTTATGGTTTTGTAATAGGGCATTGACATAAAGTGTTGGAGATCCAGTCATCATATATACATTAATAACAGGTTCCTCTTCTGTTAATTCTTTAGCGATTTGATATAATGAATTTGATTTTACTTCGATATCAAAAAATACAGATAATTTTTTACCTAATTTCTTGGGGTTAACAACAATTGTAAATCTTTCAATAACACCTTTTTCATAGAGATTGTTAATTCTTTCTCTTATACAAACACGACTAAGGTTATATTTACGACCTAACTCTGCGTAGGATATTCGGCTATCTTCAGAAAGATCTTTTATTAGTTTCATATCTAGCTCATCAACCATAATGCATTGCCTCCTTTATAAACGGATTTCCTTCTTTAAATCCTTTTTGATAAGTTTGCCAACTTTAATATGATTATTTTTTAGTAGTCGAATATTATATTCATCATTAATATAGGAATATTGTATTATTTTTCACATTAAATGTGATAAAAATAACATAATAATTTACAAGTAAATACATTTATTTTTTGTTTAATTTAAGAAGCCTATGACTAGATAAAGTCAGTACTTGCAATTAAAATCTTTACAAAGTTCTCTAATAGTTCTTTATCCAAGGTATCAAATCTACTTTTTATCGGGCTGTCCAGATCAAGAACACCAATTAATCTTTCGCCAACTAATATAGGTACTACAATTTCTGATTTTGAGGCAGAATCACAAGCAATATGACCTGGAAACTGATGTACATCTTCTACAAGATATGTTTTCCTATCTCTTGCTGCACTACCACAAACACCTTTGCCCACCTGAATATGTACACAGGCTGGTAATCCTTGGAATGGTCCTAGTAAAAGCTCTTGTTCTTTTATTAAATAAAATCCAGCCCAATTAATATCTCTCATATTATTATATAATAATGCTGAGGCATTTGCTAGATTTGCAATCATATCCCTTTCATTCATAAGTAATGCTTTCAATTGTTTATTAATAAGTTTTAATTCATTCTCTGATTGAGACATAATAATAGCCTCCTATTCTATAGACATTTTATCACAAAATATTATCTCTTTCAAAAAAGGTTATTTAAAAATTACGAAGAATATATATTATTAGTAAGTAGATTAGTTAATATTGGTATATTAAAACATACTGTCTATGGCTAATTAGTCCAAGTATGTACTAAACACTATGTATCTAATTTTTAAAGGGGGAGATTAAAATAGATTTTAATATAGTAGAAAATGAATTAACTAATTATACGGAACAAATTGTTATTGAAGCCATTAAAGACATACTTAGTCAGGACGAATTTAATGATATTTGCACCTGTAAACGTTGTTTAATAGATATAGCCACATATTCTCTTAATCGTTTACCTGCAAAATATATTTCCAGCCATGAAGGAGAAGTCTTAACAAAAATTTATGAATTCGAGAGTCAACTTAAGGTTGATGTCATTTCTATTGTTACAAAAGCCATTGAAACTGTTTCAAAAAAACCTAGACATTAAGAACATTAAACAATAACCTTTTCCAGGACGGTTTTATACCGTCTTTTTCTTTGTAGTATGTCTTTTTAATTATGGTATTTATTTTATCTGCTCTATTTTTGTCTACATTCCTTTATCTTTATTCCATGATTTCTATACTCTATTATATTCAAGCAAAAATTCCTCTACAGTATCCGCAGATGAATTTATTATATCCTCTTTTTTTAGGTCAGCCTCTTTTACCACCTGATTAAGTGCTTGGATATTCCCAACATCTGTATAGAAATGAGCATCACTATTAAGACTAATTGCTACATTATATTTTTTGGCTAACCTACACATCTCAACTGTTTTCTCCAGACTACCCCTTTTCCCATATCGATATTCATCAAATGAACTGGCATTCACTTCAAGTATAACATTGTTTTCTGCAGCAGCCTGTACTATAGCTAATAAATCAACTGGATAATATAAATTAGCGGGGTGTGTAATCATTCTTACCCTAGGGTTTTTTATGGCTTCAATTGTAGCCGCTGTATGTTCTGCAACAGTCTGATTATCATAGCCAGCATCATAATGTATACCAGCTGCAACAAATTCTAACAATTCCAACCTATCTTCTTCTAGATCAAGACTGCCATCATTAGTTATATTTGCTTCTACACCCTTCAATACTTTAACACCATGAATAAATTCTGGCAAAACCTTCATATTAGCAAAGTGGTAATCATGTGGGCCACCTGGTAATAAAGGCCCATGATCTGTAATTGCTATTATTTTTATACCTTTGCCAGCCGCAGCTAATGCCATTTCTGTCACAGTGCTATAGGCATGACCACTTGAAATAGTATGCATATGTAAATCTGCTTCAATTTTCATTAATAATCTACCTTTCTTTTTTTGTTATAATCTTATTCAGGTCCTTCCTTACTATAATATCACAAAAGCAAATTTATATCATTCTAATTTCTAAAAACCACCTGTCCTAAGAACAGATGGTTTTATAGTATATACTATATTAAGATACTGAATTAAAATCTGCTAATCTATATATTAAGTTATGTAACTTATAATAGGATAGCAGGTTTAATATTTCACTCTTTTTCCTGTCACTGTGTATATTGTTTCTTCCCCAATATTAGTTGCGTGATCCCCAATTCTCTCCAGGGCCTTTGCAACATTTATGAAGCTTATCACCTGACTAATATTACTAGTTCCACTTGCACTTTTATCAATTAACTTAATACTACTATGATATATTTGTTCATAAATATTATCGGCTTCTTCATCTTTACGACACACTGCCTCAGCAAGGTCTACATCTTTAGTAACGAACGCCTCTAAAACAGTATCTAACATCTCTGATACAAGATCAGCCAACTCAGGAATCATTACAAGGGGTTCTAAGTATTCAACATTTTTTAAATCAAGGACTGTTTCAGCAATATTATACGCTAAATCTCCTATACGTTCAAGGTCTCCTGCAATCTTTAAAACAGCAATATTATTCCAGGCATCACTTTTTAAAGGTTTGTTCATAGATAACAAACGAGCCGACTCTTCCTCAATAGTAATTAAATAATTATCAAGAACATCATCCTTATTGATTACCTGTTTAGCTAGACTTACATCTTTTGTGTCAAGTGCTTTAATAGAATTCTGGAGCATATCCTCTGCAATTTCACTCATGTCACTTAAATCATTTAGTAATTGATCCCATCTAACATCATATTTCTGTTCCATTGGCCTCTTCACTCCCTCTTCTCTTTATTTTTAATATTCTTTATAAACTTGCAAAATCCTCCTTCTAAACCTCAAAATTATAACTATTCTATAAATTTTGCAAAAAGAATATAGACATCTTTGCTAACACCCCAGTATTAGTAAAAATTAAAGTAGAAAGTCTCTATCTTACTAAATTCATCTATACCATATCTTAGTCTTCATATAAACTATACTCTTCAAGGTTATACATTTTTTCATAATATTCCATAATCATTCTTTTAGCGGAAAATTCTTCTTTCGTATCCTCAATACTCTGCTGCATCATAGTTATCCATTTCTCTTGATTGTCATAATATGTAGCTAGTATCTCATCAGTTAATGTTTGATAAAGGGAATTCAAGTCATATTGATCCTGTTTCTCAATTTTTTCACTACTATCACCATCAAAATCATTTTCATCTTTAGCATCACCTAACTGCCAGCCATTTTTTCCCTCTTCATATGCCTCAGGCCACCATCCATCAAGAGTACTAAAATTTAAGACACCGTTCATAGCTGCTTTAACACCTGAAGTACCACAGGCCTCTTTAGGTCTACGAGGGTTATTTAACCACAAGTCACAACCCCTTGTCATATAGTGACCAATCTCCATATCATAATCTTCTAGAAATATTACGCTATTAGGGTATTTTTCTGCCATAGCTACCTGTTTAGCAACGATTTCCTTACCAACATCATCTAAAGGATGTGCCTTACCAGACAATATAATTTGGACTTTATTTTCCTTAAGTAGTGGTTCTATGACTTCCAGATTAGAAAAAATAAAATTACCCCTTTTATATGGAGCTGCCCTTCTAGCGAAACCGATTAATAAAGAATCAATACTTAATTCCCTATCGGTTTTATTTTTTACAAACTCTATTAACTCTTTCTTTAGTTTATTGTGTGTCTGCCAGAGTTTTTCTTTATCTTGATAGACTTCACTAATCTCTGAGGATACCCAGGTACTTCTGTGAACCCCATTAGTTATACCGATAATTTCAGAACGATTATCAATATCTTCCCACATTTTATTAGCAGTTTCACTATGTAGTTGACTTACCCCATTACTTATGTAGGACAACCTAAGCCCTGCAACAGTCATATTAAATGGAACTCCGCCTATTGCTGCAATCTGTTCAAGGGTTAAATTTTGGTAAGCACCCATGTATTGCAATAAACTATGGGGGTGTTCTTCATTTCCTTGAATAATCGGGGTATGTGTTGTAAAGACAATCTCTTCCCTTGTTTCTTCCCAGGCATCTTTAAATTCTAAATCTTCTTCTTCCATCTTTTCTCTAATCAACTCTGTTCCTGCAAAAACAGCATGACCCTCATTAAAATGATAGATATCTGGCTCTATACCTAGGGCTCGCAATGCCCGAACTCCACCAATTCCTAAAACCATCTCCTGAGCTATTCGTTCTTCAGCAAACCAACCATACAGTTGACCGGAAATCCAGGTATCCGAGTTTTCCGGTAAATCTGTATCTAATAAATAAAGGGGATTATTACCGTAATTATTCACTTCCCATACTTTACAGTAAACATCCCTACTCCTAACTTTAACTTTTACTTTAACACCTGTATCATTTAAGAAGTCATATTTATAATTAGGGTAACAATCATAGGGTTTACCTTCCCCATCAATAAGCTGTTGAGTATAACCCTGTTTCCATAGAATTCCTACACCAATTACTGGTAACTCACTATCTTTAGCGGCCTTTAGATAATCTCCTGCTAATATACCTAAACCACCTGCATAAATTTTAAAGTTTGACTCTAAACCATATTCCATACAAAAGTAGGCAACCTCAGGCCAATCTTCTTTATTCAATAACATCTATCCCCTTTCCATATAATGCTAACACTTCACTTTATAGATATTCTTACCCAATTAAAATTATACAATACAAAAAGATATTAATATCTTTTTTAAATATTATATAGTAAATTCTTAGTTTCAGAGAGAGCTTTTGTCTATCACTGAACTAAACTCTAACGGATGACCTAAAACTTATATAAATTTAATCCAATCTCTTCATTAAACTCCCGGTCAACCTTGCCATCTATTGTTTCTATGATAAACTCCCCAGTAGCACTGATAACAGCACTATTTAAATGACCACCCTTAGTATTATATTCCTTATCAGCTAAATTTATATGTAAATGTAGATATACTTCTCCATTCATAGTAGATATATTGCCACTCAGGCTTGTTATTTCGTGGTCTCCTAACAACTCTTTTGAATAATACTCTTTATTAGTAGTTTCAAATAATCCAATAACAGCCTTATTTACTGCACCTATTCCACTTACTTTAGCAAGCTCTATCTTATTTTCTTCGCAAAAATTCTTTAAAGTACTTACAATTTCTTCTCCTTTTTCCATTCTCAATACATACTTATCACGAAACTTACGAAATTCCATTAAAATTACCTCCTATTGCACTAAATTATATAGCTTTTTAAGTAATAATCTTAAAATTAGCAGATCATTTTACCGCATAAAGCCTGGTTAGCCATGACGGTCTCGATGACCTAATTTCTAAATTATCCATGCGTAATAAAAAAGAGAATTTAGCTGCACTTCATGCACGGAAAAAAGCTAATTCCCAGTTCCTCTTCTAGGCTATAAATAACAAAATAAACTCACTTCGCTTCGCTACATTCAGACAAAATTTTGTTAACCATTTATAGCCTTCCATGCGGTACTGGAGCTTTTTGACGCAAG
>JADQBV010000419.1 GCA_016278415.1 Halanaerobiales bacterium
AGTAACTGGGGTTTAGACTTTTTCATGAATGAAGTAATAGCAAAATTGTCGGACACTTTTCACCAACGAAAAGGAGAAGAACCAAAATTATATTATTGTTAAAGATAAAGTAAGTTAAGATAAAGTAAAGCCCAGGAGATGTGATATCATCTCCTGGGCTTTTAAATGTCTAAGTATTATTTTACTTTTCCGATTTTTACCTTCCAATCATCAGGCCCTTCTTGAATATATTCCCAGGTAAACTGGCCACTTTTTTCTGCATCAAATTGATAATATAGTGGTTTGGGATCATGGTCATTAATTAATGTAAATTCTTCACCTGCTTGTAAATCTGAAAAACTATTAAAGATTAATGGATGTCTCTCGGCTGGTGAGGTTTCTCTTCAATCTAAAGTTTTATAATTAATACCCTATTTTTCCTTTAGGTAAATCATTATAATTATATCCAGATATCATTATGCTACCTTTCTGAGGTTTAAATATGCCTAAAAGAATTTGCATAAGTGTAGTTTTCCCTGCTCCATTATTACCGGCAAGCGCAAATATTGAACCTGCTGACACATTAAGACTAAGATTATTTAATACTTTTTTGTTTTTATAAGAAAAACTTAGATCATTTACTTTTATAATTGAATTCATTTTATACCTCTAAGTTTTATATGCTTAAATACACTAGTTGTTAAATTGGTAATTACTATATAGTTACACGTAATCGTCAAAAAATCTTTAGGATTAACTTAAAAATAATATAATGGAGTTATGAATTAGAGAGAAAATAAATATAAGCTTAAAAATGTGAATTAATGCTATTAAATTGGTATATAATTATATTAACTGCATATTGTAAGGTGAATTAAAATTAAATATTTCATGATTCATAACTATTAAGCAGGAAATATTGGAAATAAGTAGAACTATAGTCTTGTAGTTAAAATCAGGAGGTTGAGATATATGAAAAATCTTGTTCTGTATTATTCGTTAAATGGTAACACCGATTTTGTAGCAAAAAAATTGGCAGAAAAGTTAGAAGCAGATGTAATTACAATTGAGCCAACTAAGGATTATCCTAAAGGGTTTGCAAAGTACATTGTAGGTGGCTTTCAAGCATTATTTAGAATTAAAGTAGATATTAGTCCTATAGAAGTAGATCTTGATGAGTATGATCAAGTAGTGATCGGTTCTCCTGTCTGGGCTAGCACTATGACTCCACCCCTTAGAAGCTTTTTGAAAGATAATCAAATAGAGGATAAAAATGTTGTAATGTTTTGTACATATGAAGGTCAAGCTGGTAAGGTGTTTGATCATATAGAAAAATCAATAGGAAAAAATAATATTGTTGATAGACTTGAATTTAAAGACCCGTTAAAAAAGATGGATAAAACAATCCAAAGTATAGAAGAATGGACCGCATAATAATGAATGATGAAATATGAAATAGTATTAAAGCTTAAAGAAATAGAAAAAAAGGAGAAAAAAAAAATAACATAGGCTGGGGCTAGTCACTATGGTTGGCCAGCTCGTTTCATAGGGGTATCTAAACCAAAATGTTTTACCTGTTCAGCAGAAAAACTGGCTGGTATTAATGGCTTACATATAGGTCCAGGGGCAATAGTATTAACACTAATACACTGAACAACTAGAGATAATGATAATGAGCGGGTAAAAGATACAATTGCCCAGTAGTAATGAATAGAACTGTTCTGTGGAAACAGGAAATAAGCTGAAAATATTGTAAAAGACTTTTGTTTAACTTGACTTATATTCTATAAAGTGATATATTATGAATGAACAGTCATTCATAATGAAAAAGGTGATCTAAATGAATAATACAGAGGATAAAAAAGAACTTATTAGGCAGGCAGCCGTAAAGGTTATGTCAAAACAGGGTTTTTATAATACCAAGGCCTCTCAAATTGCAGATGAAGCTGGAATTGCGGTTGGTACTATTTATAATTATTTCAACAATAAAGAAGATATTCTGGATTATATTTTTGAGGTGGAGTTAGAGAAAAGATTAGGATATTTAAAGGCTTTGGAGCAAGAACAACTGGACTTTTGGGGTAAATTAGAACTGTTCTTCAGTAAGCATTTTCAAGAGATAAGTGAAAATCTAGCCCTTGGTGAGATTTTGGTAAGAGAAAAAGATTTCCCCAAAAAAAATGGCTCAGTTTCTATTAATAAATATTTAACCAGAATTCCAAACATCCTTGAAATGTTAATAAAGAAGGCCCAAGAAGATGGAGAGATAAAAGATAATATCGATGCAGTTATTGCTGCTTCACTTGTTTTTGGTGGAATACAGGGATTGGTTGAAAAGGCGATTAATACTGATCCAGAGATATTGGTAAATGCCCCTAAACAATTTATTAAATTGTTAAAGGAGGGTCTAGGCTGATATTTTTAATATTTGGCTTGATAGAACCTAAAAAAGTTTACAGAGGAAAATTTTTAGAGCTTGATGAATGATTGTTCATTCAGTTTTAATGGATAAGTAAGTAATCTAATTATTTTTGTGAAAGTTATTAAATAAATGAAAATGATTAAGATATTTAAATTTCTAAGGGGAAAGATAGGAATTGTCAAGAAAAGTGAGAACTACCATTTTGTGAATTGGACTTGGGAAAGGGTTGGATACAATTATGAAAAAAATAATTGACGTAGTTTTAAAGCATTCAGTATTAACATTACTTATTTTATTAGTAATTACATGTTTTTTTACTTATCAAATTGTAGATAAGGCCTATATAGAAACAAATTTGGATGAATATATGCCTAAAGAGCATCCTGCTTTTGAACTTAGTGATAAGTATGAAGAACTATTTAAGATTAGTGATGCAGTAGTTGTTGCCATAGAAAATGAAGAGGGTATTTATAATTATAATACCTTAAGTAAAATCGCAAAACTTACAAATGAATTAGGTGATTTAGAACAAATAAATTCAGATAATGTTCGTAGTATAGCAAATGCTGATAATATTATGAGTTCTGATTTTGGCTTGGAAATTAAACCTTTCTTTACTGAGATACCTGAAAAACAAGAGGAATTAACTGCCTTAAGGGAAGAAGTAGAAGAAAATGAAATGATTTATGGTAGAGTGGTTTCAAAGGACCATCAAGCAGCTTTAATCTCAGCTGAATTGGTAGATGGGGAGATAGATAGGCTAGAATTATATCGCCAGGTAAAAGAATTGACGAAGGGAATATATGGACCAGAAAACATTTATATAGCTGGTCAGCCGGTTGTTGAGGGAACTTTGGCTAACCTGATGCCAGATGATATGAAAAAAATGGTTCCACTAGTTGTTCTTTTGATTGTAATTTTACTTTTGTTTATTTTTAAGAGTATAAAAAGTACTGTCTTAACATTTGCGGTAGTCTTATTTAGTACTATCTGGACTTTTGGTTTGATGTCATTTTTGAACATTCCAATATACGCTGTCTCTACAATGATACCGGTGATGTTGATCGCTCTGGGTGTTGCAGATGGAATCCATCTGCTCAGTCATTTAAATGAGAAGATAAAAAGTAATTCAGCAATCAATAAAATTGATGCAATAAGAGATATGGTAAAAGAACTCTGGAAACCGGTAGTAATGACTTCTGTAACAACTGCTGTTGGATTTATTTCTCTGCTAAGTTCAGAGGTATATCCAATTAAATATTTTGGTTTATTTACCGCTTTTGGTGTTTTATCAGCTATGATTTTCTCATTATTATTTATACCAGCAGGGATGAATATTATTGGTTTGCCAGGTATTAAAAGGGGAAATAAGACAAAGAAACAGGATTCTAGATTGTTTTTTGCCATTTCTGACTGGGTATTAAACTATAAAAAAGAAATAATTGTAGGATCAATTTTAATAGTAATTGTTGGAGTAGTAGGAATGCAGCGGGTCTGGATTAGCTCCAGTCTTCTAAGTAAATTTGAAAGAGATGAAAAAATAATTGTAGCCAATAATTTTATTAATGAACATTTTGGAGGTACTACTAATTTAAATATTATTATAAGTTCTGAAAAAAATAATGCTTTAAAGGACCCTCAATACTTACAAGGTATATGGGAGTTACAGACTGAGCTTGAACAATTAGAAAAAGTAGGGGATAGTTTCGCCCTGACAGATTATTTAGGAAGAATTCATAAAGTGATCAATGAAGAAGAAGTAAAATTTAATAAGATTCCTGATTCACACGAATTGGTGGCTCAATATTTACTGCTTTATTCAATGTCAGGTGACACAGAAGCCCTGGATAAAGTAATTGACTATGATTATAGAAGGATTAATCTAAGACTTAATTTAAAAAGTGATAATGCCAGTTTGATTAAGGATATTATCAACCGGGTAGAGGACTTCAGGACTAAGAGTAATTTACAGGACCTGGAGATTGATTATGCTGGCTCTGCATATACTAATATGATCTTCGCCGATCTTATCTTAGAGGGTCAGGTAAAGAGTTTAATCTTGTCATTGTTGATTGTAATTATCTTATTAAGTCTATTATTTAAAAGTTTTTCAGCTGGGCTTTTAGGGGGCGTCCCAATAGCTATTACGGCAATTATAAGCTTTGGTGTAATGGGATTTTTGAATATATCTTTGAATACAACAACTGCTCTAATCTCAAGTATTGCCGTAGGTATGGGAATTGATTATTCAATTCATCTATTATCAAAATATCGCAGTGTAGGCAATGAGGGGTTATCGTCAGTAATGGCAGCTAGAAAGACTATGCAGCATTCTGGGAGGGCAATTGCCTTTAATGCCATAGTAGTAATTGCTGGGTTCATGGTACTTGTCTTTTCAAATTTTCCACCGAACCGGGAATTGGGTTATCTGGTCTCACTGTCAATGTTCAGTAGTTTTGTATTGACTTTAACTTTGGTAGTTGCATTAATAGATAAGTTTAAACCAGACTTTATATTTAAAAATAAGGAGTTGTAAGTAAGTTAAATCTTGAAATGGTATAGAAAAAATACAGGGATATTTTTATATGGTTGTGATATATATCCTTGAACTGGTAAAAATAAACATATATTATAAACATATAAGCTGTATGGTTTGCAGGAAGCATGTTATTGGGTTATATTTTCCATAAAATTGTAGAATTATATAAAAATTATTATATTAATTATTTTCTTTAAGTGATATAAATTAATAAACCTAAAATATGAAAAAAGTGAAAGGGGAAATAAAAATGCAAATTATTAAAATGGATCAAGTAGAAGGGAAAAAAAATAAAAGGGGTGTCATTGCTAAACAATTATTTAAACATAACAATGCTAAGATTATGAATCTTATTTTGCAGCCAGGTGATGAAGTTCCAGCTCATTCAGTGCCAGTTGATGTATTTTTCTATATAGTAGAAGGAAAAGGAACATTACAGATTGGGGATGAGAAAGCAGTTGTAAAGGCGACAGATATAGTTGTCTGCCCACCTAATACTAAGAAGTCTTTACAGGCAGATCAGGAAGAGAAATTTGTAGTACTTAATGTAAAGACTCCTAGTTTTTAAACCATCACACACAAGCTAATTATTTAAGTGTAGTATTTAAATAATTAATAACTATGGAGAAAATATGTGAGAATAAGGGGCTGTCTTATTTTAAGTCAGCCCCATTATGATATCAAGAATGGGATAAAAAATAAGATTTAATACTTATAATAGGTATTATAATAAAAATATTGACTTGGCTTTATTCTTGCCTACTTCTGTCAAATATAGTTTGTCAATTATCATGATTATTTCTTGATTGCTTTTTTTTGATAAATCGTGTAGATCAGGAAGATTTACTAGCCAATCAGCATCATATAATAATTTAAAGTTATAAGTATCAATATTCCTCGGTGAATGATGGTTTGCTATAATTTCGCAGATTTCATCTATTATTGATTGTTCAATAGGGAAAGAGTTTAGAAGATCTCGAGCCACTGGCGGTCCTTCTATTTCCTGGTATTTAGCGGCAGCACTATTATATTTTTCTTCACTGTTTTTAATCCCTATATCATGTAGAATAGCCGAATATATAATGACAGCAGGACTTATTGTTTCAAACATTTCTTTTTCTTCACTTAATTTGATTAATTCCTCTGCATAATTGGTAACCTGTAAAGAGTGGTCAATTCTTTTTTTGTCATTTTCAAAATAGTCCTTCATCTTTTGAATAAGTTCTTCTTTATATATCATAAGTATTA
>JADQBV010000303.1 GCA_016278415.1 Halanaerobiales bacterium
GAGATGAACTCTATATGTTCTTCCCAGATGCTGAGGATGTAGTCCATATATCTGGACACATGTTAAATCAGTCTATGATGGGGAGTGACTTTTCCTACAAAGATATGATGGAATCTGATAAGCTAACAGATCTATATGATTTTGAGCTTATTGATGAAGAAGAATATGAAGGAAGATTATCTTATGTTATAGAGGGTACTAAAATAGAAGGTAAAGAAGATGTTCAATATTACCGCCGTAAGATATGGATTGACAAAGAAAGGTTTGTTGGACTAAAAGAAGAGTTATATGCTCAGAGCGGAAGACTACTTAAAGTCAGTAAGGTCTTAGAGGTTGAAAAAATTGCTGATAGTGATAGATGGTTTGCCATGAGGTCAATCATGGAAAATAAACTACGTAAAAACTCTACTACAGAATTTATAGTTAATGAAATTCAGTTTAACCCAGAGATACCTGCTGGGACATTTACTTTGGAAAATCTGCGAAATTAGTAATTAACCGAAACTCATACTACTTACTACTATAGAAATCATTTAAAATGAAAGATATTAGCTGCAAGTAGTGAGGATATAAGAAGATTTGGTTTAGATGGAGTTTTTATAGATAAAGGAGGTCTTATAATGAGATTAAAGAAGCAGAAAATAAAAACAATCAAATTAATATTTATATTGATAGCGGTAACTCTAATCATTCCCAATGTGGTTATGGCAGAAGTTACTATTGGTGGAGAGCTTAAAATCAATGTGTCGGGTGCTTACCTTGAGGGTGGAGACATTACAAGTGATATAAGCGAAAGTCTGGACCTAGAGTTATTTATTCCTCCTAAAGGTAATACAGACTTTAAATTACAATTTGTTTTAAATAACCCTGAAGTTACAACTTTAGATGGTTCTAGTAAGAGAATAAATTTAAAAAAATTAAGCATTAGGCATAAGTTTGATGATTTCCATTTGACTATAGGTCGTCAACCCATATCCTGGTCTTTCGGTTCAATACTCAACCCAGTTGATTTTACTCTGGGAGCTGTAGCAATGGATCAGGAAACTATCAGCAAATATCAGGATTCAGTAGAGCTTTATTACCCAATAAATTGGAATTCCAGCTTTGCAGTGATTGCTGCTGATCATAAACAAAGTGATGACTTTAAATGGGGGGTAAGGGGTAGAACTGGTTTTCAAGGATATGATCTAACCTTAAATTATGTTAAGGAACCAGCAACAAATAATTCATTATCAAGTATTTTGCCTATTGCTGGATTAATAAATAGTGGTTCAGTGGATCAGGCTGTATCTATGGATAGGATAGGATTTACTGCAAAAGGTGATTTGGGTCCGATTGGAGCATATACTTCACTAGGATATTATAAGATGGCAGGAATAGCAGAACCATCATATTCATATCTATTTGGTGGAGATTATAGTTTTACTTACAATTATGATAAGCAAATAGCCATACAGGCTGAATATTTGGCTTTACAGGATGAGGATTTAATTAACACTTTAGAAAGTAGTGGATTTGGTAATATCGGGAATACACTTGATTTATTTCTTGGTAATATAAGTTATCCCATAGATGATTTTTCATCTATTAGTCTATTTACTATGACAAGCCTGGCGGATGGCAGTACAGTATTAATTCCTGTATATGAAAATCATCTCCCTGGTAATATAATATTATCACTAAGTTCCAATGTGTTTATTAGTGATGACGAAGAGATGTTATCTGCTCACGGTATCAAAGCAGGATATGAGCTATCATTAAGTTACGCTTTTTAGATATTTGGTTGAATAATCTCTTGAAAAGGAGTCTCCTTCAATAGGAGGCTCTTTTTAGTTTGTTTTTAAATTATAGGGTAAGTCACGGTGAACCGTACCATCTTTAACGCATAAAAATCGTGTTTAAGCATTTTAGCTAAAAATTTATTTTATACAAATAAGTAGAAATGAGGAGAGAACAGCCCATAATATAACGGTGTGTTCTCTCTTTTATTATTTTTTATATGAGATATTTATACACTTCTTAGTTAAAAGAGAAATTTTTGTCAAAATAAAAGGATATTCATCACGAATGTTTAATTATATTAAAAGACTTTGTTATAAGTGATTTTAGAAGTAACTTAGCCTATATATATATAAGATGTAATTTAAATTATTTATTAATGAGGAGAGTTATATTATGCGAGAAGAGATGTTAACTAATTTGCAAACTACAGCTGTTATTATTAAAGAGACTGAGGAGCTGATAGACGAATCAGATAAATATACACATAAAATTACAATTAATTTAGGATGGCGGTTTATTACTTATTTAATTTTACTTTTTATAACATATACAATCATTAATTCTTTGCCTAATAATATTGTAAATGATTTAGTTATTTTTTTTGTTATAGCATTTTTTGTAGTACCATATCTTGTGATGCGTTTTACTTTTACTTTTATATGTAATTTATATCATTCTCATAAACAGAAAAAGTATAAAAGTAGATTAATTAAAATCGAAGAAAAATTAAAACAAAATATAAATTTGTTGCAAAATGATAGTATTCTGCCTAAAGCATATTGGAATTCTTTTGCGGTAGCTAAAATAATTGATTATATAAGAAATCTTAGAGCAGATAACCTGAAAGAGGCAATTAATCTATTTGAGAATGAGTTAAAGCATATTGAACAGATTGAAAAGATCGATAAAATGCAAGAAAATATAATAAGTCAATTAAGTAAGGTAAAAAATTCAGCTAGAAGTGCAGAATTTGCTTCATGGGTTAATTTTTTAAGTAAATAATATAACATTAGTTTTATTATACATTTAGAAAAGAGGGGAATATGTATACACGATATTCTGTAATTCAAAAAATAAGTAAAGATAGTCGGGTAGAAGTATATACTGCTGAAAGGGAGAATCTGAATTGGACTTTCGAGCATAGAAGAAAACCTTCAAATAAAGAGAATAAAGATATTTTTCCATTTGTCATTACAAATTGTTTGGAAATATCATGTAGAAATCCTGGTGCCGAAACTAAATGTTATAGGACTACTAATGACCTAATACATTTTTCTGACGATTATGGAGTGCCTGAAGGTTTTGTTATATGTATCTTAAGCCCACAAAATTATGTTCCAACCATGATTAAATTTAAAGAAAAAACAAATATTCCAATATATCAACATTCATATATAAATGAGAATCCTGGATATGTACAAATATACAGTAACAGAATAACTAAGCAGTCAGGAATAGTTCTGATGACTACTCATAATACTAATTTTGGATTCAAAGCTGATTTCAAACCATGTAACACAGAATTTCCAAGTAATCTGCAATTAGGGGCATCCGATACTTTTGAGGCATCTATAAAATTATCATCATCAAGTGTAGAATATTTAACACAAGAAGATATTCAAAATTATTTACATGATATTCATCAAGATATAGCAGAAGAATTACTTATTTCTATAAATGAATTGGTTAATCTGATAAAGCATGATTCTGATAATAGTCAAAAGTATTCAACAATTAAGGATAAAATCGGTACGATTGTAAAAGGTATAGTAGCTGGTGGCAGTGGAATAGTCACAATTACAGATTCGGTATTAAATCATGGTTTTGCATATAATTTTTTGCAAACAATTTTTAGTTATTTTTCAAAATAAAATAACATATCCAGCTTAGACTAATAAGGTGCTCCCAAAAAATATTGTTGTTTATTCCTACGTCACTGTTTTCTAATAATAAATATACTAAGATAAGCTAAACGCAGTACAGTAGGCAATATGCATATGATTGAGATATTTTTGATAAATACTTTTTCTTAAACTTTTAACAATTTAAGGTGATGGTAATGATGGAATTTATTAAATTAGATATATTTTTATTATTAAGGTATGAACCTAATGGAGGAACTGAATGGATATATAAAAAATTTGAAGAAGGTGATTATTGTAGGGTAAAAAATACATTTATATTTACTGAAGATGACCTTTTTGATGAGGAACAATATCTGGATATAGTAGATGATTTTGATGGAGTAGAAGAATATGTGGTATTTGTAATAGCAGAACTTGAGGGTGATTATTATAAATTTAAAAAAGATGTACTAGGTCTTGACGTAGATTTATATATGTCTAAGGATATAACTTTCAGAAAAAGATTATTCATGGCACAATATAATAAATCAATATTTAGGGTATTTAGTAAAATTGTTAAAGAGGATATAAGAATAGGCGAAGGAATTAATGATATCCCAATATCTACATATTTAGATTTAGTAAAAAACTTTCCAAATAGAACAGAACTTCAAAAATATGTGAAGGCACGAGTCAGTAGTACTATAAGGGAGTTTATAGATAGCTGCATTGATGCAAAAGCTAGATATGAGAAATATATGAATAAATATGTAAAAAGTATTAAAGGCGAGAATGTATTAAATGCTTTTGCCAAAAATGAAAAAATAAAGTATCAAACATTATTACAAAAATTAAAAGAAATGCTAGATAATGAAACTAATTATACAGAAAAGCAATGGCAAGAAGAAATTTTACAAATTATTCTTCTGATTTATCCGAAATATATTAATGTATTTGATGAGGTTAAAATCAAGGATGTTTATAATAATAAAAATAGATACTTAGATTTGTTATTAGTTGATTCGAATGGGAATGTTGACATTATTGAAATCAAAAAACCTTTTGAACAGAGTGTAGTTTCTCGTGGTAAGTATAGAGACAATTATGTTCCCTTAAAAGAGTTGTCTGGCAGTATAATGCAACTTGAGAAATATATATTTTATTTCATTAGCTTTGCAAAAATAATTTTTTTAAAAGTCAAGCATAATATTCCATAGAAATCATTGATTATATAGAAAAAACTCCTTATAATTAGGATTAGGATAGTCTTTGTCCAAATACCTAAAAATAAGGAGCACACCTATGGACAAAGATACCACAAAAACTACATTTTATCAATACTTGACACCAATAAATTTTGGAAAAGTTTCAGAAATAATCTTATCACTGGATAAGTATGTTAAGAAACTCACTACTCAAAAACTAATTATGATTTTAATTTATGGTCAGCTTTTTTCTAAAACTAGTTTAACTGAGCTAAGTGCTGAAGTGAAAAATGATGAGGACTTTCAAAAAATCCTTAAGCTTAAATCAATAAGCACTTCTCAGTTATCCAGGAAATTAAGAGATACACCAGCTCAAGTGTTGCAAGCTATCCTTAAAGATTTAAAAATAAGGATTCTAGCAGAAAAAGGAGCTAATTTCGCAAGACAGAATCTAAATCAGTTGAATATCATTGATTCTTCTACTGTCTCTATGGCTGTTAGTCAATATCCCTGGGCTGAATTTAGAAGTACAAAAGCTGGTATTAAAATTCATACACGTATTGTTTTTGATAGTGACAATAACATGGTAACACCTGATAAAATTGTTATTACACCTGCTAAAGGTGCTGACAGGACTAAAATGGATGACTTAGTAATTACTACTGAAGAAAATGCCTTACATGTCTTTGATCGTGCTTATGTTGACTATCAGAAATTCGATGATTACTGCGATAAAAACACTTTATTTCTTTCCAGACTTAAAAGCAATGCTTTAGTAAAATTCATACGCTCTGAAAAGAAAATCATTGATGGTAAAGAAATAACAGATAGCATAGTACGACTAGGTAAAGAAGGTATAAGTCAGATGAGTCATAATTTAAGATTACTCGAGATACCTGATGATAAAGATCCTGACAAGATAATTAGAATCATAAGCAATGACTCTAAGCGCAGTGCTCAGGAACTTAGTGATCTTTACCGTAATCGTTGGCAAATCGAGCTATTCTTTAAATGGATTAAGCAGCATTTTCATGTAAAAGTATTTTATGGTCATAGCCAAAATGCAGTAAAGAATCAAATACTGTCAGCAATGATTAGTTATTTACTTCTTAGTATGTTAAGAACAGAAGTAAAGAGTCATAAGAGCTTATTTACAATACTTCGTCTAATGTCGATCTGTAAGTATGATACATTAAAAAAGTTCATTAAAAAGCTCAAACGACCGCCATCTCGAACGTCTAAAGGAAGACGAAAGATTAATCATGAAAAAATCTTTAACCTTACCTATAGGCAGGCGGAATTTGTCAAGTAAGTTGTCGCATTTAATATAAAAACAATATATTGAATC
>JADQBV010000153.1 GCA_016278415.1 Halanaerobiales bacterium
CAGTCTCTTCTGCTGTAAGGCCTGCCCACCCCACTTTTTTTATTTTATCAACTAAGCCTAATTCTTCTGCAACTTCTATTTTTAGCATTAAAAGAGTAAAATCGTCTGTTTTCTTCTCCTTTTTGGACATCATTCTTTACCCCCATAAATCTTTATTACTTCTTATACTGAATCATTAGTAAAGTTAGTAAGACCTTCACTTAAACAAGTGAAGGTTATTTTGTATCAAAGTTAAGTTGTATCATTGTCATTTCTATCATTATTAGTATTATTAGTAGTAGTATTATTATTAGTAGTATTAGTAATATTAATATTATTATTACCTTTTTCATTTGAACCATCTTTTTTTAATTTTTCATCTTCTACAAGTTTTTTGTTTTTTATACTTCGGGCCCTATTATTCATTAGTATCATTATTATATCCTTTACTTCATCTGCTGATTCCTTTACTTCTGCTATTATATTGCTTCTGGTTTTTTCTAACTCATTACTATTATCATTTACAATCAATGTGAGTTTATCCATTTCTCTACTACTTTTATCAAGTTTACTTATCATATCCTTATAAACTCCATAGTCGATTCTATCTAATTTAGACTTTATTGATTTCAAATCATCTTCATGTTTATTCCATCCCTGCTTAAAATCTTTCAGTCTCTCATTTATATTCCATAATAGCCATCCCATATATCCAAAAACCCCCATAACAAGGGCTGAAAAGATCGTGCCAGAATTACCCATTAATACTTTTATGATAAATTGATATAACATATAATCCCCCCCTCTTGAAGGAAGAAAAAGCACTAATACATATATCATTTTATGCACTTAAAATATATATGTGTTAAAAGGAGGATTTAATTATGATATAAAACCATTAAACTTATTGGAGATAACTGAATTTTATTTGAAGAAATTGTATATAATAGTTCATTTCCGGCTCGCTGATCATCTGCCACAACATTCCAATTGCCGTCAAAAGGGAGATTAAAAGACATAGATTCCCTATTGGGATTATAAAAAACCACAATATTTTTCCAAATATCATCATTGGCATATTCACCTAGAGAAAATCCTACAGTATTATATGGGGTATCCAGAAAGTTTAGACACTCTCTGATTTGTTGGGCATTAGATAGACGAAAAGCCGGGTGCTCTTTTCTTATAGCGATTAATCCTTTATAGTAGGAAAATGTATTATAATATTGACTCTTGCGCTCCCATTTTATCTGATTAATTTTATCACCAGCGTTATAACTATTATGATTCCCAAATTTTGTCCTTAATATTTCTTCCCCTCCATGTAGAAAAGGAATACCTTGTGATGTATAAATAATTGCCTGGGCTAATCTATCCATCTTTATTCTAACATCTTCACTATCATGCATATTTGACTTATGAAGCTTATCCCATAGAGTGAGATTGTCATGTGAAGATACATAATTTACAGTTTCCCAGGGTTCTAATGCAAAATCCTTTATTTCATTATTATAAGAAATTGCCCCTACAACCCCTCTTTTAATATTTTCCGTCTGGTGGTGTGCACCAGATACAAACCCTAATGCCTGCCCATCATTATCCCCTTTAATAGCATTTCTGAAAAAATCATTAAATACTGCTATATTCATACCTTTTTGAGCCCCTTTATTCATTTGCTGCTCATGGGCTAATGGAGACAATCCCCCCATCCATGGTTCACCATATATTAGGATTGATGAGTCTATGGAATGGAGTGTCTGTTCTACTTGTTGCATAGTTTCTTTATCATGTAAGGCCATTAAGTCAAATCTAAATCCATCAATATGGTATTCTTCGGCCCAATATTTCACAGAATCAATAATGAATTTTCTCACCATAGGTTTTTCTGAGGCCAATTCATTTCCAGTACCAGAGCCATTAGAATAGTTTCCATATAAATCTATACGATAATAATACTTTGGAATTATTTGATTAAATGGTGAATTATCAGTGTGATAAGTATGATTATAGACAACATCCATTATGACTCCAAACCCATGATCATGAAGTGATTTTACCATTTGTTTAAACTCTCGTATTCTTGTATCATCAGAGGGATTAGATGAATAAGAACCCTCAGGGACATTGTAAAAGTATGGATCATATCCCCAATTATATTCCTCTCCAGAGTTGTCATCAACAGTTGCATAGTCAAAAACAGGTTGTAAATGAATATGAGTAATACCCAATTCTTTCAAATGATCAAGTCCGGTCTTCTCCCCACTTGTATTAACAGTATCAGTTTCGGTGAAGGCTAGGTATTTATTTTTATTTTTTATACCAGATTCCTCAGATGAAGAGAAGTCACGAACATGGACCTCATAAATTATTGCATCCTGGGGCCTTTTCAACAAAGGTCTTTTATCCTCTGCCCAATCTGGAGGGTTTGTTCTATCAAGATCAACTATAAGACCAAGCTTACTATTTGTTCCCAGTCCCTTTGTGTAAGGATCTATGGCTTTATGAATATTACCTTTTATATTTATCTGATATATATGATACATGCCCAGCAAATCTTTGTTAATTTCAACAACCCAGGTACCAGTATCTCTTTTAATCATTTCAACCTTCATCATTGGATCTGTATCATTATCATCTTCGTATATTAAAACTGATATTTTATCAGCTGTAGGTGCCCAAACTCGAAATGAAGTTTTGTTAGGTGAATAGTTAACACCAAGGTCCTCAGCAAAATAATAACGCTGACATTCCACTGCCTGTTCTTTTGCCATTTCCATATCCAATTCTTTTAAATATTTAATATAATCTAATTTATTATCCATATAACCATTCCCTAGTCTTTTATCTTTCTCAAGTCTTAGTCTATCTCATAAGTTCTAAAATAATACAATCTACATATATAGCTCACATAATCTATTTACTTAGCCGTTATAGATATCAGAAAATTCTATATCCACCTTATTAGTAAATTCCTCTACTAAATCTGTATCACTACTATCGTAAAGGTCGTCTACATTTATCGGTAGTTCTATTATAAATTCACTCCCCTTACCATATTCGCTCTCAACTCTAATATTCCCCCCATGCATATCTACCAAACACTTAGTTATAGAGAGACCAATCCCACTGCCTTCAGTCTCCCGCGAAAAAGATTCATCAACTTGGCGAAACTGTTCAAAAATTAATTCTTGTTTTTCTTTTTTTATACCTATTCCTGTATCTTTAACAGATATTATAACCTTATCAAGGGCTTCGCGAACTGTAAGAGTAATAGAATCTTTCTTATTTGTAAATTTAATTGCATTTGAAAGTAAATTAAGCATTATCCTCTCAATGTTTAAGGGATCACAGGTTACCTCTTTTAACTTTATTTCAGATTTAAATTTAAAATCCCTTTCATTATCTTCCATATATAGTTCCACTGATTCCGCTATATCTCTTAAAAGCATTACGATATCACATTTCTTCATGTTTAAAGTATAGTCATCTATATCCATTTTGGTAAGGTCTATTAGATTATATACCAGCCTTAATAAGCGATTACCATTCTGCTTAATAATATTTAAATAAGTATTTATTCTTTCATCATCATTATTATTTTTTTTATTATATGCTTCCATCATATGTAAAGAAGAAAAAATAAGATTCAAAGGTGTCTTAAATTCATGAGATACATTTGTAAAGAATTTATTTTTAAGTTTGTTAAATTCTAATTCTTCCCGATTCAGTCTTATTTCTTCTCGTTGCTCCCTAATCATTTCTTCTGCAGTTCTTTTAGCACTAATATCCTCGATATATGTTAAGATATAATTTGAATTTACTTCGTTATTAGTTAGCGTACTATGAAACTTAACCCAAATATAATCCCCATTTAACTTTCGTAGCCTTTTCTCAATATTGAAATTTTTAATCTTTTTACTTTGAAGTATATTTAACATATACTTTATCTTATTCATATCTTCCGGATGAGTGATATCAAATAAGTTAATTGCTATTAATTCATCTTTGCTGTAACCTAGCATTTCGCAAATTTGATCATTAAACATAATTAACTTACCATTTTTGTCTAATAATATAATCCCGCTATTTGATTCCTGAAAATTCATTAATAAAAACTCTTCACTAGCATTTAAGTTATCTATAGTTATATCAAGAGCTCTCTTGAGACGTTCCTGTTCTGTAATGTCGTTGGCAGTACAAATAACATCGATTACAGAACCATCTGCTGATAATTTCGGAACTTTGCTTATTGATAACAATCTTTCCTCACCCTGATAGTTGCTAATCCATTTCTCTGTACTAATTTGTCTTTTTTGCTTAAAAACCAATTTATTATAATTATCAAAAATTAATTCCTTTTCTTGCCTAGAAAAGCGATACTCGTTATCTTTATTATTGTAATACTCTTTCTCTTTCCCAAAGAAATTAGCTAATGACTTATTTACATAGGATAAAGTATTTTCTGTTTTTAAACTCCAGACCATTACATCAATTTCATCAATCAAAAAATAATTACCCATAATAATATCACCTGACTTCTTTATTTGATTTTTTTCACTTATAACACTTATAATTCTCTATAAAAATAGCATATCCTTCCTAATATACATAATTTTTTGTCTATTATGTCATATATATTATAAATTTTGTATTATCTAATAGGAAAACCGCATCTCTAGGAAAATAGAAATGCGGTTTAATATTCTTAAATATAAGTTTACATATTATATTTATAGTTGATTTTAATGATAATTATATTCTATTACTTCTGCATCAAGAAAATCTTTACCTATTTCTTTACTGGCCTCTACACGATGATGTCCATCTAAGATAAAATATTCTTCATCAACATCATAAACCTGTATAGCTGGCAGAAAGTCCATTTTTTCAAGGGCATTCTTTATACCCTTATATCTGTGTGATTCTTTGTCAACAGAAATGGTATTATCTTTTTGACAACGGTCCACACTACCTACGATTTTATTTACATCGATAGGTTTTGTACCTTTGTAACTCCTTGATTTAAGTTTTCGACCTTCTACTACTTCGTCAAAACACTTATACCGCTGTTTTTTAAACATGGTTAAGACATTTAACATATTACCACCCCTTATTAAAAAATTATAGTCTTATAGGTGTTATTTTTAATCTATAATATTTGATTCAATGTCCTTTTTATTTTCTCTTATTGTCTTATTTGTCTTTTGACATTGATATCCTTATATAATTATTATAGATTATTTCTTATAACAATTAGATTATACGCTATATCCATACTAAAATCAAGTGTATTTAGTAAAATATTGAAAAAGTACATGTATACTATTTTATTATCTGATAATACGGATATCCATTACCATTAGATATATAAGACATGTTAATCCTAACATTGTATTCTAGTGAATCATTTTCTACTTCTCCATAAAAATCTCCACCATCAACTATTCCATTATCATTTCCATCAAACCAGGCAATAATATACTGAGCATTTGAATTTACCTTAGTTAGACCAAATGAATTATTATCACTGGCTTTACTAATATTACTTTTCACGTAAAGTGTAGAAGCCTCTTTATCGGCAGCAAAGACAAATGGATTACTAATCTTTTTATTGATAAGAGCAGCATAGGCATCCACTAATCCGTATCCATAATAATCGTCTTCGCCGTAATCGCCAAGATCAATCGCAGTGTTGATTAAACGGCTACGTAACTCTTCTGGGGTATTTATACCTGAAGCTACTAATAAGGCTGCTAATCCACTAACATGTGGTGTGGCCATGGAAGTACCTATCATACCATTATAATCTGAAATAGTACTACCATCTTTATAATAACCCCAGGTGCTTATTATCGACTCACCATAGTCACCACCAGGAGCCACAACATCAACTTCTGGCCCGTAATTAGAATATGCTGTCTTAATGTTCTTCCGGCCAACTGCACCTACAGCGATAGTCTCTGGATAGGCTGCTGGATAATAGACTGTTGAGCCTTCATTTCCAGTAGCTGCAATGATGGTTATACCCTCGGCAACTGCATCTTTAACTGCTTCATGTTGGTAGTAACTACTGTGATTACCACCAAAACTCATATTAATGATATCGACTCCTTGATCTATAGCATAATAGATACCTTCAGCTATATCCCAACTTGTTCCACCTGT
>JADQBV010000448.1 GCA_016278415.1 Halanaerobiales bacterium
TTAACTTTTTATCACCCTGACTTATAACTGTTTTAATATATGACTGCACGGCTAAATCAATCAAACTATCTTTGCTATCAAAATGATAATTAATAACACTTTTTGTTACAACGGCTTTTCTGGCAATGCCTCTTACTGTTATTTTGTTTACATCCATTTCTTCCCTAATTAGCTGTATTGTAGCATCAATTATTTTTTCTTTAGTATCTAATTCCCTTTTTGTCATAATACCCTCCCAGACATATTATTATAGTTGAATTATATTATTTTGTACATCGTTTGGTACATAGTACAGGACACCGTCCTAATATATCGAAGTAATTATAATATTTTTCTTAAACTTAGTCAAATACTAAAAAACATGGTTATTATTGCTTATAGATAATTAATGCAATGATGATCTCTTATACTTTGGACATTTCTAAAACACTACTATATATCCCTATGTGTTTAATTCATTAAACCTTTTCATATATGATGTCGGATTTGATAGTGAATTATATCTTATATAAGCCATAGTCCTGGCATTCCTGCCCCTTTTATCGAATTATAGCTGAGAAAGCCTCTCCTATGAAAATGGGCGGGGATGAAAAATATCGTTCTTTAAGGAGAAAATTAGGTAAATCTAAAAAAGTTAAAGCTATTAAGACTATCGCGTGGATATGATTTCCACACTCACAAGAGTATAAGTTCGCTTTTCGTTTGTGAGTGTTAACGAACGGGCGGGGAGGATGTCAATAATGGTACCTGTCTAAGGTTTTTTATATAATGTGATACTTATTGTAGCTGTAGCGGTGTACTAATGAGATATAAATAAGATGATCTTAACTAGCAGTAAATAAAAAATTAAGCTAAAGTATTAAAATTTAACTTATATAACACATACTCTATTCGTTCATAACCCTTCCATATTATTTTATTATTAAATTGAAATCCACACTTTTCTATTAACTTTTGGGATGCTTTATTATCTGGATCAATTTCAGCAACAATTTTATGTAAGTTTAACTTATTAAAACCATATTGCAATAACCCTATTGAAGTTTCATATCCATATCCTTTCTTTTGAAATTCCGGACGGATAATATATGATATATTTATGTTACCACCTCTCTCTTTGTAGTGTAAACCTCCGTAACCTATTAACGTTTTGTTTACTTTATTTAATAAAATAAAATCTCCAAAATCATATTCAGTCCAATGTGAAATTATTTTATCAACTCTTTTTTTAGTATTATCTTTAGTTTTATCTGATCCAGAAATAAAATATTTTGTTAATTGTGGATTACTAAATATTTTGTAGACATTATCTATATCATCATATGAAACTTTTTTAAACTTCAGCCTTTTCGTTGTTAACATCTGATTCCCTCCTAAAGTTATATATTGATATTTTCTATTTAAATAACCTCTATACAAATTTTTATTGTCACAGCCCCTATGACTATATAAAGAGGCGTAGATTATCTCAGGCTGCAATTGCTCTAGTGGAAACAAATAATTAATTAGAGAGTCATACTCTGCAACTTAAGAATTGATAAATATAAATAATAAAACAATACTAAATTCTATAAAAATTTCTATTTTTTGATAAAATCAAGAACATACTCATCGAAGATAGCAGGCTTAGTCAGATTTGATGGATCCATAGCCCCCTGTATAATCTTCAGCTCACTATTCTCTAAATTATTAGATATTTTTTCAGATGGTTTAACCATGATACTGGCCTGGTTCCCAACCAGTACTAAAACAGGAGTTGCTAGCTTATTTAAGTCTTTTAATATATTAATTTTATTAATCGCTTTTCTTGCCAGAAACAACTGTTCAAAGTCAGCTTTTAATGTTGCCTCTTTGAAATAATTGTAAACCTCTTCAGGGTAGTCTTTATATACTGATGCCACTAAATTTGCAGCAATAGTATTAGGTAAATATTTAAATAATTTAAATCCATATACTTGAGCATATCCAGCAAATTTCTCAGTCAAAGTTTTAAGTTCTCCAAAAGTATCAGATAGAATTACTTTACTCACTCTTTCAGGATGTCTCATAATGAATTCTTGTACTATTACCCCACCCATACTTATTCCAAGTAAAACTGCTTTTTTCAGATTAAGATGATACATTAATTCTTCTATATCTTTTACCCAGTCTGATAATTCTAATGAATTTACCTTTGAAGATTTTCCATGTCCCCTTAAATCAGGTACTATTAAATATAATCCCCTTTTTTTATATTTTTCAATCTGTGGCTTAAACATATTATGATCAGCACCTATACCATGAATAAGGACCATGGGAGTATTTTCGGGACTTCCATATGTTTCATAATAAATTTTTATATTCTTTTCCTTTTCTAAATACATTATCTTATCCTCCTAATTAATTAATAATACCCTCTTTTAAAATATCTAAGTATAAATTTAACTCCTCTAAATATTTCTTCTTGTTTTGCTTCACATTACTATTTAAATCTGATAATAACTCATCATTTAAACCAGTCAAAACCCATTTAATCACGTTTACTACCTGCTTCTGCTCCCATTTTAGGTTATCTGTATTAAAATCGCCTAATAATATCATAAAAACATTATTAGATTTTAGAGAATATCTTTCATATATTTTTCCTATAATCTCTTTGCTATCTGATGTTAAGACCTTTTTAAATAAATTATAGAGAGCTGGCTGCTCTACGTATATATCATATTCCAACTCAGCTATGGTATAGATTCTTTTAAACAAATCATCTGGTAATACATTTAATTTATTAAACATCTTCTTTTCAATAATATCTACAGCATAATCTAAAATATAGAAATATAAATCTTCTTTGCTGTGAAAGTAATTGAATAAACTTCCTTTTGAAATACCAACTTTTTTTATAATTCGATTTGTAGAACTTTTCTCATAGCCATATTTGGAAAATTCATAAATACATCCATCAATTATTTTCATTTGTTTTTCTTCGCTTAAGGATTTGAATGCCGAGAACATATATTGGCTCCTTTCCACATTGACCACCTGGTCAATATTATATCAAATTATGTTATCTAAAGTCAATATATATTATCAAAGGATAAAAAAATCCCCAACTCACTATTGAAGTCAGGGAAATAATATCCTTAAACTATCATGGCCTATTGATCAACTTCAATAAGATTAAGAGCTACTCTATTAGTAACTTGAGTGTAATCGGTCAGGGAGCCACTCCAAATACTGGTTTCCCCTTCTAGATTTCTCGAAAGATTTATCAAACATTTAATTTATTATCTTTATCTACTTTTCCTATAATACTTTCTGGCCAGAAATACCATCACAAACATCACTATTAATACATCTATAAACCCGAGACTTGATATAAGCGGTAGTTCCAGTCCATCTTCTATCAATGTCCTCAATTGACCCAGTGGTTGGAATAAGGGCCAGAGTATTAAAATACTTTTAGTAATTTTAAAAATTACAGCAAACATTATACCTATAAAGAATAGAAAGATCATCTCTTCTAACTTCATCCCATATCCAATATGGTAAGCAGCATACAAAAATGATCCAACTAAAAGTGCGGGAATGATACCAAAGGCTTCTTCCAGTCTCAAATAAACCCATCCCCGCCAGAAAAATGCTTCAAAAAAGGCTATTGCCAATGCCAGTGCCAATAATGGTATTAATTTTTCTATAGATGGTAAACTTAAAGCAGGCATACTAAAATATAGAATCAGGAAAAACATAGACTGTAAAGTTAAACTCAGTTTCCACCTTTTCGTGGTTAAGCCCAAAGAGGAAATAGGCCTCTTACGGACTATTACCATCCAATATAAAGGAAGACCAACTCCAAAAATTGTAGCACCCAGAACAGCATAAAGAAAAAAATATGGAAGACCTCCACCAACATCTGTACCAACTATATGGGTAGCCGTAAAAAGGGAAGCTACAACCAACAGCCATGATATTAATACTACCAATAGATCTTTATCAGGATTCCAGCGAAAAAACTTCAAGTCTTTAATATTCATAATATACCTCCAATTTTTTGATAGTTTCTCTTTTTAATAAACTTTTTCATCTATACCTTAGTTTAAAAATCACCCATCGATTAGACAGCAAATAATTCAATTATAGAACTATACAACAGTCCCCTTAATTCTTTAAACTTTTCCACAGCCTGATCCCCACTCCAGGAATAGTTTAATTCTTTCGGTAGAGCTGGATCTGATGTTGCAATATCATAAAAACCCCAACCCAGTTCAAATAAAACAGGTACTAACTCAGCTGCAGAAAGGGATTTTTCTTTAACTAGTATTTCTTTATCCTCTAATTGTTGCATAAAGTCGTTATACTTCTCTTCGAGTTCTTTAAGATTATAAGCTCTCTCAATTAATTCAGATAACGATAAATTAGTGCTAATATCACCATCGAAGAATAAATAATTAATGTCTGTCCGATCAGCTATCACCTTCTCTATCTCTCTTTCCATATCATAGGCTGAGATCCAGAGATTATTATCTAGCTCTCCCAGTCCCAGTTCTTCTAATTCCTCGAGTACTATTTTATTCCCCTGATCTGACTTATTGAAATCAATCAAATAAATACTCTTCCACTGACTGTTCCACTCTTTATATCTCAGCTTATATCTTTCAAAAAAACGACTCATGCCCCTATTCCAGCTTTCAATATTACCAAGTCCCTCTTCAGTTAAATGATAGACCACCTGCCTGTCATCTTTCTTATTTTCAAGAATATCGGAACTAACCAACCTGGATAGGCTCATTCTGATTGCACTCTCACTTTTACCAAAACATTGAATGTAATTTATCAGATTATCCAGACTGATGCTATATTCACCTCTGTATTCACCGTATAAATTATAGATAAAGAGAACTATACTTGTCACACTATTTCTTTTCCTTAATGTAATCTTCACTGAGACCCCCCTTTTCACACATATAAATATTTGTTTTTATATAATAATTATATGTTATAACACTTATTTTTATAATATTATTATATGTTATATTATAATATTTTGTCAAGAATTATTTTCAAAAAAATTACAATGTAATGTTATCTCAAGATGTTATTCATTGAATATATAAGTTTATGTCCCTGTTCTACTTCTGATTAATTTCTTGACAATACTCCCTACTTATCTTAAACTAAATACATCCCCCCTGGGGGGTTATTTTTTAGCAGGGAGTGATTAGTTATGTGTGAAATTAAGAATGACCATCCTAATGCCAAAAAGGTAGTAAATAGATTGGCCAGGATTACCGGCCATACTAATTCTATCAAGATAATGTATGAAGAAGGTCGGGATTGTAGTGAAATTCTAATCCAGATTGCAGCTGTTAAATCAGCCCTGACCAATGTAGGTAAGCTGATTCTTGATGACCATATCGATCACTGTGTTATAGAGGCAGTGGAAAATAATGATAGTGAGGTACTGGAAGATCTTAAAGATGCTATAGAGAAGTTTTTGAAATGATAGAAATGAGTAAAGCTAATAATCTTCTGGGTATGAGAACAAAGTAATCTCCTTTGCACTCCCCTATTTTAGTATTGTGGCCGTCCCTTCTGTGCTGCACACTACTAATAAGTTATAATTATTTATTAAATATGTACATTTACTACAAAAATTCAACTAATGATTCATTTGAATACTCTCCAATGTTTTCTTCTAATTTTTCTATACTGAAAGGACCTCCATCCTATGTGCAGGATATACTTTCTTTACTCCACTTTGAATTATCTTTTCCCAACTATTATATAAGCTATTTACATCAGTAACAAAAATAGGACAGATGTCACAGTTATTGTTTCAGAATTCATTAGTACACTCCCCGTTATTAAATTTAGTTAAAACTATGTATATATCTAAATTATTCAAATACAAGCATTTAAATTTTAAGATAATAATTTTTATATTCCGGTCAAATAATCATCCTTAAACCAAATACAATTAATATAAACCCACCTATATAGGCCGAATATTTCTCAACAAGACCAAAATTTCTAATATATTTAACTATTTTCAATGAAAGATATGTTAAAACAAGTGTAACAACACCAACAATAAGTGAATTAATAAATAGTGTGTAGATAGGATACTTAAACAAAATTGAAAATC
>JADQBV010000012.1 GCA_016278415.1 Halanaerobiales bacterium
TGTATAGTGCTTTAATGAACCAGGATATGTATGTTACAGGTAGTTTTGTTCTTATGTTAAGTACTCTGACTATTATTGGTACTTTAATTTCTGATATTTCTTTAGCTATTGTCGATCCTAGAATTCGATTTGAGTAAATGTTGAGAAAGGGGATATTATATGAATGAGCTAACAATTAACAAAGATTCTGCTGAAATAAATTTAAAAGAGGATAAAGCTGTAGCTAGAACCCAGTGGCAATTGATCTGGAAACAATTTAAAAGACATAAATTGGCTATTGTAGGTTTGATTATTTTAGTAATAATGTACTTTATTGGTGTATTATTTCCGGCATTTGTAGCACCTTATGGTAAGTTTACAGAATTTGATTATACATATCTACCACCACATAAATTACATTTTATAGATGAAGAAGGAAATTTTCATTTACGCCCTTTTATATACAATTCTACTCAGAAAATGGATCCAGATACCTGGGAGATGATTTATACCCCTGATACTAGCAGAATGTATCCAATTAGATTTTTTGTTCGGGGAGTTGAATATAAATTATGGGGTTTATTTAAGACTGATCTTCATTTTTTTGGGGTTGATCAGGGTGGTAATATTAATCTCTTTGGTACAGATTCCCTTGGCCGTGATTTGTTTAGCAGGGTTATTTATGCAGCCCGGATCTCTTTAACTATTGGTTTATTGGGGGTTTTTATTAGTCTCTTTTTAGGGCTGATTTTTGGTGGTATTTCTGGTTTAGTAGGCGGCTTAGTCGATGATATTATACAGCGTGTGATTGAAATGCTAATGTCTATTCCTCAAATTCCACTATGGATGGCTCTGGCGGCAGCTATTCCACAGGACTGGGAGGCTATTAAAGTCTATTTTGGAATTACTATAATTCTTTCCTTGATGGGCTGGACCGGACTGGCTCGTGTTGTCAGAAGTAAATTTATTTCATTGAGGGAAGAAGATTTTGTAAATGCAGCTATTGCCTTTAATGCTTCTAAATTAACTATTATATTTAGACATTTAGTACCTAATTTCTTGAGTTATTTAATAGTTAGTATTACCCTGGCTATTCCCGGGATGATTCTTGGAGAAACTTCATTAAGTTTTCTTGGTATTGGACTTAGAGCTCCTGTAGTAAGTTTAGGGGTTTTGTTAAATGAAGCTCAGAGCTTTCAAACAGTAAGTATGTATCCCTGGTTATTAATTCCCGGAATTTTTGTGGTTATTGTTGTTTTAGCATATAATTTTGTAGGAGATGGTTTAAGAGATGCAGCAGATCCTTATAAATAAAAATGAAAGGGGAATTAATCAATGGAAAATGATAATAATTTGATAGATATATCGGATTTGAGAACCTATTTTCGTACCGAAGAGGGGATTGTTAAAGCTGTTGATGGTGTCTCTTTCAATATTAAACAGGGTGAAACCCTTGGTATAGTCGGAGAAAGTGGTTGTGGGAAAAGTGTTACTTCACTTTCAATTATGCAGTTAGTTCCTCAACCAAGGGGTAGAATTGAAAGTGGGAAAATACTTTTTAATGAAAATGATGGGACTTCTGTGGATATTACTCAATTAAAACCTCATGGAGAAAAAATCAGGAGGATCCGGGGTAATGAAATTGCTATGATCTTTCAGGAACCCATGACATCCTTGAATCCTGTGTATACTGTTGGGGAACAAATAATGGAGTCAGTCAGGCTTCACCAGAACCTGGATAATGAAGCAGCTAGAGAACGAGCAATTGAGATGTTAGAATTGGTAGGCATCTCTGCACCCAGGCGGAGGGTAGATGCTTATCCGCATGAGTTTAGCGGTGGTATGAGGCAGAGAGCGATGATAGCTATGGCCCTTTCCTGTAACCCGTGTCTGTTAATCGCTGATGAACCTACTACTGCTCTTGATGTAACTATTGAAGCACAGATACTTGAATTAATGAAAGAATTACAGCAGAAATTAAAGATGTCAATTATGTTTATAACACATGATTTAGAGGTAATTGGTGAAATGTCTGAACGAGTAATAGTCATGTATGCAGGTAAAGTGGTGGAAAGGGCAACTGTTAAAGATATTTTTTATGATAGTAAACATCCTTATACAAAGGGTTTGTTAAAATCAATTCCTAAGATTGGAACTAAAAAAACATTAGTACCTATTAAAGGATCTGTACCTGATTTGCATTCTTTACCAAAGGGTTGTCATTTTGCTCCCAGGTGTCCATATGAAATGGATGTTTGCGGAAAAAAAGAACCGCCAGTTTCCTTAGTAGGTCCTCATCATGAGGCTAAATGCTGGCTTTATGAAACAAAGGAGGAAGTAATTTGAGTAATGAACAGGTCATCCTCAAAGTAGAGGGATTAAGGAAATATTTCCCTATGCGTAAAGGTGTTTTTCAAAAAGTAGTTGGCCATGTAAAAGCAGTAGATGGTGTTAACTTTTTCTTAAAAGAAGGAGAAACCCTTGGTTTGGTAGGAGAAAGTGGTTGTGGTAAATCAACTACAGGACGCTGTATAAACAAATTAATCCAGCCAACAGCTGGAAAGATTAATTATTATAAAGAGGATAAAGTTATCGATATAAATAAAGCAAATAAGAAAGAACTGGCAGAGATCCGTAAAGATATTCAAATTATATTTCAGGACCCCTTTTCTTCCCTTGATTCCAGAATGTCAGTTCGTGATATTATTGCTGAACCCTTACGGGTAAATAAAATTGGTAATCGCAGTCAAAGGACAGCAAGGGTAGAGAAATTGTTAGGACGGGTTGGACTTAATAGTTTTCAAATGAATAGATATCCACATGAATTTAGTGGTGGTCAGAGACAGAGAATTGGTATTGCCAGGGCTCTTACTTTAAATCCCCGGATTATAATATGTGATGAGCCAGTTTCGGCACTGGATGTATCTGTTCAGGCTCAGGTACTTAATTTATTAAAGGAATTACAGAGTGATTTTGAATTCACTTTTCTTTTTATTGCCCATGATTTAAGTGTAGTTGAGCATATTAGTGACCGTGTTATGGTAATGTATTTAGGTAAGTTAGTTGAGATTGCTGATGCTGATACTATCTATCAATCTCCATGTCATCCTTATACTGAGGCATTGTTAGGATCTATTCCTGTAGGTGATCCTATGTCAGAAAAAAAGAGGATACCTTTTGGAGGCGATGTACCTGACCCTTCAGCCCCACCATCAGGTTGCTATCTACATCCCCGCTGTCCTTATGCTCAGGATATCTGTAAAAAGAATGAACCAGAATTAAGGAGATTAGGCGATCACTCTGATCATTATTCTGCATGTCATTTTGCAGACGAGTTAGATTTGTCAGGTTACAATGAATTGAAAGGCAAATTCAGCGGGTAAATATATTTTATTATAATTTTTTTAGGAGGTGAAAATAAGTACATATTGCTCGTGTTATTGAATTTAATTACTAAAGGAGGAGAAAATTAATGATTAAAAAATTTGGATTGTTGTTTACTCTAGTTTTAAGTTTAGTTGTTTTAGGTGTCTCTGTTTATGCTGAAGGTGCCCTTGACCCTCAAATGCCTGAAAGCTGGGCTGTAGCACCACAGAAGGCTGTAGATTTAGGAATTACAGAATTTAATGAATCACCTATGTTAAAAGAGATGGTAGAAAATGGTGAAATACCTACATTAGCGGAACGTTTACCTGAAAATCCCCCGGTTGTAGAGCCTTATGAAAAAGTAGGGAAATATGGTGGCACAGTAACCATCTGGAACACTGAATTATCAGGGGGTCAGGAGATCGGTAACTGGACTAGGTTTGGTGGAGGTCGTACTATCTATAATGGTTCTGTTGCTCCTTCCTATCTTGAAGGTTGGGAATATTCAAATGATTATAAGGATATCACTATTCAACTTAGAAAAGGTCTTAAATATTCTAATGGTAATGTTATGAATGCAGATGATTATTTATATTGGTGGGAACATATTGCTAATAATAGCGACCTCACTGCACAGGATCCCAGTGAATGGGATATACCATTACTTGATGTAGTTAAAAAAGATGACTGGACAGTAGTCTTTAAATATGCAAAACCTAATCCTAAAGTTCATTTTAATTTCAGGTTAGGAATGAGCCCTGCTCCTTTTGCTATTATTGCTGACAGTGAAGATATGGAAAATTATCATCCTGATTATATAGGAGAAGATAAGGCTCTTCAATTAGCCGAGGAAAATGGTTTTAATAATTGGTTTGATTACTATAATAAGGTTGAAGAGGCTGCAAGTCAAGTTCCAGATTTCTCTTTAAGAGGGATACTAAACCCTTATATTCCTGTAGAAAAAACAGAAACTACAATTATTTTTGAACGTAATCCTTATTATCCTTTTGTAGATACTGAAGGAAATCAGCTACCATATATTGATAGAATCAAAGTAAGGTTAGCTAATAATAGGGAAATGGCAGCTATGAAAGCAACAACAGGTGAAGCTACTTTTGCTTCTGAACATCTTAATGTGTCTGATATTCCTCTATATAAGAGAAATGAAGCAAATGAAAACTATAAAACTTATATTTATCAGCAGCCTTTTGGTTCTGCCTTTGTCTTTTATTTAAACTATACACATGAAGATCCTGAATATCAGAAAGTCTTCTAGGATGTTAAATTTAGAAGAGCACTTTCTATTTCCATTGATAGAGATAGAATAAATAATAAAGTCTTTTTTGGTAAAGCTGTACCAAGAGCAGCAACAGTACCTCCAGTAAATGAATACTTTAAACAGGAATATGCAGATGCTTATGCATATTATAATCCAGATGAAGCCAACAAATGGCTGGATGAAATAGGTATGATTGACACTGACAATGATGGGTATAGAGAAACACCTGGTGGTGAAGAATTTAATCCTACTTTGATTTATACCCAATATGAGCTAGATCCTACTCCAATTCTAGAATTGCTTAGAGAAGACCTGAAAAAGGTAGGCCTAAAATTGGATATTAAAATGCTTGATTTCTCATTATGGTATGAAAAATGGCCTACAAATACTTCTGATATGAGCGGCTGGTCTATGAATGGTGGCCTGGGACTTAGATTTAAATCACTTGACGGCTTATGTGAATTTGCACCAGTTATCTATCCTGGTTATGTTCAATGGCCTGAATATGTAAGATGGCATCAAAGTGATGGTGAAAAGGGAACTGAACCACCTGAAGCAATTAAAAAATTGCCAGGTTGGGCTGAAACTATTGTCGGTTCACCTAATGAAGAAGAAGTTGCAGAAGCAGCAGAAAACTTACTTAGTTCAATGGCTAAGAATCTCTGGGTTATCGGTACTGTCGGTTTACCACCTAAACCAATTATTGTTAGTGATAACCTTAAAAATGTACCTACAACTGGTTTCTGGGGTACATCAACAGAATATTCAAGACCATATCATACTGACCAATTCTATCTAGATGAGTAGAGTAATAACTAAAATTTAATTATAAACTAAAGTCCAGCCTTTATGGTTGGCTTTAGTTTATTTAAATTGATTAAATATACTAGAGGAGCTGAATTTATGGGAATAAAACATATAATTGGAGTTGATATTGGAGGAACCAAATGTGCTATAACTTATAGTCTGGTCAGTTCCGAAGATGTAGAAATAGTTAGAAAAAAGAAATTCGCTACACTAGGTACAGCTGATGAAACTATAAATAAAATATATGATACTATAGATACAATGAAAGAGTCTAAAATGGTTGATAATATTGACTGTATCGGGATTAGTTGTGGTGGGCCATTAAATAGTAAGACAGGTATGATCATATCTCCTCCGAATCTTCCCGGCTGGATTGATATACCAATCGTAAAAATGTTTGAAGAGAGATATAATATCCCATCTGCTATTCAAAATGATGCTAATGCTGGGGCTTTGGCAGAATGGCTCTGGGGGGCTGGAAAAGGGCTTGATAATATTGTCTTTCTTACATTTGGTACTGGAATGGGTGCCGGGCTTATATTAGATGGAAAGCTTTATGCAGGAACTAATGATCTGGCTGGAGAAGTAGGACACATGAGAATTGAAAATAATGGGCCGATTGGTTTTAATAAAAGGGGTTCTTTTGAAGGTTTTTGTAGTGGTG
>JADQBV010000305.1 GCA_016278415.1 Halanaerobiales bacterium
GTTCCAGTGAAGGGATTGCCTATAATAGAAAACACAGGGCTATTGCAGGTCTTTCTATGGGTGGTATGCAGTCATTGAATCTGACCTTTGGGGGATATAGATATGACTCAATTAAGTACATTGGAAGTGAGAACGTTCTAGGTAATGGCTTGGCTCAGACAGATACTACATCTGGTATGGAAGACCTTTTCACATATGTCGCTGCCTTTTCTAATGCCCCTACATCAAGTGGTGGTAGTGTCCTTGGTGAACATATAGCTTCATCTGACTACAGCATAGAATTGCTTTATATGACCTGTGGTGATGATGATGGGATAGCTTTACAGAATGGTTACCAAATCTCAGTTAATGGTCTTGCAGATACAGCTGGTGATAAGTTGGACAATTTTTATCAGGTAATAATTAACGGTGCTGGTCATGATTTTAAGGTCTGGAATAATGGCGCCTATAATTTCCTTAGACTAGTTTTTAAAGAATCTGAAACATCTGTTGAGCAGAATCATGTTAGGATGACATTAGATACTTTTTAGGTTTTTTCAGCAATCCTAAATCCAAAATTGAAGATAAAACATTTTCCGCAGTAGAATCACAATATTATTTATATCATGAATTTAATTTATTTATTATATGAGAAGGAGGCTTTTAATATGCCGAGTGAAATAAATAAAAAAACAAACTATATATTATCTTATACTAGGGAAGCAAAGGAAGAACAGATATATTCGCCGAAACTAGCCTATAGTATGCATCTTGCTTACAGTAATGATGGGGAAAATTTTCAGACGTTAAATCATAATTCAGGTGTTTTATTCGCTAAGGCAACAGAGAACGATAATGGGTCTCTCAATGCCAAAAGTCTAAAGAAACCTTATATATTCTATTTGGAAGATGGAACTTTTGGTGTTATTGCTGTCCGTACAGAGCCAGATGGGAAAAATGATGAAGAAAGCAAGGGTCAGGTTCTCTTCTTTACTTCAGAAGATTTATTACAGTATGAGGAAATTGGTCTAATGAATCTTAAGGGAGATACTTTCGTAGATGATGTAATCTGTTATTATGATGACGAGAAAGAGGTCTATGTCATTCACTGGAGTGATGAGAAGGGGAATTACTATAAGAACTTTGTTACTGATATAAGTAGTTTAAAAGGTGTTTCAGAAGCTGAAAAAGCAGATGTCTTTACTTTAGATCCGGTCAACACAGATATAGAGGGAGCAATACCCAGGAATGTATTAGAGATATCAGAAAATATAGCTAAGCGCCTTGTGCTGAAACTTACTGTTCCCACAAATGTAAAAATTGAAGTACCTGAAAAAATATCTGTTAGCTCAGTAGGAGATTTAAAAAGGGTAAAAGCTATAGCTATTTACAGTGATGGAACCAGAGCAGAAAAAACTGTAGATTGGAATATAGAAGAGATAGACTGGGATAAGCCAGGGTCCTATCATATATCAGGCAAAGTGAACCAGGATCATTATCCTTTTCCTATAGCTACCAATCGGGCTGACCCGTGTATTGCTAAATGGAATGATAAGTACTATTTTATTGCAACAAATGATGCTGATGAAAATCATACACTTTATATGAGAGAGGCAGAAAATATTCCAGACTTGCTAGATGCTGAGGAATCATTAATACTGGATTCCAGTACTTATGATGATATTAGAGGGCTTTTGTGGGCACCGGAATTCCATATTGTTAACGGTGATTTATATATTTTTCATGGAGCGACTATTACAGGAGAATTTTATTATGAGGAGTCTCATGTTATGAAGTTAAGTAAGGGCGGCGATCCAATGATAGCAGAAGACTGGTCAAGGCCTCATCGTGTAGTCAAGAAAGATGGTAGTTATTTATGTGAGGCTGGGAAAACAATATCTCTTGATATGACATATTTTGAAGTGAAAGGGGAGCATTATGTTGTCTGGTCAGAACGTGAATTTCTGCCTGAGGATCTTGGTGCCTGGCTCTATATTGCAAAAATTAATCCAGAGGAACCATGGAAATTGGTAAATGATCCTGTAGTTCTTTCCAAACCAGGTTATGGTTGGGCAAATAATAATGTATTTGTTGATGAAGGGCCATTTGCTTTGTTCAGGGATAATAAGCTTTTTTTAACCTTTGCAAGTGCTTTAATAGATGCTACCTATGTTGTAGGATTGTTAACTATAGATATAGATACAGATTTAGATCCAATGGACCCTTCTAGCTGGACAAAGGGTAACTATCCACTACTTACCTCACGTAGTGCCCCTGGTGAATACGGCCCTGGTCATAATTCCTATGTTATAGATGATGAAGGGGATATATGGAACGCTTATCATGCAAGACCAGGTGTTGATGGACCTAGGTCTTCTGGACTTCGCCGTGTTCACTTTGATATAGACGGATACCCAAGGTTAGATTTGATTGAAGAAAAGGATTTGAATCAGGAGTTGGCAGAGGTATCTATTGATATTGAACTTATATAAAATAATTGCAGATTCAAGGGATAATTAAAATTTAGTATATTTATGTTCTTAAAGAAAAGGTGAATTATAAAGAAAAGTCAAGATTGCACTATGAAACCCAACAAGATTTACTGGAAATAGCTAGAGAGTAGAAAACTAAATTACTAAGAAACGGAGAAAACAACTATGAAAAAGCAGAGAACTAATCCTTATCTTCCATCTTGGGAATATATCCCTGATGGAGAGCCATATGTTTTTGACGGCAGAGTCTATGTGTATGGCTCTCATGACCGATTTAACGGGCATGTATATTGTTTAAATGATTATGTATGTTGGTCAGCTCCTGTCGATGATCTGGCAGACTGGCGTTATGAGGGTGTAATTTACAAGAAAACAGATGACCCTCTTAATCCAGATGGCAGTATGTGTCTATATGCACCTGATGTTACGATTGGACCTGACGGAAGGTATTATCTGTACTATGTCTTGGATAAGCTTCCTATTGTATCGGTTGCTGTCTGTGATACACCAGCTGGTAACTATGAATTTTATGGTTATGTTCATTATGCTGATGGAACACGTCTTGGCGAAAGAGAAGACGACCAACCTCAGTTTGATCCCGGGGTAATAACTGAAGGTGAAAAAACTTACCTCTATACAGGTTTTTGTGCTAAAGGTGATAGATCAAGGAAAGGAGCTATGGCGACTGTTCTGGGGCCAGATATGCTTACAATCGTTGAGGAACCAGTATTTGTTGCACCAAGTGAACCTTATAGCAAGGGAAGTGGGTTTGAAGGTCATGAATTCTTTGAAGCACCATCTATAAGGAAGAGAGGAAATACCTATTACTTTGTTTATTCTTCTATTGTCTTTCATGAATTGTGTTATGCTACCAGCAAATATCCTACAAAAGGATTTGAGTATCAGGGGGTTATTGTAAGCAATAGTGATCTTCATATTGATTCCTATAAACCTGCAGATAAACCCATGTTTTATGGTGCTAATAATCATGGTAGTATTGTTGAGATTAATGGAGAATGGTATATCTTTTATCACAGACATACGAATGGCACAAATTTCAGTAGACAGGGCTGTCTCGAGAAAATTAACTTCATGGATGATGGATCAATTCCCCAGGTAGAGATGACTTCCTGTGGTTCTGTCGAGAATCCCTTGATAGGAAAGGGTGAATACCCAACTTATCTGGCCTGTAATTTGTTCTGTGAAGAAGAATCCATCTATACAGATTGGACCGGATCATGGATGAATAATCAGTTTCCAAAGATAACCCAGGATGGTAAAGATGGAGATGAAGAGATTGGCTATATTGCCAATATGAAGGAATCTGCAACTGCTGGATTTAAGTATTTTGACTGTAAAGACATCAAAAAGGTAAAAATAAAGGTACGTGGATATTGTCGGGGTAGATTTGAAGTTAAAACATCATGGGATGGTGAAGTATTAGGTGGTATCCCTGTTGAATTCTCAAATATATGGAGGGAATATTCTGCAGATATTGTAATTCCAGATGGAGTACAGGCATTATATTTCACTTATAAAGGTGATGGAAGTGCCAGTCTGGGGTCATTTACTCTTGAGTAAATAATTGCCTGTAGATATGTAAGGACTAAAGTAAAGGGAGAGGTTTTCATGAACAAAACTACAGCAACTAATCCTATTATCTGGTCAGATTTTCCCGATCCAGATGTGATTAGGGTTGATGATGTATATTATATGGTCAGTACCAGTATGCATACAATGCCTGGCTGCCCGATTATGAAGTCAGAGGACCTTGTTCACTGGGAAATGGTGAATTGTGTATATGATAAATTTGAAGATAATAATGCGCATAATCTAATGGATGGAAAGGGAATCTATGGTCAGGGTTCCTGGGCTGCCAGTCTACGCTATCACAAGGGTACATTTTATGTCTGTTTTAACTGTAATGATATGGATAGATTCTATATTTATCAAACCCAGGATATCGAAAACGGTACCTGGGAACGTACAGTGATTGAAGAGTTTTTACATGACCCGGCTTTAATATTTGATGATGGTAAGCCATATATTATTTATGGCTGTGGAGATATTCGTATAATTGAATTGACAAAAGATTTAGCTGAGATTAAGCCTGGAGGAATTAATCAATTATTACTGGAAACCAAAAAGGAAAATATGGCTTTACGGTGTGAAGGTTGCCATGCTTATAAAATAAACGGCCAGTATTATTTATTGTTCATTGAATGGCCGGAAGATGGTCATCAGCGTAGAAGACAGATTTGCTATCGTTCCAATCAGCTCCTGGGACCATATCAACGGAAAGTAATACTTGATGATGATATGGGTTATCATAATCAGGGAGTAGCTCAGGGGGCGATTGTGGATACTCCGCTTGGTGATTGGTTTGCAATAATGATGCAGGACCATGGTGCTGTCGGCAGAATACCTATTTTACTGCCTGTAACGTGGATAAATGGATGGCCTATTTTGGGGGTTAAGGGTAAGGTGCCATTTAAAGTGGAAGTACCATTGACAGCAGTTCCCAAAAAACCCTATGTAAGTAGTGACGAATTTGATTACCGGGAAAATGAACTGGATTTGAACTGGCAGTGGAATCACAATCCTGATAACAAACTATGGTCTTTGACAGAACGGCCAGGGTATTTACGTCTAAAAACCGGAAGTCTGACCAATAGTGTATTGCTTGCTAGAAATACACTAACACAAAGAACGGAAGGCCCTGTTTGTACTGCCAGTACACTAATGGATATTTCTAGTATGAAAGCCGGTGATCATGCCGGTATGATTGCACTGCAGAATAAATTTGCTACTGTAGGTGTTAAAGCTGGAGAAAATAGTGAAAGTTATCTTACATTGTCTGTGAATGATGGAGATGGCGGTGAAAGGGTTGTTGAAGAAAAGCTAATTAAAGGCAGCCTGATCTATTTAAAGATAGACTTTAACTTTGTGAATAATGTTGATCTTGCCAGATTCTATTATTCAATGAATGGTGAGAAATGGGTTCAGATTGGGAATCAAGTAAAATTGGAATGGACAATGGAACACTTCATGGGCTGTCGTATTGGTCTCTTTAATTATGCAAGCAGTGAACCCGGAGGCTATGTTGATTTTGATTATTTTCACTATCAGAAGGAAAAGATATAATAAATAATCATGCTAGTTGTATAAGCTAGTTAAGAGAAAATTAACATCTTTTGATTTATTACTCAAACTTTCCAGTTACTATAATCATATTTGAAGTTTTCTGGTTAGTCATTTGCTGAATAAACGTTAAAAAAGCTCCAGTACCGCATGGAAGGCTATAAATGGTTAACAAAATTCTGTCTGAACGTAGTGTAGCGAAGTGAGTTTATTTTGTTATTTATAGCCTGGAAGAGGAACTGGGAATTAGCTTTTTTTCGTGCATGAGGTTATGGCTAACCAGGCTTTATGCGATAAAATCATCTGAGAAGTTTGAGTTTATAAATATTAATATTATACGAGGGGGAAAAATAATGGTTTGTACATATCATGTTGAAAAAAATGGTTCAGATTTAGCTAAGGGAACAAAAGAGGAGCCTTTCTTAACAATTAATAAGGCGGCTTCTGTTGCTCAAGCAGGAGATACAGT
>JADQBV010000044.1 GCA_016278415.1 Halanaerobiales bacterium
ATACAAGATAAATTCTTTTGTGAGGAAAAACCTCCCACAAAAGCTTGACAGGAACCTGAAAGAAAAAATCCTTGACAAATTGTAGCTCAAGTGTTATTCTTATAGAAAGTAATGAATATACATTAAACATACAGTTTTACTATGAAATAGAAAATTTAATAAAAGTCATCAAGAGTGGTGGAGGGACTGGCCCTGTGAAACCCGGCAACCTACCCGTGAGGTAAGGTGCTAAATCCTACATTCCATAAAGGAGTGGGAGATGAGAGGACCCAATAAACCCTCTCAGGAGGGATTTTTTTATGTCTTAAAAATAAAAGTACTACTTTTGATATTGGAAGGTGGGTATTATAAATGATTGAAATTAAAGGCCTAGTAAAGAAATACATAACTGGTCAAGGAATATTAACAGCCCTTGATAATGTTGATATTAGAGTTAATGAGGGAGAGATATTTGGAGTCATTGGACCAAGTGGTGCAGGAAAAAGCACTTTAATTAGAACTCTAAATTTACTTGAAAAACCTGATCAAGGAAGTATAGTAATAAATGGAAGGGATTTAACTAAACTATCTAAAAAACAATTAAGGGATAGTAGAAAGAAAATAGGAATGATATTTCAACATTTCAACTTACTTTCATCACGTACTGTTAGGGGTAATATATCTTTCCCATTAGAAATAGCCGGCATACCAAAGCAAGAACGCAATAAAAAGGTAGAGCGCTTAATAGAGTTAGTTGGATTAAGTGATAGAGCAGACCACTATCCTTCAGAACTTAGTGGAGGACAGAAACAGAGGGTTGGTATTGCAAGGGCATTAACTAATGAACCAGAGGTATTATTGTCTGATGAGGCTACATCTTCCCTTGACCCTGAAAGTACTGAATCGGTGCTGGATCTGTTAAGGAAAATTCGTAAAGAACTTAATTTAACAATTATTTTAATAACACATGAGATGGATGTTATCAAGCAGGTTTGTGATAGAGTTGCTGTAATGGAAAAAGGCAAGGTAATTGAGGAAGGCCGAGTTATTGATGTTTTTGTTAACCCGGAAAAGAATCTGACCAGGCGCTTCATTAGAACAGTAATAGATTATACTCTACCAGATGGTTTAGAGGATTTACAAAAGAAAGATAGATTAGTACGTGTTTCTTTTATGGGTGAATCCACCCATCATCCCTTAATATCATTGTTGGTTAGGAAGTATCAAGTAGATGCTAATATACTTTATGGAAGGATAGATGATATACAGGGAATACCTTTTGGGACTCTAATACTTGACTTAGATGGTGATGAGCAGTCTATTGATGGTGGTATTAAATTTTTAAGAGATAAGGGTTTATCAGTGGAGGTGTTGACAGATGAGCGAAACTATAGCAATGTTAAGTAGATATAATCAATTAATCTGGAATGGTACACTGGAAACATTATATATGGTTGGAATTTCTCTTTCGATTGCAGTTTTGTTTGGTGTACCATTAGGTGTGCTTACTGCTATAACCAGGGATGGTCATATACTACCAAATAAATTTATTAATAAGATACTAAACAGTATTATCAATATTGGGCGTTCTATTCCTTTTATTATACTTATGGTAGCAATTATTCCCCTTACAAGAATGTTAGCCGGTACTTCTATAGGTACAACTGCAGCGATAGTCCCCTTAGCAGTGGCTGCTATTCCTTTTGTAGGTAGAATTGTAGATAATGCCTTATTAGAAATTGAACCAGGGGTAATAGAGGCTGCTCGTTCTATGGGAGCAACTCCCCTACAAATTATCTTTAAAGTCTTACTTAGTGAGTCCCTTCCAGGATTAATACTAGGTATTACATTGACTTCCATCAATCTTATTGGTTATTCTGCCATGGCCGGTGCAATTGGAGGGGGTGGTTTAGGAGATATAGCAATACGCTATGGATACCAGAGGTTTAAAATGGGTATCATGATTGAAACAGTTATTATATTAGTAGTCCTTGTACAATTGATACAGTGGTTAGGAAATAAATTGGCACGACAATTTGATCATAGATAGAAGCTTTAGTATTACTCTTGCATTTAGAAAATAAGAAGGCATTGGATTGAAGCTATATTTAATTCAAGGGAGTAAATACTATGATTTATAAATATACTTAAGTATGTGTAGGTTGTAAGTAAAAACATAAAAATATAAATTAGGAGATGATAATGTGAAAAAATTAATTGTATTGTTATTAGTAGTAAGTGTTTTGTCTATAGGTAGTCTTGGTGTATTGGCAGCAGATAGAGTTATTAAGGTAGGGGCTACCCCTGTTCCTCATTCTGAGATATTGGAATTTATCAAACCAATTTTGGCAGACAAAGGTATTGAGTTAGAAATCGTAGAATTTACTGATTATGTAACACCGAACCTAGCATTGGACGAAGGAAGTATAGATGCGAATTTCTTTCAGCACCTTCCTTATCTAGATAGTTTTAATAAAAATCGTGGTCTAGACTTAGTATCAATTGCAAAAATACATGTTGAACCATTTGGCTTATATTCAGAAAAAATAAAGTCTATTGATGAATTAAATGATGGTGCTGTTATTGCTGTACCTAATGATCCTTCTAATGAAGGTAGAGCATTGCTATTATTAGAAAGCAAGGGTTATATAGAATTAGATGCAGAGAATGAATTAGAAGCGACTCCATTTGATATCTCATCAAATCCAAAGGGCTTAAAATTTGAAGAATTAGAAGCAGCACAGTTACCAAGGGTTTTACCTGATGTAACAGCAGCATTTATAAATACAAATTATGCATTGGAAGCAGGATTAAACCCATTGGAAGATGCCTTGATTATTGAAGGTAGTGAATCACCATATGCTAATATATTGGTAGTAAGACAGGAAGATCAAAATAATGAATTATTACAAATATTAGTTGAGGTAATGACTAGTGATGATGTAAGAGAGTTTATACTGGAAGAGTATCAGGGAGCCGTTGTACCTGTATTTTAATTGGTTAAACATAATCTAATAGTAATGAATAAAGATAAATAAAAAGATGGCCAGGGTTTAATTTGCTGGTCATTTTTTTGTAATTAATAAGCACGGAATAGTGTAAATTTTAGATATATTATATGGTAAGCTTCATAAAAATACTAATTTTATGTAAATTTACTTGAAAATATTACTATAAAATTATATAATTTTCTACAGGACTAATAATAAAATAAGAAAAGGATAGAACAAACAAAATTAAGAATATAATATTATTATTAATTAAGATGTATCTTAAAATATTAAAATATATTATCATCTACTAATAAATATAGCAAAAAAGGATGGGATATTATGCAGATAGGTATACCAAAGTCTCTTTTATATTATTATTATTATCCATTTTGGAAGAAACTTTTTAAAACACTGGATGTAGAAATAGTTTTATCAGACTCTACATACACTGAACTGCTAAACAGGGGTGTTAAGGAGTCAATATCAGAGATATGTGTACCTATGAAAATATACATTGGACAGGTTCTGGACTTGCTAGAAAAGGGTGTTGACAAAATATATATTCCCCGATTCGTTAGTACTAGAGAGGGTGTAACATTTTGTCCTAAGTTTCTTGGTTTACCTGATATGATAAAGCATTCATTAAATGGGTTTGATGGTAAAATACTTACACATCATATTAGATCAAAGACAGATGATATATCTAATTATGAAAACTACACTTCATTTAAGGAGATATTTGATGTTTCAGAGTTGGAATTAAAAGAAGCCTTACAAATTGCGCAAAAAGAATGGACTAAATTCAGGGACTTACAAAAAAAGGCTTATAAGACTGAAGACTTACTTGAAGGAACAATGGTGAAGAGAAGTGATGGTGGTCTTAATATCGCTTTATTGGGATATGTATATAATATGTATGATAAATATATAAGTATGGATTTGATAAATCGTCTAGAGGAAATGGGTGTCAGGGTTACTACATTTGAAATGGTAGATGATCTAGTAATTGAAGATTATGTAAACGGGATGGAGAAGCCTATGTTTTGGGAGTTTACAAACAAATTATTAGCAGTAGGAAATCACTTTATGAATTCAGAAGATATAGATGGAATTATCCATATAACGGCTTTTGGTTGTGGACCCGATTCAATACTAGGACCATTTTTAGAGATTGATGCAGATGAAGTCAATAAACCATTTATGACTTTAAGGATAGATGAACAGACTGGTGAAAGTCATTTACTGACAAGGATTGAGGCTTTTATAGATCTTCTTAAATTAAGCAAAAGGCGTGAAATAATATGAGAATATCCTTTCCCTATATGGGGACTACCATAATATATGCTAAGCTATTTGAGTTGTTAGGACATGAAGTAATCATGCCAAATAGGCCTACAAAAAAAACCATAGATCTAGGAGTAAAGTATAGTCCTGAATTTGCCTGTTATCCCTTTAAGGTAATAATGGGCACCTATCTTGAAACTATAGAAAAGGGTGTAGATACAATTGTAAGTAGTGGAGGTCATGGGCCATGTCGTGCTGGATATTATGGGCAATTACATGAAAAAATATTATCTAGCTTGGGACATGATCTTGAATTTATAATATTTGATGAGCCGAAAAGGAATATTAAAAGGTTTATAGGTCAGATTCGTAAACTAAAAGGTCAAAGTTCCTGGTTTAGCGTTATTAAGATAATACGTGTTGTTTACAAAATGGCAAAATCTATTGATAAGGTAGAAAAAATAGTTAATAGAAAACGGGCTTATATTAGTAATAAGGCAAGCGTTAATAAAGCCTGGAAGAATATTCTAGAAGACTATGCAATGATAAAAAGTAGTAAAGATATCGAAAAAGTTGAAAAAAAAGCAATAAAAAAAATAGATGAATATGATTATAAAATACCCAGTAAAGAAGAGCGAATTAAGATAGGAATTGTTGGAGAAATATATGTTGTTATGGAGCCATCTGTAAATAACAATATAGAAGAGATTCTTAATACATATGGAGCAGAAGTTGAGCGCTCACAGTACTTATCACAATACATAGATGAGACATTAATTCCTTTTGCTGGTAAAAAGGCAGAGGAGATATTTAAAAAGGCTGAGAACTATATAGAAATAGTAATTGGTGGACACGCCAAACAGTCCGTTGGTCATATTATTGATTATAAGGAAAAAGGTTTTGATGGAGTAATACACTTAAAACCCTTCGGTTGTTTACCGGAGATTATCACTCAGAGTATGCTTGATAAATTATCAGAGGACTTTGATATACCTATATTGTCTTTGTCTATAGATGAACAAACAGCCCAGGCAAATATGATGACAAGGATAGAGGCTTTTCTAGATTTTATAAAATATCATAAATCGACAGATGGAGAAAGGAAGATAGTTAATGAATGAGGTATTTGTGGGTGTTGATATTGGTTCTGTAAGTATTAATATCGTTGCTATTGACCAAAAAAATAAAATTCTTTTTAAGTTATATCAGAGAAACACAGGTCAACCTGTAGAGGTAGTGAAAGAAGGATTTACTGAGTTGAAGTTGAAGCTAGCAGATAAACAGAGTATAGCTGGTGTCGGAGTGACCGGTAGTGGGCGTCAGTTGATTGGTTATATCTTAGGGGCAGATATAGTAAAAAATGAGATAACAGCACATGCAGTTGCCACAACCTTTTACTACCCTGAAGTAGGTACGATCTTTGAAATAGGTGGTCAGGACTCTAAACTGATTATTGTCAATAATGGAATACCTGTTGATTTTACTATGAATACTGTTTGTGCAGCCGGAACGGGATCTTTTTTAGATCACCAAGCTGAGAGATTGGGTATTAAAATAGAGGACTTTGGTGAACTGGCCTTAAAGGCAAAACGTGATGTAAGGATTGCCGGTAGATGTACTGTCTTTGCTGAATCTGATATGATATCAAAACAGCAATACGGTTTTACAAAGCCAGAAATTATTAAGGGTTTATCTCGTGCCCTGGTTAGGAACTATATGAATAACCTGGTAAGGGGAAGAAAGCTTAAATCACAGTTTGTTTTTCAGGGTGGTGTAGCTGCCAATATTGGTATTAAGGCTGCCTTTGAAGAAGAAATCAATCAT
>JADQBV010000113.1 GCA_016278415.1 Halanaerobiales bacterium
ATGCATAAACAGCTAAAGTGTGAAAACCTAATTACTATACTAATATATATATATAATAGTAGTTAAATATGACAAAAATATTTTCACACTAAAAATGATTCTATCATAAAATATCCTGGGGGTGAGAAATATGCCATTTGGTTATTCACGGGAAATTTTTAAATATCCAGCAGTTCAATATATTCCTTTAAATCGCAACAATGAAAAAATAAGCAGTACTAATAGAACTACGGGTAAGACTCGAGCTTATGTTTACAATTATATGGAAAACGAAGATCTTAAGAAAAAACTGAGATATCTACAATTTGAGGGTGATTATAATATAAACAAAGGTGAATTAGCTGTGCTAATCTTAAATGGAAGGGTTAATTTAGTACAATACAGAGGATATGAAGTCATAATGGTTGGTAAAGAAATCCCAGGTACTTATCATCTTTTTACTGTTACAACAGAATACTTTTATAAAGATAAAGTTATCTTCATTTTATATAATGGAGAGACTAGTGAAAGAATTGACATAGCAAGGGTAGATGAACCAACTAAAAATCTATAGACTCCTAAAAAATATGAAGATACTACTAATACATATTTCTAGCTTTACTAATCATTTTTTTCATTGTTACTAACCTTATTTATAGATTTTCATTCACTATCCAATCATTTAAAAATCTAACTATACACTATTAAAAAGCCTGGATTTTACTCCAGGCTTTTTAGCATCTTCAATTATTATTATAATTTAAACACCATATGGTCCTACTTCACTAACATTAAACTGGATGTTTTCAGAAACCTTAACAAAGATATCAGCAATTACTTTCTGAGTTAAGAGTTCACCTGTTGGTGATAGTATTGGTTTTATAAAGGCAATTGTTGGGACTACATCAACATCCATACCAGGCCTTGCCCCCATAATATCGATAAAGGTACTAAACGGAACATTCTCTGCCTGATGATATTCAACATTATCTTCTCCAACATAGAATATCTGTTTGTGAATTATACCTTGAACAATTACTTTATCATTTATAACAACTGCATTAATATCTTCAAATGAAGCATTTATTTCCTTAACTTTTATTGCTGCCTGATCAAGCTCAAGTGTGGTTTCACTTAAGATTTGTTTCATATTTTCACCAATAACCTCAGGTAGCATAACCAGTGAATCTTCACCAGTGACAATATTTATCTGGACAGTCTCTGTTACTTTAACAAACAACTCTAATACAATTTCCTGTGTTACAGTTGTTCCATCAGGACTTAATTCCTGTTTAATATGCTCAACAGTAGGATGTACCTGTACATTCATTCCCGGCTCTGCTCCAGGTATATCTACAAATTCACTAAATGGTATATCTTCTCCTTGATGATGTTCTACATCATCTTCGCCAATATAGAATAGTTGTTTGTGGACGATACCTTGAATAATAACTTTATCATCAATAACCTCGGTTTCTAAGTCCCTTACTTCTGCAGTGATATCTACTATTTTAATAGCTTCCACTGCTAATGTAACATCATTAATAACCATAGTCTGTACTGCGTTTTCACCAATGACACGGTCTGTTTTAACCAAAGGACCTGAACCAACTTCCACTATTAATTGCTGTACCGATAGAACCTTTACGAAAAACTGTAAAACAACTTTTTGATGTAAGATAGCCCCATCTGCAATTAACTTAGCGACAACATGCTCGATAGTAGGTTCAACAAGAACATCCATACCTGCTTCTGCACCAGGAACATCTATAAAAGTACTGAACTCAATATCTTCAGATTGATGATGTATAATATCATCTGTACCAACATAAAAAATCTGTTTATGTATAGTACCCTGAATTATTACTTTATCCTCAATAACATCTGTTTGGATATCCCTAATTGTTGCGTTAATATCCCTGACCTTAATGGCAGGCATATCAAGCACTAAGTCGGTAACCTCCATCTTCTGAATAACATTCTCCCCAATTACTACAGGGGTTTTTATCAATTCCAAACCTTCAACTTGCTGTACTTCTGGCATTACCATACCTCCTTCTAAATTATCTTCTTGCTGACTGACAAATGTATCATTATTACTTGTAGCTTCACCCTTTGACTGATCATTAATCTTATGTGGCTTAGTAATCTCTTTTTCTTCTATATTTTCATCATCATTAGAAATAATTAGCCCTTTATCTATTACTTTACTATCAGTCTCTTTTTCTTTATATATATCCTTGCTTCCTGTCTGTTGCTTATTTATCTCTTCAAACCCTTCCTCTTTTTTTCCCTCCTTTCTTTTATGAGTTTCCTTCCCTTGATCATTGGGGGTCCCACTATGAAAAGCATATACTTGATGAATTTGAACAGATTTATTAATTTTATTTGCTTTGTTATCAAAATTAGTATTATTTTGATATGCGAATTCGTAACTTTGTTTATCAACTTTAGGTACTTTCTCAATTCTTTCAAAGATGTTTTTCTGTAAAACTTGTTCTAAGTTATTATAATTACTGTACCAATAGTAGTATAAGTAATAAGTACCTATCATAAAACTTAATAAAAGGCCAGTTAATATAATCCAACTAAACAATAAACCACCCCCCTCTCTTGCTATATAATATGGTATAAACAAATAAAATGTGATAAAAAGGATTTTTATTTTTAAAAGGGCCTGTTATAACAGGCCCTTTACTTTCACTCAGCAAATACAACTACTTCTATAGGAGTTGGCCCTTGATTAACTACATTTAAAACTAAGACCTCTTTTTCAATAACAGAAAGTAGACCCTGAGGGTCATTGACATCTGTTACTACAGGAAACTGTTCAACACCAGTCTGCAAAGGATCTTCAGATATAATTATTTCTTCCTCCACTATAACTGTTTCTGTAGTTATACCTGGTCCTGTAATAGATGTAACCACATTAATAAATTCAATTATCTCCGGCCCTACACAAGCCTCGATTACTATTAATTGCCTAAGAAGATTCCCACCCTCAAGTAATTCAAAGCTAATATTTTCTATTATAACGCTTGGATTTAATACTCCCCCTTCAATTGGGTCATTTAGACTAATATTAACATCAAAGGGTACTCTTTCTTCCATATGAAATACCCTGTTGTCACAAACATATACAACATCTTTTACTATATTACCACTTACAGAAACCAATGTATCATTTATAATCTCTGCCTCAACACCTTCCACTTCAGCTAAAATCTCAACTACCTTACTGGCCGTGCAATTAAGTTCAACAGTGTTTTCTACTATTGCTTGCTGACAAGCAGATAATTGCTCGATGTTTACAATTGTCTCATATTCTATATTGACTTCTTCAACTGGTGGAATTATTATAGATATTTCACTTTCCACTAATATTTGCTTATTATTCTCAGCAACTATTTTCGGAAGAACTACTGGTATGCCGGTCTCATCTATCAACACATTTAATTGATTCAGCTCCACTGCTTTTACAAATATTTCTATTACTACCTTCTGCTGCAAGATATTCTCGCCAATTAATTCAAAAATAACATCTTCAATTTGAGCATCAATTCTTAAATCATTACCAGGAAAGACAGCAGGTATATCAATAAAAGTACTAAAACTAATATCTTCTCCTTGATGATACTCGATATCATCAAGACCTATATAGTAAATTTGTTTGTGTATTGTTCCCTGGATAATTACTTTATTTGGGATTACTTCATAATTTAGATTTCTAATTTCAGCATCAATTTCTTTAATTTTCAATACTGGTTCTTCCAAAGTAATTTGGTTTGTTTCCATTACTTGTTTAGTATTCTCACCAATAACAACAGGAAGCTTCGTTAATAAATCACCCGGGCTTACCCTTGCCTGTATAAATTCTGAGATACGAGCATATATTTCTAAAACTATATTCTGGACAAGTAGAGTACCTTCATTCTCTAATTGATAATTAATAAATTCTATATCTGGTCTTACAAAAAGATTCATACCGGGCTCAGCCCCAGCAATATCAATGAAAGTACTAAACGGTATATCCTCAGCCTGATGAACCGCTTCACCATTTGTATTTATATAAAAAATTTGCTTATGGATTACTCCCTGTATTATGACTTTATCTCTTATCACTTCTGTTTCTAGATCTCTAATTTCTGCTCTAATCTGTGTTACTTTTTCAGCAGTCTGATTTAATACCACTTCATTGCTTTCAATAATCTGTTTCTCAGCATCTGCAACAAATTGATTTAACTCAACTAAGTCACCTGTTTCATCAAGAGATAGATTAACTATAGTCTCTTCCTCTACCTTTACAAAAATCTCCAGTATTACTTTCTGTTTTATTACAGTCCCATCCTCTAATAAATGTGCGATTACCTTTTCAATATTTGTATCAACTTGAGCAAACATCCCGGGTAAAGCACCAGGAACATCTACAAACGTACTAAAAGCCATATCTTCAGCCTGATGATGTATAAGATTATCAATACCAACATAAAAAATTTGTTTATGAACTACTCCCTGAACTATTACCTTATCAGCAATAACATCATAAGTAATATCTCTTATTTCAGCATCAATATTCCTGATTTTAATAGCAGGTACTTCCAATGGTAGTTGTTGTGTCCTTATTCTTTTATTCATTAATATAATCATCCTCCTTTCTGATATAGTATATGCTACATCTTTATATACTGTTTATTAATGACATAAATATATAATAAAGCATATAAAAAAGCTTATCTTATTGAACTAGGGAGTCTTTAATAAGATAAACCCCGAAATATTATAGTGTTTTTTGTTGCAGTAATAAGGTAAAATAGTTAGGTTTTTTCATACAATAAAGCAAAAAGGCAGTTGGTATCAGAAGAGTCTGATACCAACTGCCGATAACAGTTAATATTTATGGGTCATTTTCATATTAATCAATAGAATACGATACTATAATGCCATCGATGACCTAAAACTAGATAAAGACAACAAGTTAATTGTTAATTGCATATCTTAAGCGAAACAGTTATATTGTTGCATTAACCTATAAATATCTGAGTAAACATCATGCCATATGGTCCACCTTCTACAATACCTATTCCTACTTTAGTGAAATTAGAGTTCAAAATATTCTTCTTATGGCCAGAACTATTCATTAACGCACGATGTGCAGCACTTACACTACTATTCCCTGCAATATTTTCTCCGGCGGTACGATAGCTAACACCTGCATCATTTAACATTTTGAAAGGAGAACCATAAGTCGGGGATGTGTGACTAAAGTAATTATTACTAATCATATCCTGACTCTTCTTCCTGGCTACACTAAGCACTTGAGAATCCATCACTAATGGTTGAAGACCATGTGCTTGCCTTTCTTGATTTATTAAACTCAACATTTGACTCTCCATCTGACTAGAACCACGTGGAGCTGGTGCTGGTTCTGGTTTTGGTTCAGGAGTTGGAGTTGGAGTTGGCTCAGGTGTCGGTGCTGGCTCTGGATCAACTACTACTTCATCTTTATCGCCTACAGAAATATTACTATACACTATATTCAATTTATTGCTAGTTTTGCTATCAACACGTCCAGTTCTAGAAAGGCCATTATCCTTCTGGAAGTAATATACTGCTAAAATTGTTCTACGATCATAATAACCTGTAACACTTACTTCATAACCTAGTTTATCTAATTTATTTTGAATACTTTTAACTTCATTTCCTCTATCTCCATACTTTAAAACTATATTAGAAGTATTTGATTCATCCCTTATTGTCTCTTGCTCTTGATTACTCTCATCTTTAGTATCATTATTATTATCATTAATATTCTCATTATCTGTAGTGTTTGAAGCATTATTATTGTAGCTATATCTGTAATTATTATAACTATTAGAGTAACTATACCTATACCTAGAATTGCTAGTTGAATAATAGCTTCCACTTCTATAACTATATGCTAGGACGCTATTAGAAAAAATAGAAATAAACATAAGAAAAACTAACAGTAATACTACTTTTTTATTTAATTTCATCAAATATTCCTCCTTATATTATTATCTGCGATGGTGAGAAATGTCCGACAATTTTGCTATGACGACCTCGATGGTCTAATCTCTAA
>JADQBV010000098.1 GCA_016278415.1 Halanaerobiales bacterium
ATTAATATCTTTTTTTTATCACATTAACAGAATTACTAAATCTTATTTAATTATAAAATTTTTACATAAATTAACCTCGTTAAATACTGGACAACCACCTTTACAGAATTCCTCATAGTTGCAGTAATTTTTACATACATTAAATTTAATTTTATTTCTAATAGCTTGAAAATCTTTTGAATTTAACCAAGCATCCTTTAAAGATATATTTACTAAATCAATTCCCTCAATATTTTGCTCCATAAACGAACAAGGATAAAGTATCATATTTTCAGAAATGAATGCTGAAAACCGCCCAGCTTCGCACGCTTCAATAAAATTAGGATTAAAATCTATATTTTCTACTATTCCAGAAACTGTGCAACTATCAAACCCTATCTTAAATCTTTTTATGTCATGTTTATTAATTAAATAAAAAAATTGCTTAATGTCACTATCACTACTATTTTTAAGTAATAAATTATTATTTGCTTTTTTCCCTACAGGTTTATAATTCAAAAACACTATTGCATTTATATCCTTAAGAACTTTTGGTGGTTCTCTTAACCATTTTATTGCTTGTTTTATTGTTTTACTTGTAAGTAAAAAGTGAATGTTTGTTTTTATACCATATAATAGTAGTTGATTTAGTGCATTACTAAATTTTTCATATGGTTCATAATAACTTATCGCAACAGCTCCACAATATTTTTTACTAGCTAATAATATATTATCAGTTAACCCATCTCCATTTGTAGTATATGAGGGAACTATTCCGTATTTAACTCTACATAACTTTAGCATTTCAACAAAATTAGGGTGTTGGTTTGGATTACCTCCTCCCAGTGCAATCTGATAGGTGTCTGTTTCTTTCATATATTCCATAAGTACCTTAAATTCATCTTTATTCATATGTTTACCATTTATAGAAGAGTCTCTATAACAAAAGTCACATTCTCTTTCACAATAATTTGTAATGGAAACATCAAGGAGCTCTGGCCCCTCAAAAGACCAAAAAGGGTCTTCAAAACCTTTATGTTCGCTTCTAATACATAAACCATTACTTTTATTAAAATAATAATAATAATTGCTTTTCTTTTTATTTATTAAAACAATATCACCCATAGTTACCACCCATTACATAAAGCATTGAAATATACTAATTCATTATTTATACAGAATGAATCCATGCAAAAAAATGACTGTAAACCATTCATTTCACTACTTAACTTCCCTACTCTAACGTTCTTCCCATCTTCGAGTGCTTCTTTAACTTTTTCTACTTCATTGGGTAAGCGGTACTTTGAAAGATATTCTTCCAAAGACTCACCCTCCTCCATATCCTCGTTGATAAGTTTAGAGTCATATTCAACAGCATCAAATAGTTCACTAAATATGTAAGTGAAATCTGATTCAGGATCTATTCCAAACCATTCATAGAATTCTTCTCTTCCAAGTTCATTATCTGAAATAATTATAAAAGATGTTGACGAACTATTAGTTATAAAATCAGCTTTTATCTTCATTATATCCTCTCCAATAAATTATTGATTTTCAATAACAAATTTTCATCTTCATATTCAAACAAATTATCATAATTAGGATCTGATGTATAATATAAGTCCGTATAATAAAATGTCTCTCCTTTTTTAAGTTTACTATAAATATATTCAATTTCGTCTTTTTCCATCAACATTTTCTTATACATATACGCCTCAACACTATCATACTCAATAGCATAGTATTTTTTATAAATCAATTTAATGTCCTCTACTTCGGAAAAAAATGCCTCAAGTATATTTTTTAATAGTTTACCAGCATATTTATTAGCATCTATTTTTGCTAAGTTTGAAAACTCTTCAATTATTTTTTTTAAATTTAAATCTCTCGGTGCAGTTACAACATACTTTTTGTGAAAATCATTCAAATCAATAGGATAGATATGCATATTTATTCTTCCTCCAATACCCTAAATTCATTCATAAATTCTTCCAATTTTTTTAGACCTATATTGGTAGTTCGCTTATATTCACATTGATCCTTAATATGCTCCCATTTTTCTTTTAAACTGTCGCCATTTTCAAGTTTATAATAAGATAAATCACTTACAATCCTTTTTATTGCTTCAATTTCAACTTCGTTACCTGACTCTAATATTAAATCAATTATTGAAACAAACTGATATTTATATGTGTATAAACACCATTCAAAAAAGTCATGAACAAAAACATGTTTATAATTTAGTAATGATAATAATATAACAATTTCTTTATTTAACGTATCCCCCATTTTACTTTTTAACTTTGGCACAATCTTATCAATGGGAAGATGATTAGTTCTATATGAGTAATGACTATATCTATCTTTATAAGTAGGTCTAAAAATAGGCTGAAAATATTTTTTAAAACATCCATTATCCACAGTCTGAATTATCATATTCAATGTTTTTATATTTAATTTTGTATATGCGTTTATATCCATGCGTTTATATAGATTCATAATTAAGTATGCATTTAAAGAGTCTGACTGCTTTAATAATTCTTCTTTTGTGGAGTGATTAGTTATTATAGATATATCTCTATCAGTGATGTACTCTTCATCAATAGAAAAAATATTATATGTATAAGTATGCCCATACCAATCTTCACGCTGAATAATTTCTTCAAATATTCTATTGGGGTATTTCTTACTGGCAAAGAATAAATACTTTTGCACTCCTTCTGCTATTTCTAATTCATTATCAGTTAACTTACTAATTAGTCTTTCACTGTCACAGGGATTATCTTTATCAAATGTTTTTAATATATATTTTGCAATGCAGAAATCTCTAAATTCATCAAAAGTAAAGTTAATTATCTCCACATGTCCTTCCAGTAAACCTGTTTTCCTTTGAATATCTTCCCTAAAAATAATATCTTCATCAATTAACTTAACTAATAATTCGTTCTGTATCTGTCCCACAATTGTAGAACGGTCAATATTACTGAACTCCATGTTATTAATCATATAGGAAGTAATTGAATTAATTAATAAATCATAAGTTGAACCTGTGTCTACACCCCCTCTCATCCTATCCCACTCTTGCAGATTTTCTTTTTTATAATTATAATATCTTTCAAATATTTCATATCTGAATAAATGCTGCAGGGAAGGTATATTATTAACTTTATCACCATCTCCTTGATATGCTTCTGAAAACATCCTCAATAATAAAAAATCTTCAGTTAATTCATTATAGATAATATCACCAATATCATTAATCATAATATTAAAATGACGCATATAACCCTGAAAAATTCGGTGTTTATATCTTGAAGATTGTGATCTTATATTATAACGATCAATATGCTTAACAAACGAACACATGCTCTTAAGGTCTCCAAACTTTTCTTCAAAATATTCCGTTCTTGCTGTTAGCAATATCCTAATATATTTATATCTTTCAACTTTTTTCAAGAAAAAATATAATTTATTTTTAGACTCACTGATTTTTTTTAATTCATTAATAGCATCTACCATTAAAACAAAAGGTTTCTGAATATTAAAAGCATGTATATTTAAAACTTCTAGTAATTGTTCTATATCAGTAAAATCATTTGCAATTGCTAGCATAGTACTCCCCAAATCGTTGTTTACCAAGTTCCTTGCTCCTATAAATAAACAAGGTATTCCTTTTTTTAGTAAGACATTTTCACTTAAATCACAAAGTAAATTTGTTTTACCTTGTCCTGCTCTTTCAGTGAGTAAAATTTGTTTATATTTTAAGGCTTCAAAAAGTGAAATCCTATTCTCTATATCATATCTAAGTAACGAAGGTCTATGAGTATAATATGAGACTTCGAATAATTCTAATTTTTCGTTCGGCACATCTTTTTTTATTTCGGAATAAGTCGATAACTTATCCATATATATAAGCGAAGAATTTAATTTTTCAAGTATAAAATCCGCATTCTCATTGAGATTCTTAAGATCTACGTTATACTCTTCATCTAATGAATCAATCTCATTTAGTTCATAAAGACTTAATAAACGATTAAAGTAACTAAAGCTATGTTTTTTGTTATATTCAAGATGTTTGCGAAAGAAAAGTATAGGATCTGTAAAATTCCTTAAATAATCTTTCATCTGCCCAATTTCTACATATATTTCTGGAATATATTTTTTATTGGTCTTATTATTTTCTATTTCTTTTTGTGTTACTTGGTTAAATGAAGATATAATGTTATTTATAAATGTATCTTGTGAAAAATAACACTCATCAATTAAGTTGTCCAATGTAGCAAAACACAAAATTTTAATACTTTGAGATCTTCCTAAACCTGTAGTCTGCTCGATTGCAATACCTATTAATTGTCCATTACAAACAACAGGTGAACCAGAAAAACCATTATATTTATCGATTTTCCCGTCACCTAAAGAAACATCAATTAATAAATCACCATTAATTGATTTATTTTCATCGAGTATAAGTCCCTGTTGATAATGACCTGTTGCTTTAATTTTTGGATAGCCATATGCAGCATATTTAAACTCTCGTTTTCTAAATGCATTTTTCGTTATTTTTGGAAAATCAACCTGATTATTACCAAAATTTATCGACTCAAAAAGCTTTAACTTATTTATGTCACTACTAGGAGTAGTATAAAAAACCTTTGCCGGTAATTCCACTTCTTTCCCTTTATCTAAATATTTGATACTTACTTCATAGTCTGGATTAATGCCGTCTCGTACTACATGATGAGCAGTAATTAATGTCCTTTCATCTACAAAAAAACCTGTTCCACAGGTTTCAACTTCTCCCTTGTTATCATATACAATTACCTTTGCAACAAACTTTTTCACATAATCTATGTAAGGTCTATTATCTCTAAAACTCAATTTCAATCCCCCAATCTTGGTTAGGCATTAATAAAGAATAATTATATTTTTCCATTAAAACAGGATCATTTAATTCATCTATAGCCTGTATATAATTATTAAAACATATGATTTTGTGACTTTCCATGTTATTCATTATATCATTCACAAATGACCCTAAATCTGGATGATTACGCCTACTTGAATCAGTTGAAATAACATAATAATCTGCTTTAACTAAGCTTAACCATTTCATATTATTTTTTTCTGCTCCATGATGGGATAACTTAATTAAATCAAAATTCATACTAACTCCATTACTTGAAAGAGTCTTTAAAGCATTAAATAAATCATCATCAGTTGCATCTGCTGTTAGTAAAATTCTTCTATCATTATCTTCAATAATTAATGAAATAGAAGAGGCATTGGTAACACTTTTATCCCCCGCCAAACCTAGATTAACACCTGACTTCAAAAAGTTTGGGAATTTTTCTGTTTTATCATAAGAGATATTTGTTGATGCATCATCCTCAATAACATCTTCATTTAATAAAAAGAATTCATAAGCATCATCAAATAACTCATTCTCTCCAAACTTTAAATCTAACTTACTTTTCAATAATTCATTTCTCCAAGCCCTTTTTAATTTCTTTAATATATTTTGATTAGGCGTAAGAATATTAATATTAACTCCATCTAAAGTAATATCCTTTATTCCAGAAATTCCTTTTCCATCAAATGATTCATTCCATAAGATTCCTGATTTATATATTAAACCAGCTAAGGTTGAACCCTGTTTTGCACTAATCTCTTTATCATCACCTGGGTTACTCTCACTCTTATTTTCAGCCTCATACTTTTCTTTTAAATATTTAAGAATTATATAATCGTCATCCCCAATATTTTTAACCTGTGATAGATTGAGATGTCTGTAGGAATTATGCCATATTTCATTAACTATTTTTTTATCAAATTCATTATTACAAATATCTTGCAAAAAAGTAATCGCCCCACCTATATGATCTTGATCAATATGGGATATTACCAACAAATCTAGTTTTTGATTTTTATCCTCTATTTCCTTTATAAGTTTTTTCATGTAACAAGAATAAGTTTCTTGGTATCCCATATCAATTACAATATTCTTTTCAGGATCTGTTTTCAAATGGATTGCATCACCATTTTTTGCCTTAAAAAATTTCACCTTCATTAATAACACCTCTTAAAAA
>JADQBV010000182.1 GCA_016278415.1 Halanaerobiales bacterium
GAAGTGGGGGTTATTAACCCCGATGAATAAAGGGCTTATTTAGCCGAAAATCTTAAGAGTATTTAGAGGGGGTTGCAAAAGAAAGGACTTTTCTGGGTGGTGGTTTTGAAAAAGAGAAAGGTGGGATGATTATCTTTAAAGCTAAAAATCTGGATGAGGCTAAAATCATAGCTAATAATGACCCGCTAATAAAAAGAGAGTTATATACTTATAAATTATATGAATGGAACCTAGCAATAATATCAGGAGAAATCTCGAAAGAGTAAAATATATTAGGTTAAATCCTGTTACATTAGACATGTAAATATATAAACATAGTTATATTTCTATTTTTAATCTGGGGGAGATAAAGATTAAAAAATTATACTATAATGAATTTATTCTTATTGTTTTAGCAGTTTTCATTGGTTTAATAGTAGGGCTTTTATCTGGTATATTTGCAGAAATAATAAACTATTTATCTAAGATAACTTATCAGAAATATATAGGTAATAGCCTTATACTATTTATACCAGCAATTGGTGGACTTATAGTGGGTTTTTTAATTCAATATGGGAGCTATACTGCCAAGGGCCATGGGTTACCTCTATTATTAAAGACTGTGAAGAGCAAGAAGACCAAGCTATCATCACGTGAGCTATTTATAGAAGGATTTGCTTCAATTATTACAATTGCTACTGGAGGTTCTGCTGGTAGAATAGGTCCTGTTGTTGAGATTGGATCTGGTATCGGAGATCTCATTGGTCACAGACTTAATATAAATACTGACTTGTATAGAACCATTATTGCCTGTGGAGCTGCAGCAGGTATTTCCTCTATTTTTCATGCACCTTTAGGTGGAATATTTTTTGTCATAGAAGTTATATTTAAGAATTTCAAAAAGGTTAATTTAAGAATGATCATTATTAGTTCTATAGCGGCTGAGGTAATGGTAAACAACTTATTGCCTGGTAAATCTATTTTTTCGTTACCAAATTTTCATATAAATACTTCTAAAGAATATCTATTCTATGCAATATTAGGTGTTTTCCTAGGGTTTTTATCCTTTTTATTTATAAAAACATTACATAATGTAAATACTATATTTGATAAAATAGAACTTCCATTTTTTATAAAACCTGCAATAGGTGGGATGATTATAGGTTTAATTGGATATTTTATTCCTGATATCATGGGCACAGGTATATTGTCTATTAAAAAAATATTTACAAATGAAAATTTCTTATATACTTTGTTATTATTATCTATCTTAAAGATAATTACCACATCAATTACACTTGGTTCTGGTGGATCTGGCGGTATATTTGCACCTGCACTACTAAGTGGTGCAGCCTTTGGGATGTTTTACGGAAGAATTGCAAATATTATATTTCCAAGTATTGTTTTATCACCGAATTCCTATGGTTTAGTTGGAATGGCGGCTTTAATTAGTGCATCAATAAGAGCTCCCTTAACAGGAGTGTTAATAATATTTGAGTTAAGTGGAAATTATAGTTTGATTATTCCTTTACTCTTTACTTCAATCATCGCAGATTTAATTTCTAATCAATTAATAAGGGATTCAATATATTCTCCAAATTTATTTTTAGATGATCAGTATGAAAAAGATGATTGAAAAGAAAGTATAAATATGCTATAATACTAATTAGTAATTGTTACTAATTTTAATGGTAATAAATTATTTAAATTACATAATTTGAAAGGAGTGATATAAATGCAAAAATATCAATGTACAGTGTGTATGTATGTGTATGATCCCGAAGTAGGTGATCCTGATAATGGAGTAGAAGCAGGAACTTCTTTTGAGGATTTACCTGAAGATTGGGTTTGTCCTGAATGTGGTGTTGGTAAAGATATGTTTGAACCTTATGATGAATAACAAATAATATTAAATAGATACATAATCATTATTGGATTGAGTCGGTACATTCCGGCTCTTTTTTGTTTACTTTACATTATTAAGCCTTTATAGTATAATAATCACCATGAATTACTACTATTTTAAAAATACTATTAATTAAAGATATATACTTTTTTATCTCATGTCAGAGATAATTATAGTAGGGAGGACATAGGTATGTTATCATCAAATCCCATCAAAGGTTATGATTTTACACCTGCACAGTTTTTAGCTTTAGGTTATCTTGCCATTATAATTATAGGGACAATTCTTTTAATGTTACCCATAGCAACTACTGCTGAAGGTAGTTTAGATCTTATATCAGCTCTTTTTACTGCTACTTCAGCAACCTGTGTTACAGGTCTTATTGTTTTAAATACCAGTACTGCATTTACTATCTTTGGACAAATTGTAATAATGCTATTAATCCAAGTTGGTGGTCTGGGAATTATGACAATGTCAACAATGATAGCATTTATCGTTGGCAAAAAGATTACTTTAAAAGAGAGATTAATATTACAGGAAGACCTAAATCAATTCAAAATATCAGGAGTTGTTAGATTAGTTCAATATGTACTATTAGTAACTTTAGTTATAGAAGGTATTGGTGCTTTAATATTATTCTTTAGATTAATCAATGACTATAGTTTTGTCAAATCAGTTTATTTTTCTGTCTTTCATGCAATTTCTGCATTTAATAATGCCGGATTTGACCTCTTCGGAAATAGTTTGGAGAGTTTTACTGGTGATATAACTATAAATTTTGTAGTCATGGGACTTATTATCTTGGGTGGTATTGGTTTTGCAGTTATAGCTGAATTATATAATTCAGTTGGTGAAAATAAAAATAGCATTAGCAACTATAGTATAAAAAATATTTTTAAGTATATCAAAAATGCATGTTTTATAGATCTTCGTAAAACAAGTTTACAGACAAAGATTGTTCTTACAATGTCCCTAATTTTACTTGTATTTGGGTTTTTAAGTTTCTTTGCACTTGAATATACAAATGATGCTACAATGGGGAATCTCCCATTTGGCCAAAAAATACTATCTGCAATGTTTCTATCGGTAACACCACGAACAGCTGGCTTTAATACAGTGCCTACTGGTTCTTTAAGGAGTTCAACTTTATTCCTGGTTATTGTATTAATGTTTATTGGTGCTTCACCTGGGTCTACAGGCGGTGGGATTAAAACTACTACTTTTGGGGTTTTATTGATTACAGTATGGAACTTAATTACTGGAAAGACTGATATTGAAATATTCAAAAGACAGCTAGAGAAGGATATAGTGTTAAAAGCACTAGCTATTACTATGTTAGCACTTATATTAGTAGTTACAGTTACAATGATTTTAACAGTAAGTGAAAATATGGACTTTTTACCGGTCTTTTTTGAAACTGTTTCTGCATTTGGTACTGTTGGTTTGTCGACTGGTATTACTTCTAGTCTTTCAGACTTTGGTAGAATATTAATTACTTTAACGATGTTTGTAGGAAGGGTAGGACCACTCACACTGGCATTGGCCTTTGCTGAAAGAAAGCAATCGGGAGTTTATCATTACCCTAAAGAAAAGATTATGGTAGGTTAAATTAATAAATTAGGCACTTTCTAGGGAATATATAAAATATAGTCATATTTTTGTAATTATTTCTTTAGAGGAGTGTTGAAAATAAAAATAAATATCCTTACGCCAGGGCAATTTCTTGCTCTGGGATACATAATAGTAATTACTATCGGATCACTATTCTTATTATTACCGATGTCTACAGTTGTTGGAGAGAACACAAGTGTTTTAGAAGCTGTTTTCACTGCAACCTCTGCTACTGCTGTTACAGGTTTGATTGTCGTAAATACTGCAGAACATTGGACTACTTTTGGTCAGATTGTAATTATGAGTTTAATTCAAATTGGTGGCTTTGGTTTTATGACAAGCACTACAATTTTATTCTTTATATTTGGAAGGAAGATGTCTTTAAAAGACAGGTTAATAATAATGGAGGATTTAAATTATAATAAAATTTCTGGTGTTATTGCCTTAAGTAAATATATTATTATAACTACATTTATTATCGAATTAATAGGGGCTATCTTGTTATTTCTACCATTTCAAAGGACTATGCCATTATCAAAAGCATTTTTTTATTCCTTATTCCATAGTATTTCAGCCTTTAATAATGCTGGATTAGATCTATTTGGGAATAGTCTAGAGAATTTTGTATCAAATGCATATATAAATTTTGTAATTTCTACTCTATTTATTTTAGGTGGTCTAGGTTTTATAGTGATGGATGAATTATTTCACAAAAGGAATTACAAGAATTTATCATTACATAGTAAAATTGTGATTTCTATTACTCTTATTTTAATTATAATAGGGAGCTTATCAATTTTTATTTTAGAATATAATAATCCGGAAACAATAGGAAGTCTTAATCTTAAAGGAAAAATATTAGCATCATTTTTCCAGGGGGTAAGTCCAAGAACTGCTGGGTTTAATACAATATCTATCGGTAGGTTTCATGATGCAACTTTATTTATCATGATAGTGTTGATGTTTATTGGTGCCTCTCCAGGTTCTACTGGTGGTGGTGTTAAAACTACTACAGCTGGTACTTTGTTAGTTGTTGTTTATAATATGGCTGCTAAAAAAGAAGATATGGAGATTTTTAATAGGAGATTAAAAAAGAAAGCGATATTTAAAGCCCTTACTATAGTAATAATATCCTTAATTGTAATTGTCTCTGTTACCATGATTTTAACTTTTTCAGAAGAATTCTCATTTATACATATATTTTTTGAGGTTTTTTCGGCTTTTGGAACTGTTGGATTGTCTACAGGAATTACAGCTGAATTAACAACTGTCGGTAGAATATTTATCACATTAACAATGTTTGTTGGTAGAGTAGGACCATTTACTTTAGCATTAGCAATCGGTAAAAGGTATAACAAAGGAATTAGATATCCTGAAGAAGATATTTTAATAGGTTGAGGGGGAGTTTATAATGAAACAATTTATAGTTGTAGGCCTTGGTAGATTTGGCTCAAGTGTTGCTAAAACGCTTGCAGAAAATGATTATAATGTTCTGGCTATTGATACAGATGAAGAAAGAGTTCAGGCCATAGCCAGTGCAGTAACACATGCAGTTGAAGCAGATGCTACAGATGAAGATGCTTTAAAGACTCTGGGAGTAAGGAACTTTGATGTAGCTGTTGTTAGCATTGGTGATAATATTCATGCAAATATACTAGCTACCCTTATTTTGAAGGAGTTAGGGGTACCATATGTAGTTGTTAAGGCTCAGGATACACTACATGGTAAAGTATTAAGTAAAGTTGGGGCAGATCGTGTTGTCTATCCAGAAAGGGATATGGGAGTTCGAATTGCACATAATCTTATATCATCAAATGTCCTTGATTATATTGAATTTGCTCCTGATTATAGTATAGTAGAAATCGTTGCTTCTGATAAAATGGAGGGTAAATCACTATCTGAATTACAATTTAGAAGTAATTATGGTGTAAATGTAATGGCTATTAAAAGGGGTAAAGAATTGAATGTTACTCCAGGTGCTAATGATAAAGTACTGGAAGGTGATGTATTGATAGTTATGGGACAGAATGATGACCTTGATAAGTTAAAACACTTATAAATTATACTACAATTGTATAATGATTACCATCTTAAAATTAGGATATAAAAAAAACAAAAGTAATGTTTAAAACGATTCTTTATATATAAATATTAAAATTGTTAAAGTAAAAATATAAATAAGAGAAATTAGAGACCGATTAGGTCTCTTTTTCTTTGCATAATAACTGCTTTAATGGTAGAATATTAATGATAAGTACTGCTTAAATTATGGTGATAACTTTATTATACTATAAGATTAGTATTAATATAAATAGGTGAGTGTTCAGGTAAAAAATAAGTATTGAGATAAAGATGATTAAATATACAATAACTACTTTTTAAGTATATTTAATATATGATATAGGAGGCACAAATATATGGAGAATAATGATAACAATATAAAGGCTAAAAGTGAAAAACAGAAGATAAGTGAAAAAGTTAAGAAATACTTCATTATTACATATGGTTGTCAAATGAATGTCCATGATTCTGAAAAACTGGCGG
>JADQBV010000081.1 GCA_016278415.1 Halanaerobiales bacterium
ATAACTTTGGCTAATCTGGCATTATCTCGATATGTTTCAAAAATTGCCCTATAAATTAGTTTTATTTTATTCTCTAATTCAATAGTTTCATTTATACTCTTTATGTCGATTATCGATATTCTATTTATTAATAATTTGTTAAACTCATCGATTAATTCTATAAAAAGGTCTTTCTTGCTTCTAAAATAAATATAAAAGTACCCTGAGCAATCCCTACCTTTTTCACTATATCTGATATTCTGGTATTTCTGTACCCATTCTCAGAGATTATCTTAACCGCTGCAGCCATTATTTCTTTTCTTCTATCTTTCATAATTTTAATCCTTTATATATAGGCGACTGACTAGTCAATCACTTTATTTAAAAAAAACAGATTTTTAAAATGTAAGGGTAATACAATAATTAATCATAATACCTCATAGGGGTACCCTGTACAAAATATTATCATTATTTTGTTATTATGTCAAGGGTATCATCCTATAATTTTAATATTATTTTTTTATACTCTTTTCTCTTTCACTTATATACTTTCACCATAATAAATAACTCTTATGTTTTCTTTGAGAGTGTTGACATTCTTTCCTTAGAAAATTATATTCTTAGCTTCTCCAATATATTTAATAATATCTTTAAAGCTGAAAAAACCGCTTCTTTTTTTTCCTGTGGAATCTCCTTTTCAAAGTGTCGGATAAATTCTTCAACACAGTCCCATACCCTAATGTAGACCTCTCTGCCCTTTTCTGTTAGTTTTAGAATAATAACTCTGGCGTCTTCAGTAGATTTCTCTTTTACAATTAATTTTCGGGTAACAAGAGGTTCAATAAGCCTTGTAGTTGTACTCTTCTCAACAAAAAGAGCTTGATGAAGAGCCGAAAGTGGTAATAACCCCTTTCTATCAATCAAATCCAATATATAAAATTCAGTAAAAGTAACATCTTCACAAAATACAGCTTCCTTTTGAAAAGAACGTGTTAATTTTGATACTTCAAATAATAATGTAATCATTTCTCGATAGTTTTGCATTTATGAAATCTCCTTATTATTATAATTATTATGATTTACTGTGAAGAAAGCCTTGCATTTATATTATTGTCTGAAAACCTATCAACTATATTTTTAATTTTTTCCTCTTCTATAGTAGTAATTCCAAGTGGTTTATGTGATGTCTCAAGCCATAATAATTTAGCTTCCCAATTTTCCTGATAGGGACATAATTCTATCTGGTTAATCTTCAATTCATGAAGGAAAAAAGTTAATTCCTCAATATTATTATCTGTATCTGTAATACCGGGTATTACAGGGAAGCGGAAGACAACATTTTTATATTCAGCAGCCAGCAAACATGCATTATTTAGTATTATGAGATTATCAACCCCCGTAAAGCGTTTATGTTTATCAGCTGAAATTAATTTTAGATCATAATAAACCTTATCAAGATATGGTAATAATTCAGAAAGTTTCTCCCAGGATATAAAACCACTTGTTTCCAGTGCAGTGTTAATACCAATTTCATGACAGGCTGTTAAAAAAGCCTTGATAAATTCATGCTGCATTGTTGCCTCACCACCAGAAATTGTTACCCCACCTTCCGATTCATCATAAAAAATCCGATCCCTTTCCACTATGGACAATAATTCTTCCACGGTATAATGGCGCCCTATTATAAAAAGGGCATTGGTAGGGCAGCTACTAGTACATTCACCACATAAAGTACACTTTAGATAGTTTACCCTGCTTTCACTACCAAAGCTGATAGCATTATCCTGACAATTCTGGAAGCAAGCGCGACAATTAATACATATTTCCTTCCTAAAGGCCAGCTCCGGTTCTAGGTGAAAGGATTCCGGGTTCTGACACCAAGAACAGCGCATCATACAAGCTTTCATAAAAACTGTAGTACGAATTCCACTACCATCCCCCAGTGAATAACGCTGTATATCAAATACCACTCCTGTTATTTTATTCTTTGTACAACTGTGCTCTTTCTTATATTTTTCTACCATTTCTACCATCTCCAATTCTAACATACCTGCATTTCAGTCCTCCTAATAATCTCTTCCTGAGTTGCCGGTGTAAGTTCAACAAAACGTGCACTGTAACCGGTTATTCTGACAATTAAATCCTCATATTGTTCAGGGTTTTGCTGGGCCTCACGAAGTATTTCTGCATCAGCTACACTGATCTGGAGATGTTGTCCTCCAAGTTTAAAATAGGCTTTAAGCATTGCCCCAAACTGCCTGATTTGCTCGGTACTATTGATAATATCAGGATTAAACCTTAAATTTGCTGAAGAACCACCCATTACTTTAGTAAAATCTAATACTGATAACGAGCGTAAAGAAGCAGTAGGACCATTAACATCCATCCCTGAAGTCGGACCGCAGCCTGGACTTAACATTTCACCTGCCCTACGGCCATCAGGTGTTGCTGCCACAAGTACCCCCTGAATCACATGATGGGTTTCAGAATGTAATCCTAAACCAAATTTCCCTCCTCTATATGGTCGATATTGATCCAATAATTTATACAGATAATCAACTACTTCCCTGGCTATTTCATCAACTTCGGGATCATCATTACCATATTTAGGTGCCTTATTAAGAAGTATCTGGCGTTCTTCTTCGAAACCCTCAAAATCAAATTTCAGCCATTCAACCACTTCTTCCAGAGAGTATAATTTACGCTTAAATACAAGATCTTTAACTGCCGCCAGTGAGTCAACAAGTGTCCCAAATCCGATTACATCGATAGCAGAAAAGTTATGCCTGGCACCACCTGCTTTTATATCCTTACCTGTTTTCATAGGGCCGTCGATAACAGCTGACATAATTGGGTTAGGAAGCATTTCTTCATGTGTCTTACTTACTATATCCAGTGCCTCGACAACATCTTCGATGGTCATTTTAAACTTTTGCATAACTGCCTGTAACAGCTCAATGAAGGACTTATAATTTTCAACCGGTAAATCTTCCTCTTCACCTGAGAAAGAAAGATATGGTTTTCCACTATTTAAGGTTAGTTCCAGTAATTTTGGAGCATTTACAAAGGCTGAGCAAGTAGGACCATATGTACTATCGGGAATAGGCTGGACACAACCGGTTACTATATAATCCCTGGCTTCTTTTTCTGGATAGCCAAGATTAATAAAACCATTTATATTCGCTTCATCATTAAATACTTCCACTAGGTTAGAACCGTTAGTCATCATTTCTATACATTGAGTCCAGAAGCTTTCAGGATTTTTAGAATTAAGTCTGATCGCAGTATTGGGGTAAATAAGATTCAAGTCATTAACTGCCTGTAATATAAGATTCGAAAGACTGTTAACTGCATCATTTCCATCTTTATCAACCCCGCCTATGGTTACAGTCGGCCGCTGATTACCCCCATCCGTAACCTTTGTAGCGGCATATTCATGCAGATAGGTTAATTGGTTATACTTAATAAATAGTTCTGTTATTAATTCCAGAGCTTCCGTTTCCTCAATTTTTCCGGCATCCAGATCCTGTTTGTAATATGGATATAAAACTTGATCTAATCTTCCAAGGGGTAATTCTGCAGCACCATCTAAATGCTTTAGTGCAAGATATATAAACCAGTAAGATTGTACAGCCTCACGTAAATTACGGGCTGGTTCTGCCGGGACACGTTTTGTAATCTCTGCTATATTAATTAACTCTTGTCTCCGTTTATACGATTCAGCTTCCCCGGCCATTTTATAAGCAAGTCTGGAATACCTGGCTGCAAAATCAATAATCGCTTTCGAGGATATGACTATTGATTGAAAGAAATTACGTTTTTTCTCAATATTTTTTTGATCTTTGTCCATATTTAACAGGGCATTCTCAGCCTCAATTATAACCTTCTTATAACCGGTTTTAATAATTCTCTCGTAGTTAATATCTGCCTGATGTGCACTTCCGCTGAAATCATTATTCAGAACATATAGGATATTTCTCATCCCAAATTGTATTTTTTCACTCTGTCTGCTTAACATTTTATCAAATGCACTCTGCTCTTTCCAGAATGGTAATATATCATCTCTTAACTCCTGTTTCTCCTGATCATTTATTATAAAACTATCTGTCTCTCTTATACTAAAATTATCTAATTCTTTAATAAGAAAATCGCTCTTTAGTTCCGGGTATAAAATCGCTCCTTTTGATTTCTCGGTTAGTGACCCTATAATTCTCTGATCATCTTCAATATTTATAGACAGCTTATTTAATGATTTTTCAAAGGCTTTTGCGAACTGTATACTCCTTGGTAAATCAGGATTTTTACTAACTATTTCAGTGAATGCTTTTGCTCTGACAATACTTATTTCTTGAGGTGCATTTAATACTTTCCTCCTCATCTTCTGCAATCTTGGCGATACATTAAAATTTTTCATGTCAAATCTCCTTTCTGATAATCTATTACTGTTAACACCTTCGGTTTAATATTACCTGTAGACATTTTTATAATTTCTTTAATAATTTCCTTCCTTTTGCCCGGCAGTTTTCAGCATATATAGGTCCTCTTTCTTCAATGTTTTGCTCTAACAACAAATTAATCTCTATCCGTGCCTTTTCTTTCTGCCTTTTAGTGAGATACATCTCTGCTAGGCGCAGCTTTGCCTGGGGACAGTCTGGAGCCAATTCTCTGGCTTTAAGTAAATGCTCCATTGCCTTTGTCGTATTTTTCATACCGATAGGGCTCGGTGGTGTCAGTCTGTATAAATCACCAAGTATCTGATGGGCGATAGCACTGTGGTATGTCTCATCAATTTCCAGAACATGCTCGGCGTGTTCTCTGACTTTCTTAATATAAAATAAAGAACTTAATATTCCCATTTCTAAACCATGCAATCCTTTGATAGCTGCCGCCCATGCATTTGCCTCAAGATTATCACTGTCATATTCTAAAGCTTTTTTTGCCAGTGCTACTCCTCTTTCAGCAATAGCCAGTCGGTCATCTTGGACTGCATACTCATAACGCCAAAACTCTACCTGAACAAGCTCAGCATTAATTCGGGCCAATATTGATGAATCATCTATACTTTCAGCCAGCTTATGCAATAGTTCTTCAGCCTTATTCAGGTTATTGTCTTTTTCACACTTGTAGAGCAGCCTTTCAATTTCTTCATCAAATTTCTCTTCAACTTTTACATCCATCTTGTTTTCCTCCCTCTTTATTATAACTCTAATTTTAGTTGCACTTTACAACTTTATTACTAAAAAAAATTATAGTTGTATTATACAATTAAAATTACTGTAAGTCAAGAACTTTTTTATTTTTTTCAAATAGTTTTTCTAACCCTTTTGATTTAATCACCTTTGATTACAACTTGCAAAAAAAGTGTTTTTTCATAAACTGACTAGTAAGGTTCCTCTCCAATAATAATAGAGTAGGACCAGTCTTTTACGACTGGACCTCTCGCCGAACTATTTCTTCTTTAGTTGGTTCAATATCTTGATATTTTCTGATACTTCTTCTTTGCTTTATAGCGTAAATAACTTGATTCATTTTTAGCTTCCTTCTTTATGTAACTTTTATATTACTTTATACTTATTCGCAAAGATTTTTTCTAATAATAAAATTTTACACATTTATCCATTATTCAGTCTTTCTGTTTTTATTCATTTCTTTGCTAAGATTCTTACTTTACCCCTTACGAGTTAATTATAATTAAATTTTTCCCTATATACACTCACCAACATAGTACTCCTTTTATAGTACAATATTCCAGATCAATTGTATTATAATTACTATAATTGTTTATAAAAGACTGTTTTAGAGGAAATTCCATATTAAATAAATTAATTAGACAATTTATATAGTCCCTCTCTTCTTCTGCTAATCCTTTTTTAGCGGGCAATAGTAAATCATTGAAAAAGAAATCAACAATAGGTTTATTATGAAAGATAGTTGCTAGTCCAAATTTTTTAATATCATTTTTTGTTGAAAAATATGAAAGTTCATCAAATTGTAGGGATTTGTTATATAGATTATCAAGATTTTCTTGATTATAA
>JADQBV010000378.1 GCA_016278415.1 Halanaerobiales bacterium
AGGTAATAATAGATATGATAACACCAGAGTATCGTTTAAGTGCAAAAATTGCCAAGAACATTTCTGCAGCCGCTGTGCTAATGGCAGCAATAAATGCCCTTATTATAGCTTACTTAATATTTTTTGATGATATTAGGTACTTTAGTTTATCGATCATAAGTCATATAAAAACAGACCCTACACATCTGATATTTATAAACATTGGTTTATTACTTGTTGTTATTATAGCAATAAAGGCAGTTGAAGGTCGTGGAACACCACTTGAGGGTGGAATGCCCAGTGGGCATAGTGCATTAGCTTTTGCAATTGTAACATTAATAGTTTTTTTTACACAAGACATACTTATTATAACATTGGCAATAATACTAGCTTTCCTTGTGGCACAGAGTCGTCTGCAGAGTAAAACCCATAATATATTAGAGATAATTGCAGGGGCTTTAATTGGTATTTTATTTACATTATTTATTATCTATATTATTTGAGGTGTTTAAATGTTACTTAGCTCTATTATATTTTTCGTATTGGTTGCTTTATCAGGTTTTTTTTCTGGTTCTGAAACCGCATTAATGTCAGTTAATAAAATAAGAATACGGGAGTTAGCTAATGAAGGAGATAAAAAGGCTGCCATAGTCGATAGATTATTGGCTGACCATACTCGCTTGTTGGCGACAATATTAATTGGGAATAACCTTGTTAATATTGCAGCTTCTGCTATTGCAACTTCCTTGGCTATAGAAATTTTTGGTAGTTCAGGTGTAGGTATAGCAACAGGGGTAGTTACTTTAATAGTACTTATTTTTGGTGAAATAACGCCTAAATCAATAGGTAATCGCCGTGCTGTAAAGTATTCTAAATTAGTTGCACCAGCCTTATTCTGGATGGAGCGTTTGTTATCTCCTGTAATTACTTTGTTTGTATTAGTAATACGCTTGATAATTGGTGAAGGCAACCTCCTTTCCACATCCTTTTTAAGTGAGGAAGAGATTAGGCGTTTTGTAAACGTCAGTGAAGAGGAAGGTGTCATAAAAAGAACGGAACGCAAAATGATAAATAGTATCTTTGAATTTGATGATACCACAGTTAGGGAAGTAATGGTCCCTCGGATAGATGTAATTGGGATAGAAGAAAAAGCAACTATCCGTCAACTTGTAAAGTTAGCCGTAGAAAGAGGTCATTCAAGGATACCAGTATTTCAGGATAACATAGATAGAATTACCGGGATTATTTATGTTAAAGATTTGTTACAATTATTAATTGATAATGAAGATGAAAATATAATTGTTAAAGAATATATGAGATCAGCATATTTTATACCAGAAAGCAAGAAAATTAATGAATTATTGACTGAAATGAGAAAACGAAAAGTTCATATATCTATAGTTCTAGATGAATATGGTGGAACGGCAGGTATAATTACAATTGAAGATTTACTTGAAGAGATTGTTGGTGATATTCAAGACGAATATGATTTAGAGCCTAAGCAAATTGAATATCTAAATGAGCATGAATTATTGTTGGATGCAAGAATTAATATAGACGAACTAAATGAGATTTTACCAGAACCTATACTTGATGAAGAAAATTATGAAACTATAAGTGGTTTTATATTATATCAATTGGGTTACCTTCCAAAAGAAGGAGAGAAACTGGAAATTGATAATTTTACAATACAAGTTGATAAGATTTTAGAAAATCGTTTAGAAAAGATAAAAATCATAAGTAAACAGCCAATTAAACCTATAGATGTAAAGGAGTGATCGATATATTTCTTAATGGGATGGATAGGAGAGATAGTGATATGAAAAAAAAGATTGGGAGTACTATTTTCAACTGGATCCTAGTCCTAGTCCTGATAGCTAATGTTGTATTATTAACACGCGTTTTGGGTTTTATATACTTTCCAGGTGAGATAACCCCACTGGATAAATCTAAACAAGCTGCTCAGTCAGTGATAACTTATAGTGAAGAACTTGCGGCTAGTTATGATGTTAATAAAGAAAAGTCTGTATTAGATATTTTGGCTAAATTTAAATATGAAATAGAGAAAGCAGAAAGTGCTGAAGAAGTAGCTAGCCTTATGTTAGATTATGGACGTCAGACACAGGATGTAATTTATCGTGTAGTCCAGGAAAAGCGGATTAATACTATATTTAATATTATTAATAATCAAAAACTACCGGAGATCGGTAAGATTACAATCTCAAAAGTAGGGGACGAAATGAAAATATTGGACCCTGAACATATAATAAAAGAAGAAACCAAAAAGAAGATTCAGGAAGTATTTTTTAATCAGACCCTGGAGATTGAGATTGTTGATGGTAGGGCTAGTTTAGTACCAACAGGTGATATTTTTAATCATGTAGATTATCTTCAAACAAAAACAGCGTCACTTGAAAGACAGTTAAAGGCAATTAGCCAAAAGACAGGATATGAGCCTTTGTCTGGTAAGGGTATTAAAATTAATGTTTATGACAATACTGGAAATATAGAAAGTACAGGGATAGTACATGACCAGGATATACGTAATATCATTAATGAATTAAAGATTGCTGGTGCAACTGGTATTGAAGTAGGGGGACAGCGTTTAAGAGTAGATACAGCTATACGTTGTGTCGGGCCAACAATATTGGTCAATAATAAACCAATACCCGTAAACCCTATTATAATTAAGGCCACAGGTGATCCGGATGTGTTAGTTAGTAGTCTTGATATCATAAAAAACCAATTACTTAATTTTGGTATTAATATGGATATAAAGGTATATGATGATATCTGGCTTAATGGTCAAAGTAATTATGAAAGGTGATATCTATGAAAAAAATATATTTTATGGCTGTATCTTTAATAATAATTATGGCCTTGTTGACAGGATGTAATACTGACCAAAGTAGTAACAATAAGGAAAGGCAGACTATTAATGGGGAGACTAGTGCTGGGATAACAGATGATAATATTGATAATCAAAACTCTGAACCAGTAGTAGAGAATCAAGATAAATTATCAGTTTTAAATAATGATACAATCAATAATAATCTTAGTGACAATCAGAACCGTGAAGATGCTTTGGTGGTTAATAGTAAACCTAAGAATATTTATTACTCTCCTTTTACGGGACAAGCAGTGGATGAGCGCTTGCTTCGTAAGGTATTGATTGTTGTTATTGAGAACTCACCAGCTGCACGACCTCAGTCAGGTCTTGAAGAGGCTTCTATTGTATATGAAGTCTTAGTTGAAGGTGGTATTACTAGATTTTTAGCGCTTTATTGGGATAATATACCTGAAAAAATTGGACCTATTAGGAGTGCGCGGCCATACATGATAGATATTGCCAAAGGATATAATGGTTTATTACTTCATGCTGGTGCTAGTCCGGAAGGGTTTTCTATGTTAGCAGAAGGGGACATTGAACACCTTGACCAAATATACAGAAGTAGATATTATTGGCGTAGTAATGATAGGCGAGCACCTCATAACCTATATACAGGAAGTAATAGAATCAAGGATTATCTTAATGGACTAATTGGTCAGGAATATCAGCCAAGATTTTCTTTTAGTCAAGTTAGTTTTATTAAACCACAAGACCAACATGCAGATATAATTAAAATTCCTTATTGGGGAGGAACTATGGTAACCTATAAATATAATAGTCTGGAAAACCAATATTATAGATATAGTGGTGCTAGGGAGATACCTCATTTATTGGATAATAATAAACAGATTACTGCTAATAATATAGTTGTACAGCATACTCGAACAAAGCAAATAGATGATGTTGGTCGTCTGAGTATTGAGCTGGATAACAGAGGTAGTGCATTTGTCTTTACTGATGGTAGGGTTATTGAAGGTTTTTGGGAAAAAAAATCAGATAATCTTACTAAGTTTTACAATAACCAGGGTGAAAGAATAGAGTTGAATCCAGGGCAGACCTGGATAGAACTTGTACCTGATAGTATTGAGATTGAGTTTGTTGATTCTAGAATTTTAGAAGATACAAGAGATTTAAATACTATAGAGCAGGATAGTGAACTTAGTAATGACAACGATAGTGATTTAAATGCCGAAGGTAGTGGTCAAGATCAGGATTTGATTGAGGATACAGATAGTAATCTTACTGAGGGAGAGGATATTGATTTGATAAATTAGTGAACATAATTATCCTAAACTTTGTAGATGAATTTATCGTACAAAGCCTGGTTAGCCATAACTTCATGTACGGGAAAAAGCTAATTCCCAGTTCCTCTTCCAGGTTATAAATAACAAAATAAACTCACTTCGCTACGCTACGTTCAGACAAATTTTGTTAACCATTTATAGCCTTCCATGCGGTACTGGAGCTTTTTAAACGTTCATTCAGCAAATGGCTAACCAGAGATTTCAATTATAGATAGTAATAATTGCGAAGTTTGATAATCATTTTGCAAATATAAGTTAGGAGTTAAAATAATGGATAAAGTAGAAATAAATAAATTAATAGATGTAGCTATTAAGGCTAGAAGTCAATCATATTCACCTTATTCTGGGTTTGCCATTGGGGCAGCTTTGTTAACTGTTGATGGTCAGGTTTTTACAGGAACCAATGTGGAAAATGCCGCTTATGGTTTAACTAACTGTGCTGAAAGAACAGCTGTTTTTAAAGCGGTATCTGAAGGATATAGAGAGTATGAGGCCATTGCAATAGTGGCTGATACTGAAAGGCCAGTCCCTCCTTGTGGTTCTTGTCGTCAGGTACTTCAGGAGTTTGGTAATGATATTATAGTAATAATGGCAAATTTAAAGGGTGAAAACATTCAATATACAGTTAGTGATCTTTTACCTGGAGCATTTGATAGAAAGGATATGAATAAGTAATGGCTTTTAAATCAGGATTTATATCAATTATAGGTCGTCCGAATGTTGGAAAATCTACCCTTGTTAATAAATTAATAGGTGAGAAAATTGCCATTACATCTCCAAGACCGCAGACTACTAGAAATAAGTTGCAGGCTGTTTATACAGACGAAAAGGGACAAATAATTTTCGTTGATACACCTGGAATTCATAAGGCTAAAAACAAGTTGGATAATTACATGTTAGAGCAGGCTTATCGGAGTCTTGATGGAATAGATTTAATTGTCTTTTTATTAGATGGAAGTAGTTATTTTGGTAAGGGTGATGATTTTATTCTGAGACAACTGAAAGGGAGTAAGACCCCTATCTTAGTGGTTCTAAATAAGATTGATAAGTTGGATAAGAATAAGTTGTTAAAAAGAATTACTGAATATGAAGAGAAAACTGGCAGAGAGATAATACCTATATCTGCCCAAAATGGCGATAATCTTGATAATTTAATAGAAACAATATATACATACTTACCAGAAGGGCCAAAATATTATCCAGATGATATGATTACAGATCAAATTGAGCAATTTATTATTGCTGAGATGATACGTGAAAAAATATTTCATTTAACCCGGGAAGAGATACCCTATGGAGTAGCTGTATTAATTGAAGAAATGAAAGAACGTGAAAATGGCTTGTTTTATATAAGGGCTAATATCTATATAGAGAAAAAATCACATAAGGGTATTATTATTGGAAAGAATGGAAAAAGGTTAAAAGAAATCGGATTGCGAGCACGTAAAGATGTGGAAAAATTACTGCAGACAAAAGTTTATCTGGACCTCTGGGTGAAGATTTTGAAAGATTGGAGAGAAAAAGAAGACCTAGTAAATAGGATGGGATATAAAGAATGAAGGTGCTCTGTAAAAGATTTTTAGAACATCTATTATTTGGTTATAATATTCTTAAAGTCTTTTTTTGAAAAGTATAATATGTTGATAAAGCATAGTTATTACGGAAATGTTGATATAATTGCAGGAATAAAGTGATATATGGAGAATATATTATTAATATGTAAAATGGGGAGTGAAACATATGGCAATTAAACCACGTGACATGG
>JADQBV010000431.1 GCA_016278415.1 Halanaerobiales bacterium
ATAAGAAGAAGTTATCATATCACATTAAGGGGAAAGTGAAGAAAGAAGACGGATTGGATGTTAAATGGGAAGATGGAAAGCTGAAATTGGATTATAACAGGAAGTTTTAAAAAACGCTCTTTGAGCGTTTTTTTACTTTTTATGCAGGATTTAGTAATCTTTTAGTGAAATATATTATTATATATATTAATTATTGTAATAAAAGTGATTTCGTATTACTGATTTTAAGGAAGTATATGTTTATTAAAATTTATAGTTATTAACTTAACTAAAGTCCTGTAATCTTAGTTTTGACGAAATTGCTAAGATAATAAGGAGAGGATTTTTTTGAATAAATATTTGAAGTCTAAAAATTTTTATATTATATTACTGGTAATAACTGTCATTATAATGCCAATATTTATTAATTGGTTAGTAACAACAAATCTTTCAGTTTCATTTATCTTTGATAAGATTGAAACAAATAATGACTGGATTAGTTTTTATGGTAGTTATTTAGGAGGAATAATTGGTGGATTATTTACTTTGTTTGGAGTTATGTTAACAATAAATAAAAATGATAAGCAAAGAAAAAGAACAGATATTTTTCAATTTGAAAATACTTTTTTTAAATTAATATCTTTACATAATAATTTAGCACAAGATATTACTATTCAAAAAGATGCAGAAGAAAAAATATCAGGTCGAGATGCTTTAAAATGGTTTAGTAATGAATTAAAAAATAAATATAAAACTAGTATCGAAGAGGATTATAAAACTTATGATGTTGATATTACGCTATCTGTAAAATACAGAATTATAAAACAAGTTTTTGAACAAATGTTTAATAAACATGAAAATTCATTAAGCCATTATATTAGGACTTTTAGTAATATACTTAAAACCATAAATGATGTCAATAATAAAGATTATTATATTGATTATACATCAATATTAAGGGCTCAACTTTCTACACCAGAAATCATTATTATATTCTATTATGCTTTAACATATGCAAAAGAGGATCAATTAGTATATTTATTAGAAGAAACTAACATAATTGATAATAATGAAAAAAATATATTAATTTCTGAGGATCATTATAATATTTTTTTAGATATAGAAAATTATTCAAATGAAAATATTGATGATGTTGATATTTTTCTAAAATAAAATTATACTTTGAAGTCCGCAACTTTTTCGAAACCAGCTAATTAAAGTCAAGTATTTTTTAAAAAAATTATATGATGATTGTAAAACAATATACTATAATGATGGAATAATATATAGATACTCAGGATAAGGTAAATTTTAAATAAAAATAGTAATAATTCTCTTAATAACTTAATTCATTGTAAAGAAAATATCTATATGATATGATATAATAAACAACAATAATTTACATATTTTACACAATAATGGGGAGAGTGTATGGATAAAAATATTATAAATTCTAAACTTGAGTTTTTATACAAATCTATCGAAGATTCTCAAAATATAATAAGATTTACTGATAGTAAAGCTGGTGCTATTATAGCTGCTTGGGTAGCTATATTTACTATTTCCTACAATATTAGTGTTACAGAAAAAATAAATGTTTATTTTGTTTCATTAAAATCTAATATTAATATTCTTGAAGATATATTATTAATATTAATTATTATATTAGCATCATTCTTTGCTTTTAGAAGTATATGGTTGGTATTTTTGGCGATTAAACCAAAAAATAATCCATGTGAACATATTGATATAAAAGCACAAAATAAACCAGAAAATTTATTTTATATTTGTTCTGTAGAACCAAAAATTAAAGGTGAGCATCTTTTCTTAAATACAAAAAATGTGAAATTGCAATTATCTACAAAGGATTATATAGAAAAACTAAATAAGCTTGATGATAATGGCTTAATATTAGAATTGTCATATGAATTACAAAAATTATCTTTTATTAGAGAATTAAAAATAACAAGAGTAAATTACGCAATTCAAAATTTGTTTTATTTTTTAGTTGCAGCGTTATCAATATACATATATGGATTAATATTAAAATTTTCGGGAGGGAGTATTATGGCTAATATAAGTCTGAATGTCAACCTTTTCATCGTGCTATTTGTAAGTCATTTAATAGCCGATTATTTATTTCAAACTGATAGACAAGCTATAGAAAAACAAAAAGAATACATCTCTTTAATTAAACACTCCTGTATTTATACAATTTCTATAATCGTAATTACTTATATAATACTGGGAGTATTTTCATGGAATCTAACTCTATTTTTATTACTTTCTCACACTATTATAGATAAAGGGTTTCTAATAAATTGGTGGTTAAAGTATGTTAAACTTATTAAAAATCCTGAAAAAGAAGAGTATAATGAGTTAAGGACAAAGATAGACCAAGTATTCCATATTATTATCTTATTTTTAATATCTTTATATATAGGGTGACAATTAGAATCTTTAATTATTTGGGGGGGTTATCTTGAAAACTTTTAAAGAAATATATGATGAGATTTATCAACATCCAGAAGATGCTAACATTTTTAAAGAAGAAAAATATACTCAATTTAGAGAAAGTGTTGCTTCAAAACATGGCGAGATGGGATTTATTGTTAATAAAAATGATTCTACTGGATTAGGGCATCCTTTATATAATGATTTGGAATTAGGAGAAACATTTCCTGGAGATCTAATAGTGTTTTTTTTAGACATAAGAGGTTTTACAAAACTATCTATATCTATCGATAATCAAGAATTGGTTAGAATATTACAAGCTGTATCAGCAGCCTCTATATATTGTGTACTACAATATGGTGGTTTTGTAGCAGAATTTACTGGTGATGGAATCATGGCTTATTTTGGTGGTAGAAATACTAATGAAGAAGATGCTTTTAACGCGTTAAAGACTACTTCTTTGTTAATGAAAGGTATAAAGGAAACAGTAAATGAGAGATTAAATTTATATGGAGATGAAACAGTTAAAGTAGGGATGGGATTAGAATTCGGGAATGTTTTATGGACAAGAATAGGTTTACCTGATACAAATCAAGTTAAACCTGTTTCAGAGGTTCAATTTATAGCAGGTAAAAGTTCATGTCAGTCAGGAGCCTGGGAAGCAGTTATAGGTAGTAATATAGCTGAATGGGTACCAGACATATATAAAGATAAGTATGATACATATTCTTTTCAAAGAAATAAAAAGCCATATCAGTATGAAAGGTTTTTATTTAATTGGAATAAATTTTATAATGACTACAATGTAGAAAGCGATGTTCTAAAATCGTCACTAATGGAAAATAAATTACCAACATTAAATACTGTAGTCATTAATAATGCTGATAATACAACTATTTCTTCAAATGATAAGTCAACTTCTGGTCACAGACCACTAAAAGACCAGCCTTTTTTTGGAGAGTGACTCATTATGTATTGGTTTGAGGCTGATAAAAGAAGGTTTGTATTGGAGTATATAAAGGTTAATAATAAATATCCTGATTTTATATTAAATATAGAAGATGATGAAGTTATATATAAAGGTGAGGTTAATTTATTACCTCAAGGGGTTACCGCTCCTCCTTTAGAAATTCAAATAATTTGCAAAGACAGTTATCCTGTTACTGAACCAAAGATATACCCATTATGTCCAAACATTCCCAAGGAATGTTATGGTCATAATTGGCATAGATGGAAAGACGGAAAAATATGTTTTATACATCCTAAGATGTGGACAATCAATTATTTTTTAGTAGAAGCGATAGAAAAAGTGGAAATATGGTATTTTAATTTCTTAGCTTATGTGAATAATTTGATAGAAGATATGCCAGATGAAGGTTTAGCTAATGTTCCTGTTAAAGGTGGTTGTTAAATTGGGACATTTTAATAATTTTCTTATAGGAAAAGAACTTGTTAATAAAATAAAAAATTGTGATAAAGATTGGGGTAAATTAGTAGGATTTAACTCAGAAAATGTTGTAGGAATTATATCTGCTGATATTGGTCTTGAAAAAAATGCTACATGTAAAGCTTCTTCTGCATTAATAGAACATAGATTTATTATGAATGGATTTAATAAAGATAATAAATATTGGTTAAAAGTTGATTCAGAAACATTTAAGCAATTTAATAAAGGTTATTTATTGGACTTTAAAAAGGATAACATTAAATTATCTACAGAAATAGAAGATATAATTAGTGAAAATCTATTTAGTTACTTTTTTATTGTTGGAGAGGAAGACAAATTGTGTGCGGGTATGTTTGCATTTGCTGATGATTTTTTTCTTTTTTTTAAAGGAAAGTGTAGTATATTAGAAGAGGAATTTTCTCCATTTGAAAGGATAGATGGTATAATGCCACTTGAGGAATTAAAAGAAAAAAGTGCTACCATCATAGGTTTAGGAAGTGGAGGATCTTTTATTGCTATGGAGCTCGCAGCAGCTGGCATAGGTAAGTTACATTTATTTGATTATGACAGATTAAATCGTGTAAATTTGTTTAGGCATTTATGTGGTCAAAGGGATTTAGGTAGAAAAAAGGTAAATGCAGTTGCCGATATGATTAAAGAACATATGTTGCCATCTGAAGTATTTACATATGATAAGAATATATTAAAAGATGTAAATGAGCTAAGAAAAGTAATTAACGATGCTGATATAGTTGTTTGTGCAACAGATAATATTAAATCTAGAGAGATGGCTAATTATTTGGCAGTGTTATCAAATACAAATTTGGTTCTTGTATCAACATTTGACAATGCTAGAATAGGAGAAATTATACATGTCATACCAGGGCGTAGTGCTTGTTATGAGTGTACAAGACATAAGTTGAGTGAAGAAAATAGTTTGGATGTTTTTCAAACTAATGAAAATATATTACCATATAGTTCTCAAAGTACTAAAAAAGAACCTAGCCAAGGAACAAGAACTGATATAATTATAGTTGCAGCTATGGCGGCTAAAGTAGTAATTATGTCTTTAATAAATCAGAGTCAACTAAAATATAATTATATTACTTGGGGTTCTCTTAGAAATACAGAATATAATAATCCCTTTAAATTCAAGAATCCTTTCCAGACAAATTATACTAACTATAGAATTCATCCCAATTGTCCCATTTGTGGTAATATACCTGAAGAAATTAAAGGAATAGATATAGAGGAGAAATATAATGAAATTGTTTAATGAATATTATAATAAATATAAAAGGAAAGGTTTATTAATTCTAAAAGAAGAAGTATATAACACTATTATAGATGTTGCACTGAAGAGTTTGGATGTTGAAACAGGTGGTATATTAATGGGATATGATAAAGACTTTTATACTGTGGAAGTTACACATGTATCACTACCAGGGCCTAATGCAATTCGAACTAAAACAAAATTTTTGAGAGATACAAAGTATTGCGAGAAAGTTTTGAAAGAAAATTATAATAAATATGGTGTTGATTATGTTGGTGAATGGCATAGTCATGTAGTTAATTTAGGTGAATTAAGTAGTGGTGATATTTTAACATTGACAGCAATAATGATGGATCCTGATTACAATTTTAACTCTTTCGCAAAAATATTAGCTATAGTAAAAGATAGTCAAGTTTATTTAAAGGGTTATATTATTTCTGAAAAAAACTTATTATTACCTGCTAAAATACAAGTAATCTAAAATATTTGTTTATAATCAACTAATCACTGTAGGATACTGCCAAAATAATATATATTTAAAATCCCATGTAAATCATGGGATTTGATTATATAGATACTGTATGGAAGGGGCAGTCTCATTCGAAATCCTGCCCCAATCCTGCTCAAAACCTGTGGAAATAGGCTAAAAATACAAAAGTCAAAAAATCAAAAAGTCCTATAAACCTTGATATATTAGGAACCTAATGGATTTACCAAAAACAGC
>JADQBV010000286.1 GCA_016278415.1 Halanaerobiales bacterium
TGTGTCCAGCTATAGTCAAAAAGTCTACTCCCAGCTCATTTACCTTTGTCGGGATCTTACCTACTGATTGTGCAGCATCTGTATGGAGTAAAACTTCATGCCTTTTACTAATCCTACTTATTTCTTCAATAGGCTGTATTATTCCAGTTTCATTATTAGCATGCATTATAGTTATTAAAATTGTTTGATCAGTTATAGCATTTTCAACATCCTCAGGAATTACCATTCCATATTTATCCACTGGTAGATATGTAATCTCATACCCTAGCTTTTCTAAAAACTTACAGGGATTTAAAACTGCAGGATGTTCAATTTCTGAAGTTATAATATGATTACCCTTATTATGATAGGAATAAGCAGCACCTTTAATGACCATATTGTTTGATTCACTACCACCACTTGTAAATATTATTTCTTTTGTTGTACAATTTAGTAGTGATGCCACCCTAGCTCTGGCTTCTTCTACGGCTTTTTTTGCTTTAATTCCTAGTTCGTGACTGCTTGACGGATTGCCAAAGTTTTCAATCATTGTTTCCATTACTTCTGCTACTTCCTTAGCTATTGGAGTTGTCGCATTATAGTCAAGATATATCATAATTAGCCTCCTTAATTATTATTCACTTACTTATCAATGTGTATAATCTATGATTTTTATTTTTTTACCTAGTTTTTTCGAAATTGCATCTTGCATTTCTTTAGCATGTGGACAGGGAAATCCAATTGGTGTACCTTTCTTAATACATGAAGCCAATGCAATAGTATCTGCACCTCTTTTTACCATTTCAGCAGCCCTAGTTACTGCTTTTTTTCCCGGACAGCCACCACATGTATTTACACCAACTATTTCAATATCCTCTTCAACACCTTCAAAAGCAATTTTTTTCTGTGCCATAACTTTAAAACAGGTAGTTGCTGGACACATATCCTCGGTCTGTAAACACCTTATTAATCCTACTTTCATTATAGTATGCCTCTCTCTCTAAATATTCTGCCTTGATTTATTTTAGATATCCTGTAATAAACTTAAGTCCTTTTTCATATTTTCTATCATTGCTTCCCTCATAATGGAACAGGCATTAATAATTTTCCTGTTAGCTATGCTATAATATATATTTTTACCCTCCCTACGGGTATTGACAATACCTTTTTTACGCATTATTGATAAATGCTGCGAAACATTTGTTTCCCTGATATTCATCTTATCGGCAATTTCTTCTACACACAATTCTTCCTGACCCAATAAAAACATAATCTCCAGTCTTTTAGGATTGGCCAATACTTTGCAAAACTCAGCATGATATTTATATAATTGTTTTTCATCCATGAAAAAACACCGTCCCTCTTTCACCTTCGAATATTTGAATATGTTATGTAAAAATATATCATATTAACTCTATTTAGTCAACTTAATCTAAACTACAATCATCTATATGCTCTTTACAAGATTCATTAATAATATCCTCAATATCTCCAGCCACTTTTAGTAAATTCTCTTTCTTAACCACATAATGAACATAATACCCTCTCTTCTCACCCATTACCAGGTCAGCCTCTCTCAATATTTTTAGGTGTTGAGAGACGGCAGATTCTGATATCTCTAGTTTCCTGGCCAGAGCCTTAACACAAAAATTATTATGCAAAAGGAGTTTTATAAGATTTAAGCGATTTTCATCCGCAATAGCCTTTAATTTTTTTGTTAAATCATCCATATTATCACCTAATACTTTCTTTTAAAAGATAAGAAAATTGTATCATATAATCTTTTTAAAATAAACTTAAGCAATATCACCACTCTATTTTAAATACAATTCCTGATATAATCGATTATTTTCCATCAACTCCTGATGGGTACCGATTCCGCTTATATTACCTTTTTCAAGTACAGCTATTCTATCAGCCTTCTTTAAAACTGAAAAGCCGCGGGCAATCTAATAGCAGCCTAATATATCAAAATTAAAATCAATTGAATAAACTTTTAAGATATAATCTTATACTTAAGAACTTTTTTCTAAAATAAAATCTCTTTTATCTAAATATTTCCCCAACCAGATAGAGCTTAATATAATTAAGGGTAAAGAAGTAAATAATCTTATCATAGTAAACTTGATTCCCAAAAAGGATGATTCAAAAAGAGTCATTGGAATCCTTGTTAATGCTGCAGCACCAATATATGTAAAAACAATACTATACTTAGCCCCTTTCTGATAAAGAGAATATGCCACTGGAAAAGCTACATATGTTCCTCCCACAGTAGTACTTGCCAGTATTATTGCCATTAGAAAACCTTTAAACCCAGAATCTTTGCCAAAATGCTTTTCAATTGATTTCTTCTTAACCCATACTTCGAATAATCCAATTAATATAAATGCACATGGTAGGACCTTCAGCATACCAAAGGTAAATTCAGTAAAATTATCTTTTATTAATAATCCTGGCTCAAACCTAGTCAAATATGAAATTAATAAAAATCCTAAAAATATAGAAAATATAATTATATTCGATCTATTTTTGCTGCTCAACTAAATTACCTCCCCGTAGATAAGTCCAATAATCAAGGTTATAACTACTGCAATGATAAAACTTATTACATTTCTCAAGATCGTAACTTTTGTTCCTAGGTATTCTTTTTCTACTGGATAGGTCAAGACCCCTACCAGCATTAATGTAGTTGTAAAGGCAGCTATATTCATATAACTAACACCTTTTTCCAATAAAATACCACCTAGAGGGAAGGCTATGAATCCCGGCATCATAGTAATTGAACCAAATAAGAGACCAGCAAATAGTCCATATACTCCAGAACTTTCACCTAAATACTTAACAATAACTTCATCTGGAACAAAATATAGAATAAATGAAACCAGGATAAGCATCTTTAAAAATGCTGGTAAAATTTTAATTATCTTCTTTAAAGCTATTTTTAGTGCTTTTTTTGTCTTATTAAAATTAAAGATTGAAGATGCAATTAATGCTACACCCGTAAATATGTATAAAATAGTCATATAATTCTCCTTTCAAGAGGCCAAATATTCTTATTCTTCTTTACATGGATGTTTATTCTCATCACCATGACACTCTTCAATTTGTTCCGGACTACATTCTCCAAGTTAACTTTTAAGTTTCTCAGGATGTTGACATTCTTTTTCAGCCATTATGTAATTCAAACCTCCCTTCTGTTCTCTTATTTAATTTAGTATTTGATTAATTAAATTATAATACTCTTATTCCATTTGTCAAGAAAGAGAACCATTGTATACCAAATTTATAATAATAATTCTTCCATAAAAAGCCATGCAAATGCCATATACCATAGGCATATAGTAAAGGTGTTACTTCATTTTCATAATGAAGTAACACCTTCTCACTCTTATTATTAAAGTATATATCCTTTTTTCTACCTAGAGGCTGTTTGTTTGTGTTATATATATTACACAAGTGTGTGAGCTATAAGATTAAATAGATAACCAACTATAATAATCGCTACGCCTGTTATAGTTACAAATATAGCGATAAGTTTAGGTTTAATTACTTTTCTCAATAAAATCATTGCAGGTAATGATAAAGCAGTTGTAGCCATCATAAAAGATAAAGCAGTCCCAATTCCAACACCCTTACTAATTAGAGCCTCGGCTATAGGTATCGTCCCAATTGCATTTGAATACAGCGGTATCCCAATTATTACACCAACAAAGACTGCCAAGGGATTATCCGGTCCAGCGTATTTAGCTAATACTGGAGCCGGTGCCCAACCGTGAATAACTGCTCCTATTCCAATACCAATTAATAAATAAATCCAGACACGCCCGACTATTTCCTTTACATTTTCCCAAGCAAAATTAATTCTTTCTTCACGGGATAAGACTTCAACTTCACTATCTCCCATTTCAATCTGATATACATATTCTTCAACCTGATCCTCTAGGTTGAATACACCTATTAAAATTCCTCCTACTATACCAATTAACACCCCGGTCAAAACATAAATACCAGCAATTTTCCAGCCGAAAGCAGCCAGAAGAACAGCGAAAGCAGCTTCATTAACTATAGGTGAGGTTATTAAAAAGGAAAAGGTAACACCAAGGGGTATCCCGGCTTCTATAAAACCTATGAATATTGGTACAGAAGAGCAAGAACAAAAAGGTGTAACAATACCTAATAAAGAAGCCATAATATTCCCAGTTACTCCACTAAATCTTTCTAATATTTTTTTTGTTCTTTCAGGTGGGAAATAACTTCTAATATAAGATATTCCAAAAATCATTATTCCCAACAGTATAATAATTTTAATTGTGTCATAAAGAAAAAAATGAATACTGGAGCCCAATCTTGTCATTATAGATATGCCAAAAAGTTTTTCTACTAATAATTCCATTAATTTATCTAGCCATACAAAAATATATCTCACCTCCAAAGGATTCAACACTCTACGGCATTTAAGTAATTAAATAGAGTAATTTAGTTCTTTACTTTAGTTTTCTAATTAACCTTATTAATTATATCTACCATGTATTTTACTCAAACCAAGATTTGATATCTTTAGCAGATGGAACTTTCCCGCCAGATTTCTTTTCTCCATCAACAATTACTGCTGGTGTCATCATTACACCACGGCTGATAATCTCATCTATATCTTCAACTTTTATAACTTCAGCATCTACACCTAAATTTTTTATTTCTTTTTTAATTAATTCTGTTGTTTTTTTACACTTAGCACATCCAGTTCCCAATACCTCAATTTTTTTCATAAGTAATTCACTCCTTTATATTTTGTAATTTTTCTCAAAATATTATCAAGTAATAATTTTACCCCAATATTCAAACCAATTCAATTTTTACTATAAATTAAACATTTAATCTCCGAATAATTGTTCCTGACGTTTCTCTAAATCAGCTTTTAAAATATTATCAAGACATTGAAAAAAGCTATTAACACATGGTGTTCTTAGAAAATAGTTTACATTCAACCCATCTTTTTTAGAATCTATTATTCCTGCGTTTTTTAAGACAGCTAAATGCTTTGAAACAGAAGATTGACTTACATCTAAGAATTCTGTCAGTTCACAAACACAGCGGTCACCATCTTTTGATAAAATATCAATAATCTCCAGTCGAGTGTCATGAGCTAAGGCCTTTGCAATATTGGCTCTTGCCTTATAAATGTCTTTGTTAATAACTTTCACTCCCTTCTTTTAACATGTAAAATAGATCAACTTATAAATTTATATTTCTTTATTACTATATTACCATATGGGAATATAGTTGTCAAAAAATCTTTTTAAGTCTCAAGTCAATCCTATCCTCTATTACTATAAAACATCAAGTAAAGTACGTAACCCCAAGTTACATGTTATAATCTATCATAATATTCAATGTCCTTTTATGTATATCTATAATTCATACATAAATATAATACATTGTCATCAAATTTTTAAAACTAGGATTTTTAATTCCAATTTTCTTCATTAAAAACTTTTATACCATTTTTAGCTAGAAAATCTGCTGTTACCCCGTTACCTTCGATAAATTTACCACTAAATGTACCATCATATATCTTTCCATAACCACATGATGGACTTCTCTGCTGTAATATGGCTTTTTCAATTCCAATAATCTTACATATTTCCAATGTTTTTTCTGCACCCTTTAAAAAGGAATCTGTATGTTCATTACCAGACTTATCAATAACTTTTTGTTTTTCATCGCTTGTTTCTATAATCTCACAAGGTTCTCTTGGTATTGGCAAATCTCCAAGGACTTCTGGACAAACAGCAATCGCTTCCCCATTTTCTATTAATTCTAATAGTCTTTTATCCAACGTATTTTCCCCATTATATCTACAATTAACCCCAACTAAACACGCACTAATTAGAT
>JADQBV010000049.1 GCA_016278415.1 Halanaerobiales bacterium
CGGCTGCTATTTTAATTAAAAAAGCTGCAGGTATAGATTCAGCTTCAGGTAGACCAAATACTGAAAAAGTTGCTACTATAAGCAAAGATGATGTAAAGGAAATTGCTGAGATTAAAATGCCTGACTTGAATGCCGGTAGTCTTGAAACTGCGATGAGTATGATTGAAGGAACTGCTCGTAGTATGGGGATACTTGTTAAATAGAGCTTTAATAACTTTAAGTTAATTTAAGTTGTGTTAATGAGCTAATCTTATATTTATTATTATTGTTTTCAAATAAGTGGGAGGATTTTATTCCGTATAACCACAAGGAGGAGAATTTTTATGGCAAAACATAGTAAAAGATTTAATGAAACTCTAGGTAAGGTAGATAGAGAGAAGCTTTATGATTCAATGTCTGCTTTAGAATTAGTAAAAGAAACTTCTACAGCTAATTTCGATGAAACAGTTGAACTTCATGCAAAGCTAGGGGTAGATCCGAAACATGCAGACCAAAATATCAGGGGTACTGTTGTATTACCGAATGGTACTGGTCGGGAAGTAAAAGTGGCTGTTTTTGCAAAGGGTGAAAAAGTAAAAGAGGCAGAAGATGCTGGTGCTGATATTGTAGGATCAGATGAATTAGCAGAAAAAATTGAAGGTGGTTGGTTAGATTTTGATATTGCAGTTGCAACCCCAGATATGATGAGTGTAGTAGGAAAGTTAGGTAGGGTTCTTGGACCACAGGGATTAATGCCAAATCCGAAGGCTGGTACAGTTACCTTTGATCTTGCTAAGGCAATAAAAGAAATTAAAGCTGGTAAGATAGAATATAGGGTTGATAAAGCTGGTATAGTTCATCTTCCTATGGGTAAGGTTTCTTTTACAGCTGAAGATCTTTTAGAGAATTTCAAGGTTATAATGGATACATTAGTCAAGGAACGCCCGGCTTCTGCAAAAGGTAGATTTCTTAGAACTGTATCTATTTCGTCCACTATGGGACCTGGTGTGAGAATAAACCCATCAGAAATTATGACTTTGATTGGTAGATAAAGTGTTGACAACTTTATTAGTTTTATGATATTATAATTAAGTTGTTATAATAATTGAATATTATATAGACCATAGACAGTAGGTGTCTCAAGACTTAATTTCCTACCGAGGTTATAATGCATATAAATTTAAGATATTGCATATAAAATAAACCTCCTGCCTGTCTATGGGTGGGAATTATTTATGTACAGGTAATTTGTTTAATTTTGAGGGGGTGAAATGGTGGCAAGACCAGAAAAAGAAGCTGTTGTTAATGAGGTTGTTGAGAAACTGCAATCTGCTAAGTCTGTTGTGGTTACTGACTATAAGGGGCTAGACGTTGCATCTATCACTGAATTACGTAAACAGCTAAGAGAAGCCGGCGTTGAGTATAAGGTTGTAAAAAACACCCTTGCCAGAATTGCTGCTAAAAAAGCAGAGTGGGATGATCTTAACCAAATGTTTGTGGGACCAACGGCTATAGCTTTTGGTATCGAGGATGCTGTATCTCCTGCTAAAATTTTAGTTGATTTTGCAAAAGATAATGAGCAATTAGAAATTAAGGGTGGAGCATTAAATGGAGAAATAATTAGCTTAGATAAAGTTAAGTCCTTGGCCGATATACCTCCTAGAGAGGTTCTGTTAGCTAAAGCACTTGCTGGAATGAAATCTCCAATTAGTGGCTTGGTTAACGTTTTACAAGGCAATCTCAGAGGATTTGTTCAGGTGTTGAATCAGATAAAGGAACAAAAGGCTTAAATAAATATTGGAAGATTAATTAAAATTATGGTTTTAAAAATATAAGGAGGTTTACTTAAGATGAATAAAGAAGAAATTATGAAAGCTATTGAAGAAATGACTGTATTAGAATTAGCAGAATTGGTAGAAGAGTTAGAGGAAAAATTTGGTGTTAGTGCTGCAGCTCCTGTAGCTATGGCTGCAATGCCTGGTGGTGCTGGTGCTGAAGAAGAAGAACAAACAGAATTTGATGTATTCTTAGCAGAAATCGGTGGCAAAAAAATTAATGTTATTAAAGCCGTTCGCGAAATTACAGGACTTGGATTAAAAGAAGCTAAGGCAGTAGTTGACGAAGCTCCTGGTAATGTTAAGGAAGCTGTAAGTAAAGAAGAAGCAGAAGAAATGAAATCAAAATTAGAAGAAGCAGGAGCTACTGTAGAATTAAAGTAGTTATCCGGAAATTTAATAAATCTTATATATGATGAATATATGAAGATTAAGAAACACCCTGATTGTATTCAGGGTGTTTCTTCACTTTTGATGTTTTTCATATATTTTAAATATTTATCTTGACAAGCCAATTACATTATGATAATATTATTTATTGTCGATAACAATCTGATAAAATGGTTATTTTATACTTATAACTTTCTACTAAGGGTAGATACATAGGCTTCAATTTCGTATTTTTTTTGATCTCTATAAGATGTATATGTATTTTTAATCCTGGTTATAATATAAATGACTGTTTTTTTATACTAAATAAACTTTTTTGAGTTAAATTTTACTGAAGATGTTAATACTTAGGGAAAATTATATATATTATGTGAAATTGCTAGTATATATTGATATATGATATATAAAAGATATATAAAACTATATAAAAATTATATAACTATTATAAAAAATTGCTAAAAAACTTATATTCTATAGTTGTTATTAGCAAGGTTGGTTCCTTGCTTTATATAATGTTTAATAAAATTGTTATCCTGGGGGTGCAAAAATGGCAAATTTAAGGAGAAAAAGATATAGTTTTGCCAAGATTGAAGATGCACTAGAAGTGCCTGATTTAATTCAAACACAGGTCGAATCGTATGATCAGTTTTTAGAGGAAGGGTTAAAAGAGGTATTCGAAGAGATTTCACCAATTGAAGACTTTTCAGAGAATCTAATACTGGAATTTGTTGATTATTACTTGGGAGATCCTAATTATGAAGTTGAAGAATGCCGTGACAGAGACGCTACTTATTCTGCTCCTTTACAGGTAAAAGTTAGGTTGATTAACCGAGAAACAGGTGAAGTTAAAGAACAGGAAGTTTTTATGGGGGACTTCCCACTAATGAGCAGTAAGGGTACATTTATTATTAATGGTGCCGAAAGAGTAGTTGTTAATCAGTTGATCCGTTCATCTGGTGTATACTTCGATGAGGAAAGAACAAAAGATGGTAGAAGACTAATATCTGCCAATATTATTCCTAATAGAGGTGCTTGGATTGAGTTTGAGTATGATAAAAAAAGAATAGTATCTGTACGGGTTGATCGTACTAGAAAGATGCCGTCAACTGTTTTGTTTAGGGCTTTAGGTTATGATAGTGATTTTGACCTCTTAAAAGCATTCGATGAACATGAGGTTATACAGGATACAATTGAGAGGGATAATACAGATTCTACAGATGAAGCGCTTATTGAATTATATAAGAGATTAAGACCTGGAGAACCGCCAACAGTAGAGAGTGCAAAAAATCTAATAAATTCTCTCTTCTTTGATCCTAAAAGGTATGATATGGCAGCAGTTGGTCGTTATAAATTAAATAAAAAGCTAGAACTAGATGTTGATCCTGATAAACGTTGTCTTGATAAGAAGGATATTGTTGAAACTGTTAGATACTTATTAAAACTTATTGATAACCATCCGGATGCAATAATAGATGATATTGATCATTTGGGTAACCGGCGTCTTAAGACTGTTGGTGAATTATTACAAAATCAATTTAGAATTGGGCTATCTAGAATGGAACGTGTTGTTAAGGAAAGAATGACAATACAAGATATAGATGTTGTAACACCACAGGCCTTAATAAATACAAGACCTGTAGTAGCATCTATTCAAGAATTCTTTGGTAGTAGTCAGTTATCACAATTTATGGATCAAACTAATCCATTGTCTGAACTTGCTCATAAAAGAAGGGTAAGTGCACTTGGACCAGGAGGTTTAAGTAGAGATAGAGCTGGTTTTGAGGTTCGTGATGTTCACCATTCGCATTATGGAAGAATATGTCCTATTGAGACTCCTGAGGGTCCTAATATTGGATTGATTGGTCAAATGAGTACATTTGCCACTATAAACCCGTTTGGTTTTCTGGAGACACCATATCGTACGGTGGTTGACAGTAAACCTACTGATAATATTGAATATCTGACTGCTGATGAAGAAGACAGATATATAATTGCACAGGCTAATGAGTTGATAGGCGAAGATGGACATTTCGTAAACGAACATGTTATTTCCCGTTTTAAGGGGGATATTCTGGAGATTTCTCCTGAAAAAGTAGATTATATGGATGTATCTCCAAAACAGTTAGTCGGTGTATCTGCTTCTATGATTCCCTTTCTGGAAAATGATGATGCAAATAGGGCTTTAATGGGAGCTAATATGCAGCGTCAGGCTGTACCATTGCTAACACCTGATGCACCTGTAGTAGGTACTGGAATGGAGTACAAGGCTGCTAAGGATTCTGGTGCTGTAATATTGGCTAGAAATTCTGGCACAGCTGTTAAGGTTACAGGTGATCAGATTCTAATTAAAACAGATAAAGGAAATATAGATAGTTACAAATTAATGAAATTTAAAAGATCCAATCAAGGTAGTTGTGTAAACCAACGACCAATAGTAAGAAAAGGTGATAGGGTAGAGAAAGGTGAAATAATTGCTGATGGCCCTTCGACTGAACATGGAGACATGGCTTTAGGTAGAAATACTATGATTGCTTTTATGCCCTGGGAAGGATATAACTACGAAGATGCGATCTTAATTAGTGAAAGATTAGTTCAGGAAGATGCCTTTACTTCTATTCATATCGAAGAACATGAGGCAGAAGCTCGTGATACTAAACTAGGACCTGAGGAGATAACCAGAGATATTCCTAATGTAGGTGAATCTGCTCTAAAAAACCTGGATGACAGAGGTATTATCAGGGTAGGAGCAGAAGTGAAGGAAGGCGATATTTTAGTTGGAAAGGTTACCCCTAAGGGAGAAACAGAGCTTTCGGCTGAAGAACGGCTATTAAGGGCTATATTTGGAGAGAAAGCCCGGGAAGTTCGTGATACATCTTTAAAAGTACCTCATGGTGAGATAGGTATTGTTGTTGATGTAAAAGTCTTCTCTAGAGAACAGGGAGATGAGCTTAAACCTGGTGTTAATAGATTAGTACGTGTATATATAGCCACAAAACGTAAAATATCCGTTGGTGATAAAATGGCTGGACGGCATGGTAATAAGGGTGTTATTTCTCGAATATTACCTGAAGAAGATATGCCTTTCTTACCAAATGGTGAGCCAGTAGAAATAGTACTTAATCCTCTGGGTGTTCCCTCTCGTATGAATATAGGTCAGGTACTGGAAGTACATCTTGGAATGGCCGCTAAGGCACTGGGGCTTCATATAGAAACTCCTGTATTTAATGGTGCCCGAGAAGAAGATGTTGAGGATATGCTGGAAAAGGCTGGTCTAGATCGAGATGGTAAGACTGTTTTACATGACGGTAGGACTGGAGAGCCCTTTGATAATAGAGTAACTGTTGGTTATATGTATATTTTAAAATTACATCACCTTGTTGCTGATAAAATACATGCTCGCTCTACTGGACCTTATTCTTTGGTCACCCAACAACCACTTGGTGGTAAAGCACAATTTGGTGGACAGAGATTTGGAGAGATGGAGGTTTGGGCTTTGGAGGCATATGGTGCTTCTTATACACTTCAGGAGATGCTTACAGTGAAATCTGATGATGTTGTAGGTAGAGTTAAAACCTATGAAGCGATTGTTAAAGGTG
>JADQBV010000206.1 GCA_016278415.1 Halanaerobiales bacterium
AGGCATCGCCGGCAGATTTACAGTCTGCTCCCTTTAACCACTCGGGCACCCCTCCGTTCTAACATCCAACATCTGCTTATTGGTACCCTCAAGGGGATTCGAACCCCTGCCGCCAGGATGAAAACCTGGTGTCCTGGACCCCTAGACGATGAGGGCATATTTAAAGTGGTCGGGCTGCTCAGATTTGAACTGAGGGCCCCCTGTTCCCAAAACAGGTGCGCTACCAAACTGCGCCACAGCCCGACAACAAGAATTAGTATATCGCATATTATCAGATAGGTCAAAAGACAAAATAGACAATTGTAGCGAGTTAAGGGTGATTATGTCAGTATATCGTAACTATTCTGCACAATATCAACCTTTATTGTATATATATAAATATGAATATATTTTCTATTTTATATGTCTTAATACTAATAGATCGTAGGTGATAAATATGAAGATTCTCTTAACAAATGATGATGGAGTATATGCGGATGGAATTAAAGCTTTAGCAACTGTTTTAGTAAATAATCATCATCAAGTAATGATATCAGCACCTGATCGTGAAAGAAGTGCATCAGGTCATTCAATAACTATAATTGACCCATTAAGGGCTAGGATGGTAAAGCTAGGTATAGATGAATTAATAGCTTATGAAGTGACAGGAACACCAGCAGACTGTGTTAAACTTGGTTTAGAAAAGCTTGTAGATTTTAAACCTGATTTAGTAATATCAGGTATTAATAATGGTCCCAACTTGGGTTTTGATGTTCTATACTCAGGAACTGTATCTGCAGCTATTGAGGGTTGGATGGTCGGTTATAATTCGATAGCAGTATCTTTGGATAGGCGTAATAATAAAGATTTTATATCAGCGGCTAAATATATTGAAAAGCTTATAACTAAGATTGATTTTAATAAATTTACTGATACCTCATTACTAAATATAAATATACCTGATATTATCGAAAGAGATATTAAAGGTGTAAAAATAACAAGATTAGGAACAAGTCTATATGAAGATACATTTGAAGAAAGATTAGACCCTACAGGTAATAAATACTTCTGGTTAACTGGTGGAAATGGAAGAACTGAAAAATCACAGGAGACGGATATCTGGTCAATTAAGAATGATTATATCTCTATAACTCCCTTGAAGTTAGAATTAAATAATTATAAACTCATTGAAGAATTAAAAGGTGAAAATCTATAATTTATACTCATTATTCCCCTCTTTATATAATATATAATAATATAAGGGGGGATAATTATGTTTAGTAATAATAATAGTAATGAAAAAAGTATAAATAATATTATAATTTTCAAAGGGGTAATTATTGGGATTTTTATACTTTTAATAATAACAGTAATAATGGCAATGTTTTCTGGTTTTTTATTTAGAATGAGTTCAGTAAACCTCAATAGTATATTATTAGTTATTAATTTTTTCATTTTAAGTTTTGTAGGCTTTTATGTAGCAAGGAACGTTGAAAAGAATGGTTGGTTGAATGGAGGATTAGCTGGCTTAGTATACATGGTTTTACTAATTCTAATAGGTACATTAAGTATGCCAATATCAATTCTAAATATACTTACTATGGCTCTACTTGGATTGATAATAGGTAGTATTGGAGGCATTATAGGAATTAATCTATAATTTGGGATCTACCAATAATAAGTAAATTTATCGACTAAGTTTTATTTTAGGACTAACTATTAAATTATATAGTTAAACTTACCTACATAAAGTTACATTATAAATGGTAACTTAATGATATAGGGAGGTGATATATAATTGCTATAGATAAGCTAGATATAGAACTATTACCCCATCAAAGGAAAACTGTACGCAAAGTTATAGATGAAATGAATGGTAAGGCCATATTGGCTGATGAAGTCGGTCTGGGAAAGACAATAGAGGCAGGAATGATTATAAAAGAATATATGAATAGAGGATTGGTTAAAAAATTTTTGATTTTAGTACCTGCCTCTCTAGGTTTCCAGTGGACCAATGAAATGGTAAAAAAATTAGATATTCAAGATATATTTTTTAATAGAAAAGGGAGGGCATGGGATTACTTCGATCATCAGATTGCTTCTTTAGACATGGCCAAAAGAGATGATCATGCAAAATATTTGAAGGAAATTGACTTTGATATGGTAATAGTTGATGAAGCGCACCGCTTAAAGAATAGAGATACACTTAATTGGAAATTTGTAAATGGTTTGAAAAAAAAATATTGTTTGCTTTTAACGGCGACTCCGATTCAGAATAATTTGGAGGAACTGTATAACTTAGTATGTCTCCTAAATCCTGAATTATATCAAGATTTTAAAAATTTCAAGAGTCAATATATCGCTGGTAAGCATTTGGTTAAAAATGCGGACAAGCTAAAAGATGAACTTGAAGAACTTATGATTCGTAATTCTCATGAAGATACAGGAATAGAGTTTCCAAAAAGAAATATTCATAACGTGACAGTAGAATTTAGTAAAAAAGAGCGGAAACTATATGATAGTGTTAGTAATTATGTTAAGAAAGAATATAGGAGACGAGTAGGTAAGATGAGCATTCTAAATCTATTGACATATCAACGGGAGATATGCAGTAGTTCATTTGCGCTTTTGAAAACACTAAGTAATAGTAAAGAATATAATCCTGTTTTACATGAGATACTTCAATTAGCAAAAGAAGTAAAGATAAACTCTAAAATGAAAAAGGTTTTGGAGATAATTGAAAACTTAGATGGTCAGACTATTATATTTACTGAATATAGAGCGACACAGATATATATAGCTAAATTTCTTGAAAATAAAGGCTATAAAACTATCTTATTTAATGGTGGACTTAGTAGCAGTGGTAAAGAATATATAAAGTATATTTTCCAGAAGAAAAAAGATGTTTTAATAAGTACTGAAGCAGGTAGTCAAGGACTTAATCTACAATTTTGTAAAAACATTATTAACTATGATATGCCCTGGAATCCTATGAAAGTAGAACAGAGGATTGGTAGGGTGCATCGTCTTGGTCAAACTAGTAATGTAGAAATATATAATCTTGCTACTAAAGATACTATTGAAGAGAAGATATTAATACTACTTTATAATAAAATTAATCTATTTAAATCAATCATGGGTGATATGGAAAATATAATAAAGGAATCTTCTAAAGGTTCCAGTCTAGAAAGTAATATTATGAGTATTTTTGCGGAATCAGATAATGAAGAAGAGATGGATGCAAAATTTAATAAATTAGGAAATGAAATGACATTAAAATAATGTTATTGTAGTGAATTCTTTAGATATTTTTATATTTATATATAACAAAAGAGACAGGTTTAAACCTGTCTCTTTAATCTCATATTTGGTGGGCCCACCAGGATTCGAACCTGGGACCAACCGGTTATGAGCCGGTTGCTCTGACCAACTGAGCTATGGGCCCAGATTATCAACATTAATTATTATAATATAAAATAAAATATTAGTCAAATTTTTAAAATAATTCATTTACTAAAAGCAGGATTTTACTAAGTTATATAAAATAATATACTTATACATAATTTTTTATAATTATGAAAAACTGATTGGAGGAATTAAGTTATGAGAATTGTAAGGTTTTCATATGAAAAAGAAATAAGATATGGTAAATTGAGTGATAAACAGATATTTTTAATAGAAGGTGATATATTTAATGAATATAAAATAACATCTGAAAAAATCACTTTAAAGGATGTAGAATTACTTAGTCCAGTTCAACCACCCAACGTTATAGCAATAGGGGTTAATTACAAAAAGCATGCTAAAGAAAGTGGTCATGATTTACCAGATAAACCAGTTATATTTATTAAAGCAACAAGTTCAGTAATAGGTCCTGAAGATAATATAATATTACCTAAACCTGCTCCAGATGAAGTAGATTATGAGGCAGAGTTAGCTATCATAATTGGAAAAAAAGCTAAAAATATTAGTAAAGATAAAGTTGGAGAATATATCCTGGGTTATACTTGTGCTAATGATGTCAGTGCCCGTGACTGTCAGCGTAGAATAGATAAACAGTGGGCTAGGGGTAAATCCTTTGATACATTCTGTCCATTGGGTCCCTGGATAGAGACTGAATTACCTGCAGATAATTGTAATATAAAATCTAGATTAAATAACAAGACTATGCAGGATTCTAATACATCAGACTTAATTTTTAATACTAGGGAAATAGTAAGTTATATTTCTGAAAATATGACACTATTACCGGGTACAGTTATATTGACGGGAACTCCAGAGGGCGTAGGCTTTGCAAGAAAACCTGCAGTGTTTTTACAAAAAGGAGATATTATAGAGATAGAAATTGACGGTATTGGTGTTTTAAAAAATAAAGTTATAAATGAAAATTAATAAAAGGAGATGGAGCAAAGATGGAAAGTTTAATTATCCCAGAAAACTATCAATCATTACTTTCAGTCAGAGACACAGAAATTGCCATTAAAAAACTAAAAGACCACTTTGAAAGAAAACTTGCAGAAGTCTTAAACCTTACAAGGGTTTCTGCACCATTATTTGTGGATAAAGATTCAGGTTTAAACGATAATTTGAATGGTGTTGAAAGACCAGTAGGTTTTGATATTAAGGCCATTAAAGGTATTAATATAGAAATTGTACAATCACTTGCAAAATGGAAGAGACTAGCCTTAAGTCAATATGAATTTGAACAAGGTGAAGGTTTATATACTGATATGAATGCTATTCGTAGAGATGAGGATTTAGATAACCTTCATTCAATATATGTAGATCAATGGGATTGGGAAAAGGTAATTGCAAAAAGTGAAAGGAATATTAATAAATTAAAAACTATAGTTATGGATATTTATAAAGTATTTAAAGAGACAGAGCAATACTTACATAACTTATATCCACAAATTGAACCAATACTTCCTAAAGATATCTATTTAATAACTACTCAAGAATTAGAGGATAAGTATCCAGAGTTATCCCCTAAGGAAAGAGAAGACGCAATTGCCAAAGACAAGAAAGCTGTCTTTATAATGGAGATTGGTGGTCTATTAAAGTCAGGAATAAGGCATGATGGACGGGCTCCAGATTATGATGACTGGCAACTTAATGGTGATATTATTTTTTGGTCACCTGTTCTTGACAGAGCCTTTGAAGTCTCATCAATGGGTATAAGGGTTGATGAAGATACTCTAAAAAAACAATTGGAAATTTCCAACAATGAAGATAGACTTAATTTGTCATTTCATAAAAAAATTATAAATAAAGAATTACCATATACAGTAGGTGGTGGCATTGGGCAATCAAGGATATGTATGTTTTTCTTAAAAAAAGCCCATGTGGGAGAAGTTCAATCAACAATTTGGCCTGATGAAATGCATGACTTATGTAACAAGGCAAATATATTTTTGCTATAGATATTCTAAAACAAATATAAATATAAAAGACGACCACTTTTTAAAGTGTGGTCGTCTTTTGAGTAAGATTACAGATATATATTAAATTTTTGACTCAACTTTCGGAGTTCTTATATTTTTCCAGGTTAGCCATTTTCTGAATGAACATATTATTTTAGAATAATTTGATGATAGGTTTTTTTGCCTTTTCTAAGCATAAGTGTATTCTCATCATTTTTAAAGTGCTCAAGTGTAATATCTAAACCCATATCATTTATCTGTACATCGTCTATATATAGGCCACCCTGTTTAATCAGTCTTCTTGCTTCACCGTTTGATGATACCAAATTTATATCATTTAATAAATGGACAATATAATATCCTTCTTCGAATTTTTGCCTATCAATTTCAGTAGAAG
>JADQBV010000375.1 GCA_016278415.1 Halanaerobiales bacterium
AATTAAGATCTATACGATAATCATTTATTTCAGTAACTCTCGCTCCAAAAGGGAGCGCTGTACCTGAAATATTATAGATACCATGATTTGTTTTTAATATAACTCTAATAAAATTATTTAATCCTTCTGGTTGCTCTACATGGCTTTCTTTAATGCTAATACCTCTTTCATTTGCCACTAAATATGCATTAACAAGATTTACTCTATGATCAAGGACTGGATTTAATATATCCTTAATTAGGCTGGTAGTAAATGGTTTTAAATTTAAGTCACCAATTTCACTGCCATATTCTACTTCTATTTTTTCAATACGTTCATGGCCTTTCCAATTAGCCAAAAAGTTACCCAATTTATTAATAAGATTAAGGTAAGGTTTTGATTTATTTATATTCTGAGGATCGACAGAAAAAATATTTAATGCAGAATCAGGTAATCCATCATTTTTTAGAACTGAAACTACTTGCTCAGCCGCTGTTATTGATACATTATCCATAGCTTCTGTAGTAGTACCACCTAAATGACAAGTAACAATTACTTTATCATCTTGTTTTAACAATGGGTGGTCTAATGGTATTGGTTCTTCTTCATGTACATCTAGAGCTGCTCCAGCAATCTTTCCTGATTCAATAGCATCTGCCAGGGCATATGTGTCTACGTTTTTCCCTCTAGCAACATTTATAACCCTAACACCATTTTTCATAAGTTTAAATTCTTCTTTGCCTAATATGTGAAAAGTCTCGTCAGTCAGTGGTGTGTGAAGAGTAATATAATCAGCCATTGTTAATAAATCCTTTAGTTCTACAAGAGGAACACTTAATTTTTCGGCTTTTTCTGGAGCTAGATAAGGGTCATATGCAATAACATTCATACCAAAACTCTGTGCATATTTTGCTACAAAACCACCTATTCTACCTAATCCAATTATCCCAAGTGTTTTATCTCTTAACTCTACTCCACTGTATTTCTTTCTATCCCAATTCCCCTTATGTAAAGAACTATTAGCCTGGGGAATATTTCTAGATAAGGATAATATCATTGCCATGGTATGTTCTGCTGCAGATATTGTATTACCAGTTGGTGTATTAAAAACTACAATACCTTTTTTGCTAGCCTCATCAATATCAATATTATCATAACCAGTACCAGCACGTCCTATAACTCTTAACTTTTTAGCTTTTTCTAATGCTTCTTTATCTAACTGAGTAAAACTCCTTACAATTATACCATCATAATCTCCTATGATATCTAGGAATTCTTCTCTGGATAACTTAGGATTGAAATAAACATCAACATTATCCTCCAGAATTTCTACTCCAGCATTTGATATAAAATCACTTACTAAAACTTTATACATATACTATCCAACTCCTTCTACCTACTTGTTATTTAATAATTATATAAAAATATGTAATTAAATGCAAGCTAAGAGTTATTATTTTCACGATTATAGTTAGTGCTTTTAATTAAATGGGAGTGATTTACTAATAATTTTTAATATGATATACTAAAACATAGTTATAGTAAAAGACAATAAAAATCTATCTTAAGATTATAAGTGTCCTCTGTAACTAAATTTACTTAGATAGTTTTTTAAATCAAAATAATAACATAGAATTAATAAAGTACTGTAATAATATTCATTGATGATGTTTGAAATAATTATTATAAAAGAGGTGACTTTATGTATCTAGTAGACTATCATACACATCCTTTCTCACATGGTGAAAAAGCTTATTATAATAAGGATGTCTATAAACAATTTATAAAAAGAGCAATGGATATTGGAATAAAAGAGCTTGGCTTTAGTGATCATGATGAATATGAAGAAAATTTAGATTTGACAATAATTGATTCTCTTAAAAAAGAAACAGATTTTCCTATATTAAAAGGATTAGAAATAGATTATATTCCTGGTAGAGAAGAGGAAATACTCAGGAAAAAAAATAAATATAATTTAGATTATACTATTGGTTCTGTCCATTTCATCGGAGACTGGGCTTTTGATCATCCAGATTATATTGACGAATATAAAAATAAAGATATTAATCAATCTTATATAGAGTATTTTGATATATTAAATCAAGCGGTTATATCAGGTCTATTTAATATAATCGGACATTTTGATTTAATCAAAGTTTTTGGATTTAAGAGCAAATTAAATATCATTAATATTATAGAACCTGTTTTAAAAAACATGAAAAAATATGATTTAGTTTTAGAGATTAATACTAATGGATTGAATAAACCAATAAATGAAATATACCCTTCATTAGAAATAATTAATAAAGCACATCAACTTAAAATACCCATAACGTTTGGTTCAGATGCACATGTAGCAAATAGAGTAGGAGAAAATATCTTAAAATATCTTAAAATTATTAAAGACATCGGTTATAAGGAAATTGCTGTATTTAGAAATCAAAATTTGTCATTTAGAAACTTATAACGGAGAATTCTATCTATTAAATTATAAGTAATTTTGAAGTTTATTCTATTAAAGCTTATTCTAATAAAGTATATCTAATAGATTCTGTATAGTTAAACATTGAAATAGCATCGAAAATTTAATGAGTCCTTTTGAATCGGTTTAAAAACTTCTTATTGATAATTACTGTATTTTTCAAACTTAATAATTTTACTGGAATTAAACAGGACCTTTAATAAGGTCCTGTTTAATTATTTATTCACAGAAATTGTTAATTTTACATAATATATTTGTGACACTAAAATTAGGGAGGGATTATTTTGTATCGTAAAATGTTTGTGCTAGTCTTGTTTATATTTCTATTGGTCGGCACTTGTAGTCAAGTACTTTTTGCAGAAGATAGTTTACAAAATGTTAGGCTTATTGAAGTTGTACATTCGATCTTTTACGCACCACAATATGTAGCATTAGAGAAGGGTTTATTTGAAGAAGAAGGATTATCTGTTGAACTTTCAACAGCTTGGGGTGGTGATAAAGCAGCAGCTTCTCTTATGGCTGGTAGTGGAGATATCGCCTTAATAGGTCCAGAACCAACAATATATATATATCAACAGGGTGCAAAAGATTACATAGTTAACTTTGCACAATTGACAAATACAGCAGGATCATTTCTTGTAGCAAGAGAACCTATGCCTGATTTTTCCTGGGAAGATGTACGAGGTAAATCAATCATAGGCAATAGACCAGGAGGGGCTCCACAAATGGTCCTTGAATATTCATTAAAGGAGAGAGGTATTATCCCTGGCGAGGATGTTGATGTGATAACAAATTTAGATTTTACAGCAAATGCAGGGGCATTTGTTGGTGGACTGGGAGACTTTGTTCAATTGTTTGAACCTGCCGCATCTACATTAGAATCTGAAAACCAAGGATATGTTGTTGGTTCATTTGGAGAAGCTGGTGGTAATGTCCCATACACTGTTTTTATGGCAAAAGAAAAATATATTCAAGAGAATCCAGAGATAATTCAATCATTTACTAATGCAATATATAAGGCACAAATATGGGTGGAAAAACATACCATTGAAGAAATAGCAGAAACAATAAAACCTAATTTTCCAGACACAAATACAGAAATATTAATTAAAGTAATAAAAAGATATAGAGATCAAGGCGCATGGGATAAAAACCCAATTATAGAAAAGGAAGTATTTGAACACTATGAAAATATTATAATACTTGCTGGGGAGTTAGAAGAGAAAGTTGATTATGATGCTCTAGTCAATACAGACTTTGCTAGGAATGCAATTTTACAGGTGAATAAAGAATAGATATATAAAACTCATTCTAATATATCTTTATATCTTATTTCGAATCATTTATACAGATATTTAAATTATATGGGGGGGTATTAATGGAAAATATAATAGAAATGAAAAATATATTAAAAAAGTATGTTTCTATCAAAGGGGAAACGCTTGCTATTAAAGAAATAAATTTAGTTATTAAAAAAAATGAATTTATTAGTATTGTAGGACCTAGCGGTTGTGGAAAAAGTACATTATTATCGATAATTAATGGATTAATCCCCCCTAATAGTGGAAATGTTTATATAAACAAAAAGAAAGTAACAAATATTTGTTCTGATATTGGTTATATGCTTCAAGAAGATTATTTGTTTGAATGGCGAACTGTGTTTAACAATGTTAGATTAGGATTAGAAATCAAGGGTATGGTTAATAAAGATACGCCAAAGATAATAAACAATTTATTAGATAGTTATGGTTTATTAGATTTCGCTGATCATTATCCAGGTGAATTATCAGGGGGTATGAGACAAAGGGTTGCTCTTGCTAGGACATTAGCAACAAATCCAAATATATTATTACTTGATGAGCCATTTTCATCCTTAGATTATCAAACAAAATTAACTCTAGAAGAAGAGATGTCTAATATATTAAAAAAAGAAAAGAAAACAGTAGTGCTTGTAACTCATGATATTGCAGAGGCAATTTCAATGGCAGATAAAGTAATTATTTTATCGAAGAGACCTGCTGTTATCAAGAAAACTGTAGAAATTGATTTTAAAGATGATATAACACCTATAGAAAAGAGAAATAAAAGGAAATTTCAAGAGTATTTCGATTTAATCTGGAAGGAGTTAGATATCTATGTTTAAATCGTTTATTAAAGGAATGCTAAGCAAAGATGCTGTTAGTGAAGATCATGCGATCTTTCTTTGTAATGTCAGAAAAAGAAATATTACTATTCGATTTTTTCAATTATTTATTCTAGTGAGTTTCTTTTTATCTTGGGAAATTTTAGCCAGAACAGAAGTTATTAATAGTTTTTTGATGAGTCAACCCAGTAAAATGTGGGATCTTTTTCTTCAAATGTCTATGGATGGACGTTTGTTCCAACATATCAGAATAACTCTTATTGAAGATATAGTTGGATTTACTTTAGGAACATTTTTCGGAACATTAATCGCAATTTCACTTTGGTGGTCAGATTATTTATTTGAATTATTAGAACCATATATAATTATTATGAATAGTATTCCCAAAGTGGCACTAGGACCTGTTATAATAGTCTGGTTAGGAAATGGACCTGCAGCAATAATAGTAATGGCATTATTAGTTTCAATAGTTGTAACTATATTAATGCTAACAAATGGCTTTAGAGAAGTTGAAAGTAACAAAATAAAATTATTGAAGACCTTAGGGGCCAAAAAAATCCAGATTCTTCTTAAAGTGATTCTACCTTCAAGTATACCTACTATATTTTCGGCAATTAAAGTTAGTGTTGGTTTATCCCTTGTAGGAACAATAGTAGGAGAGTTTTTGGTTTCTAAGGCTGGTTTGGGATACCTAATTGTGTATGGGGGGCAAGTTTTTAATCTCCATATGGTTATGACAAGTATTGTCATTCTTTCAATAATCGCTGGGCTTATGTATTATTTAATAGTTTTAATGGAAAAAATAATGGTAAAATGGAAATAAATATTATATTAAAATATAATGTTTAAAAATTATCCTGATATATTATAAATTGATAATTAATTGTCATAACGCAGTTTCGAATTTTATTTTAATATTTACAGTAACATTACAAATTTTATATTTCTTATATAAAGGAAGCAGTATATTACTTTTTAAATATAAGAAAAGCGGTGCAGATGATTAAACCCACTGCACCTCTTTATTGAATTAGAAAATAAATTTTCTATAAAGACCAATTACTTTTCCTAAAATATAAACTTCAGGAATAATAATAGGCTCCATGGTACTATTTTCTGGTTGAAGCCTAATATAATCTTTTTCTTTAAAAAACCTTTTAACTGTTGCACCATCTTCAGTTA
>JADQBV010000170.1 GCA_016278415.1 Halanaerobiales bacterium
GGCCCACAGGCTGCTAATGTTGTTACATTATAAGTAACAAATTTACTTCGCTATTGTAATTTAAAATGAAAATTACTTGATGTCATGAATAAATGACATACATAAAATATATGTACTGATTAATTTCTTAGACATTAAATATTTTATTTTAATATATAGCAAGCAACTAATCCCTGGCGCTAGTAGTCAGGGATTTTTTTATGCCTTAAAAAAAGTGACATTAAAAAGTCTTAATAATATTAGAAAAGGGGTTCGCCAATAGATGAATAATTCAAATGTAAAAAAAGAAACTCTTAAAAGAACAAAGGTCCTATTAATAACTTATTTTGTTATTCTTATATTAGCTACAATCTTATTTGTTTACATAGCAGTCAGCAATTATTTATCTTGGTTGTTTGGGATTGTCTTCTTTATTCCTTTTTATTACATAGTCTTTAAAAAACACAATTTATATAAAACAATGAGAAATTTAATGATTTTACAGGAAGAGTGGGGCAAGGGGGTAAAACGTAAAAGAAATTTTGATAAAATGTTGAATAATAAAGTAGTCAGTCAAGTAAAAAATGATAATATAGCTAAGAACTGATAATATTATGGAAGGAAAGAGTTTTTTACTTTGCAGAAGCGGAGCAAAAACGGTCTTGATTTTGATTATACATTAAAAAAAGGGATTGCAGTTACTGCAAATGCTGTTAAATTGTTACAATACCTTAACTATCCAACAGAGATCACTGATAAAGCATTGAAATATGTAGAGTAAAGAACTTGACTATCTCGCAAATAAAATAGTATAATTAAATAACTGTGAGTAAAATTCTTCACATAATTATTGGAGGTTAAAATTACTTATGAAAAGAAAAATTATATTATTAATAATATTAGTTGTCTTTATACTTACTATTAATATATTTGGGCTTGACAAAAGGTATAGCAAGGATGTTATTGCTACGATGATTCCCTCTATAAAGTTAAGCAACTCATCTCTTAAAGAAAATTTAAATAATAATAAAATAGTTAAATTCGAGGATAGTAAAAGGTTATTTGATAACAATATAATAGCTTACCGGGAACAAAGTAATAATTCTGCTGATGAATTACATTTTGATGATAAATTACATATAGATAAGCAAGATAAAGTATATAAATTAGAAGTAAAGAAACCAGTAAATCAATCTGATAATAAGATTACAGTTGAAACTAAAAACTTATTAGTAGCACCTGTGTTTCGGGAAAGAATAGAGGCTAATAAACCAATCTTAATTGATCAAATACAGGAATACCGTGTAAAGACAGGTGACTCCCTTTGGACGATTGCTAGTAAACATAAAATTGATATTGACACTTTGATTGGTGCTAATGACATTAGCAATATGAATAGAATTAAGCCTGGTGAACTTATAAAGATTCTTCCTGTAAAGGGTATCTTATATAAAATAGGACCTGGTGAGAATCTTTCCTCAATTTCCAATAGGTTTGAAATAAGTATACAGAAGATAGTAAAAGCTAACCAAATAAATGACCCTGATCAAGTTGAGCCAGGGAAGATGCTTATTTTACCCAATGCTAAGCCTGAATTTGGCTATAGGGATCGCTTGGAAAAGTTATTTATAAAACCGATATTTGCTAGGCTCTCATCATCCTTTGGTAGACGATGGGGCAAAATGCATGAAGGGATAGATTTTTCTGCACCGATTGGAACAAGTGTTAAAGCTGCAGGTGATGGAAGGGTTATATATAGCGGATGGGCAAGAGGATATGGTGAGACAGTGATTATAGAGCATCAAAAAGGATTAAAAACATTATATGCTCACAACTCCAAGCTATTAGTTAATATTGGTGAATGGGTTAATAGGGGTAAATTAATAGCTAAATCGGGAAATACAGGAACGACTACTGGACCAAATTTACATTTTGAAGTCCAGGTTAATGGACGACCGGTTAATCCGATAAGTTATCTTAGATGATAAGAATAAATACATAAATATTGGAGGACATTATGAGAGGTTGGATAATATATAAAGTAAAAGAATCAGAGCTTACTGAGGAACATTACGAGACTAAGAGATTTATTGATGAAGCAGGAAAGATGGGCATTGAAATTAGTGTTTATCGACCTGATCAGATTGATGTTATAGTAACAAGTGAAGATAGAAAAAGTATTTTTGTTGACGGGAAACAAGTACCACTACCGGATTTTGTATTACCACGAATGGGATCTGGCACCTCATATTTTGCTTTGGCTTTAATAAGGCATTTAGAGAGGTTAGGTGTCTATTGTATCAATTCTTCTATAAGTATTGATACTGTGAAGGACAAACTTTTCACACATCAAATTCTAGCTGAAAGTAGGCTTCCAGTACCTAAAACAATGTTGTTGAAATTTCCTGTTGATTTTAAACATATTGAACAACATATGGGGTTTCCATTAATAGTTAAGACCCTTTCTGGATCCTTGGGGAGGGGTGTTTTCCTTGCACATGATAAAGAAAAATTTGAGGATTTAGCACGAATAATTGAAATTGCAAATCCAAATATGAATATTATACTTCAGGAAATGATTACTACAAGCTATGGTAAAGACTTAAGGGTGTTTGTTGTTGGTGGTAGAGTAATAGCTTGTATGAAGAGGCAAGCAAAAGAAAACGAATATAGGGCTAATTATTCGGCAGGAGGAAGTGTGACACCATTTCCTCTAACTGAAGAGATAGAGTGGCTTTCTTTAGAGGCTACGAAAATATTACGACTAGATATAGCAGGTGTAGATTTACTATTTGATAGTAATGATGGTTATAAAATATGCGAGGTTAATTCATCACCTATGTTTAAGGGATTAGAGTCATGTAATGATGTAAATATTCCTTTGGATATATATAAATATATAAAAACAAGGTTTAATCCTAAATAACTAGGAGGAAAGATTATGGAGATTAAATTTTCCGAACCAGCACAGTTAATTTCACCAGATTCATTTGAGGTTGACAAACATTATTATGAAAAAGTTGTTAATGCTCAGGCACATACCCTTGTAAGCTACTTTATGAATATGAGTAAAGAGCGAGTTGTTGAAAGGTATTGTCATCTTAATCCATTGATCGACCACGGCTATTTAATGTCATTAATTGAATATAAACCAAAGCATATTTATTGGACAGGAACAGACTTGTTTCATGTAACTACAGCTAAAGGAAACAAAAAAATGATAGTTGTTGAGACTAATTCGTCTCCTTCAGGTCAAAAGTCTATGCCTGTATTACACGATAATCAAGAAATGGGTGGCTACAAACGTTTATTAGAAGAATCTTTTCTACCATTGCTTAATTCTAAGAGATTACCAAAAGGCCATTTAGCAATAGTTTATGATAAAAATTATATAGAGGCCTCAGGATATGCTGCCGCACTTGCTGAGTTAACTGGTGAAAATGTATTCCTAGTCACTTTTTATTCAGATGATGATAATTCATCTGTAAGATTTAATAATGGAATAATGGAAGTAAGAGATGCTGATGATACATGGCATCCAATTAGAGCAGCATTTCGCTATGTTACACAGAAACCATGGAACCGAATTCCGGTTGCTACTAAAACACTTATCTATAATCCTATTATTGCATGTCTGGCTGGAGGTAGAAATAAATTAGTCGCTTCAAAGGCATATGATCTCTTTAATGCTGAACTTAAGAATAATGGTTTAAAAATTTTTACACCTGAAACGATAATGAATGTAAACTTAAAGGAAATACCATTATGGGTTAATAGATTTGGCGGGCATGCCGTAATTAAAAATCCTTATAGTAATGCTGGTCAGGGTGTTTATACCATAACAAATGAAAAAGAGCTAGATGAATTTATGGCTTTGGAACACCATTATAAAAATTTTATTGTTCAAAGTTTAGTAGGGAATTACGAATGGAGTACTATGAGCTCCGAGGGGAAATTCTATCATGTTGGCACAGTTCCAAATAAAAGAAAGAATATATATGCCTCAGATTTAAGATTTATGATTGCAGCTACTCAGGAAGGTTTTAAACCTATAGCAATGTATGCACGCAGGGCAAAATCTCCTTTAACTAGCACATTGGACGATTCGCGGAAATCATGGGATATGCTGGGAACTAATCTGTCTGTTAAATTAAGCAATGGTTGGGATAGTGATGTAAGCCGTCTTAAATTGATGGACCGGAAAGATTTTAATATTCTGGGTCTTAGTCTAGATAATCTAATAGAGGGGTATATACAGTCAGTTTTATCTACAATAGCACTGGATAAAATGGCTAAATATCTTATTAATAGTAGGAAACAATTGAATAAGAGGCTATTTTCTTCCCTTAATCCAGACCCAATACTAATTAAAGAAATTGGTAATTCAGTCAAAGTAAATTAAGTGAAGAGATATGTCAGCTTATTTGAGGTATTACTATATTTTATCTATGAGGAGTTATTAAAAGGTAAATTAACAGATCAGGGTATTATTGAAGGTATTGGATACACAGGTTATAGTATTAGATCTGGGCTGTGGATACGGTGTAGGTGAGGTGGTTATATTGTATAGAATACTATTCTTTTTACATGCTTTTGTAGGAGTGGGTGCATTAGGAGGAGGATTAGGTGCTATTCTAAATCCTGAAGGTCCAATGGGTATATCTACAGAGCTTTTGAAGGGATCTCCATTTAATAATTATCTAATTCCAGGTGTTATTTTATTTGTTGTAATTGGTATTGGTAATATAATTAGTGCATTAATGCTCCGCTCAAAAGCTAGATTTCATTTATATATTAGTAGTGTATTTAGTTGGGCGCTGGTAATATGGATTGTTGTTCAATGTATTATAATGGGTGCAGTTCACTTTTTACATATGATTTATTTTATAATTGGGGTAATTGAGGTTACTATATCAACTAGATTGATATTTAAGGAAAATCTTTATCCAAGTCAAATTATTACTGATTTTTACCAAAAATTCAAAGGGTGAAATATAAACCAAAACAAAAGTTAGGGTGAGTATAATGTCGGGAACAAAAAGAAGTGATATTACAAAAGGTGCTACAGTAATGGTTGTTCAAAAACAAGATCAAAGAAGTGGTAAGCTTACAGAGGGTATAGTAAAGCGGATACTTACCAATTCACCAAATCATCCTCATGGTATTAAGGTTATGCTTGAGAGTGGGATTGTTGGACGGGTCAAAGAAATAAAGTGAGGTGGATTAGATAAGAACTTAAATAGGTAATGAAATTTAATGAGTTAATGAGTAAGATACTTGAAGGGCTTATAGCTATTCTATAATGCTAAAAAAACATTTTGACTTAACAGAAAATTTTTGATATACTAAAAATAAAATATATTGAAACGTTTCAAAGAGGAGATATAAAATGGGGATTACTTTAAAAGATGTTGCAAAAAAAGCAGGGGTATCTATAGGAACTGCCTCTATGGCTTTAAATAATAGTGATAAGGTGAATATTGATACATATAAGAAAGTCCATGATGTAGCAGAAGAACTTAACTATGTCCCTAATGCAAGAGCTAGGGCCCTTGTTAAAAAATCAACTGATATTATTGCTTTAGTTGTTCCACATATAGTAAATCCTTTTTTTGCTGAATTGGCACAGGCTGTAAAAGATAAGGCAAGGAAAGAAGGGTATAATGTAATTCTATGTAGTACAGATGGAAGGGCAGATGAAGAAGCACGTTATATAGATCTTTTTAAAAGTGGATTAGTAGATGGCGCTATCTTTGCTTCACAGGAACAGTTAACTGAGAAAAACGCTAAATTATTAGAAGAA
>JADQBV010000078.1 GCA_016278415.1 Halanaerobiales bacterium
CGTACTTATATTATACACTATTTAATCTATACGACAACTATCCTAACACATAGGGCAGGTGATGTCAGGCGATACAGAACTTTTATACAGTACTGAAATTGACCCAGTAATACTGTAAAAAGTCTTACAACAACATACTGGTAAAATGTGGATAAAGGCTATCGTTTAATACATTGTTACTTCTTTTTCTATAGTTGGAGAAAAGATGTGTGCGAATATTCGGTAGATAATAACATTTATCAATAGGCGGAACTTGACAAAAATCAAAAAAGTTTATGCAATGCTAATGATTTTATTTAAATAAATGGGGGTGTACTGCTGAGGAGAAACTGACTCAAAGATACTCTAAGAATTTACCTAAGGATTTTAAAATTAAAATTATTAGTCCTGGTGGTATTATAATAATGGGTAGAGAGAATAATTTGACTAATGAGCAGCTTGGGGACTTTGAGATTATAAAACGAAAATATAAAAATGTAATAGATATTATAACTTACGACGAACTTATAAAAAGAATAGAGCAATTAATAGAAAAATATGATCATATAGCAAAGAACATATCATAATATGAAGAAGACTTGTATACGGTACTTAAAAATAGGATAGAAGCTACTATAAATTATAATATTTCAGAATATAGAAAGGGGGATATGATTAATGCCAGAAATAGGTATTGCTCGTTGTTGTGATAACTGCTTACACAGAGGTGGGGCTAGTTCGGTAGATACATGTGGTTTAATCAATAAAGCTACCCATCGTTTAGAAACTTGTAAACAGTGGTTAGGTAATGGAAATTCAATTGTTGGTATCGAAAACTATATGAATTCAGTTCGAGGGCATGTTAGTTATAAAGAAAAAGGAGAGGTAGTTTACCGTAAAATATATACAGATGATAAAGAAGAAGCAAGAGAGTTAAGAGATGTTTTTAAAGATAGAAAAGTATTTATAATTAATAACAATATAAAAACATATTTTGCAAAGAGCTGTTCAACGTGCACTTTTTCAGAAGGTGGTAAAGCTGTTCGTCATTGTAATATGCATAACGATGAAATACATAAGTATGAAGTCTGTAATAGTTGGAATGAGAATGAGAGTATAATTAAAAGACTACAAAACAATAAAATGAATAGTCAAAGAGTATATTAATAAATATTAAATCTTAAAGTAATAACTTAGTTTTTTAAATAATGCCCTTAATAGTTAGACTAAGGGCATTAAAGGGTATCCTCTTTAAATAGCAATAGTAAAACGAAAAGAGGATTTCCCATCATCAGAGAAATCCTCTTTCTCACATTCATCATACTCTGAGAGGAAATGCTTTCGCACTTCCTCATCAAAGCCAAGTTTTACAGTATCAATATTTTTATCATCATCCATAGTTATTTCTTTAATTACTAATCTAAGCAAACTCTTTTGTTGCTCCGTAGAAGCTTGTTTAAACAGCTTGTTAAAGCTCTTAAGGCTTTGTTCCACTAATTTATATGTTACAGGTGCAGTACTACTGTCAGACAGCTTAGATTTAATCTCAGTCTTTCTGGAGTCTAATCTTTCCAGTTCGGTTGTAATATTATTCAATTTATCAGCCAAAACATTTTTGTCGATTACGTTTTCTTCAAACAAATTAAAGTACTTGTCTTTCTTTTCAGCAACTTTTTCGATTCTGGTTTCTAATTGAGATAGTTCATCTTCTAGGGGTTCAGTTCTACAAGCCCTCTTGTTATTAATCCGGTCAACTATATCACTAATCAGCTTCTTATTAGCCAGAGTGTTACTAAGTCTATTAAAAACATCTTCTTCAGCCTTTTCCTTACGAATACCATTAGCATGACAGGCAGCAGTACCTTTAGTCCGGTTCTGGCTGCAGATGTAATAGTGTGCAACCTTTTTAGTTCCATCCTTAAGCTTCCAGGTGGCCCGGTTCATAACCATGTTGTGACCACATTCAGGACATCTAAGCAGTCCAGTTAAAGGGAAATCAACACTATATCTTTTTTGATAAGTCTTACTTTTTTTATCGTAGAGAGTATGAACCTTATTCCACAGTTCCTGAGAGATAATTGCCTTATGGTCACCCTCAGCAATCAATGGGTCTGAATTGGTACCTGCTCGTCGCTGTTCGCTCCAATTTTTACGGAGATTAAAGCGGATTTTTCCAAGATAGATAGGATTCTTAATGATTTTCCTAATAGCGGAGTTACTGAACATGTTACCATATTTAGTTTTATAACCTTCATGATTAAGCTTGTTGGCTATGGACTTAAAGCCATTACCGGAAGCATAGAGGTTAAAAATCTTCTTGATAATGATAGCTTCATCAGGAACAATTTGAAGTTCTGTTTGATACCCCTGCTTATTTTTGGCCGGAATCTTTATAGAATCATAGCCAAGGACTGTACCGCCGTTCCACTTGCCTTGTCGAGTTCTTTGTTTCATACCCATCTTTACGTTATCTACAATGGTATTTCTCTCCAGCTCAGAGACAGCACCCATCATCTGCAAAGCAAACTTACCCATGGGAGTTTCAGTCTCGAAATTTTCACTATAACTTCTGAAAGAAACACCATTCTTATTTAGTTTATCAACTATTTTTAACATATCTAATTGCTTTCTGGCCAATCGATTAATCTTCCAGACCAGCAGAGTATCAAAGAGACCATCTTCAGCATCATCAAGCATCTTTTGTAAGGCGAGTCTACCTTTAATAGACTTACCTGAGATGCCTCTGTCAACATAGACTTCATATACTTCGTTATTTTCTGATGTACAATAGTCCTTTAGGGTTTGAATCTGAGCATCAATACTATAACCTTGTTCTGCCTGCTCAGCAGTACTGACTCTAGCATATATAGCCACTTTCTGAACATTATTATTAATATGTCGTGCTGTAGAATTCAAATTATCATTCCTCCTTGAAAGATTTTTAGTATACAGTAAATCCAGGCTATCAAATATATAATATATTTATAAAAAAGAGATTAATGCTCTTTTGATTATTGAAAATAATTGAATTAAAAGTAATAAGATACTAAGGAATTATGAAATAGTATAAATTCAATGATTTCAGGACAGTTTAATCTATTAATAAGATTATGAATCATGATTATATGATTAGTTAAAAGGTAGTATGATCTATAGCAAACCACTTAGCAAAGTCAAACACATCAATCACTGGGGTATTTTCTTGTACATCGTAGGGTAATGGGCCTTTCAACATCATATTAAGATATTCATCAGGAGTATATTTACCATATAATTCTGTCATATGTTCCGGTGTTAGATAATCTGGATAATTGTCCGTATCAGCTAGCATTAAATCCTCATTAATTTCAAGTGATAAAGCATATTTTTGTTTTCTTGTCATCAAAAATCACATTCCTCTCATTTTTTTTTAGCCTATTGAGGCTAATAGTTTTATATTTGCACTACTATCAAATAGGATAGTAGTGCGTTTTGTTTTTGATTTTAATTTATGATTAAATGGGTGTAACCCATGATATTAAGTTGTAAAAAAAATAAAGGTCTTCATAAAAAAGTTTATTTGTTTTGATAAGACTTAAAGTTATTATTGGATAATTGAAAGGTTATATAAGCAAACATCATTATAAAGAGAAGGCAAAGTGTACCCTAACTAATTTTATATTGAGTTAGGGTTTCTTTATCTTAGTTGAAATAAAGATGTATGGATAGAAGAGGAGAAACAATATAGATACAACTCATATTAAATGCAGGTTTTCGTAAAATTTTATCGAATAATTAAAAAAGGAGTTTATTGTGAAAATGAAATGAGGGATACTATATGTCGAAAGAAATATATTATAACATCGAAAAAGATAAACATACTTGGGTAATGGAAGAGGAAGTAAGGAAAGACTGGCTAAAACATTTTGAAAATGAGCTTGATATAAGGTTTCATGCTGAGAGAGATAGAAATGATGCAGTGTATAATCAAATAATAATAGAATTTAAAAATAAAGGTGTATTTAACGGAAGTACTGATTCAGCAAAGTTTAAAGAAGCAATATATGAAAGACTACAACCATATATAATAAGAAGAGCAAAAAAAGAAGGATTAGATCAATCAGATTATACTGGTATAGCTACTGATGGAGAACATGTTGTTTTTGCATATGTAAAAAATGATAAAATTGTTCATGGAGATATGATGCCTTTTTCTGAAGAATCTATTTTAAAAATAGTATTAGTTATAAAAAATTCAAGTAGGCGGGCTTTTATAATAGAGAATCTTATAGAAGACTTTGGTCATATGTCTAGTGTGGGTAAGCTATTAATGAGTGAATTATCTTCGGAATTAGCTAAGTATTTTAATAAAGATAGTAATAATAAAATTAAAATGTTATTTGCAGAATGGAAGACCCTTTATGGTCAAGTTGCGGATTTATCAAGTGTGCAAAAAGATAAGATATTAAAAACATTAAATTTTTCTTTGCCAAATATGGATGAAGATTCGATTTCAGGTGTATTATTTGTTATTCATACTTATAATGCTATAGTTATTAAATTGTTAGGAGCAGAGATTATTTCTCATTATGGTTTAACTCAATTTAAAGATTTTTGTGAGTATGCTGCTACTCAACCTTATAAAAAACTTGAAAAAATTTTAAGAGAAGATATAGAAAGAAGTAAACTGTTTAAGAATGTAGGAATTAAGGGTTTTGTTGAAGAGGCTATTTTTTCATGGTATCTTGATGTTTCAAGTGAAAGGAAAGAAAAGATATTAGATGCAATTAAAGGTGTTTTATTACAACTATCATTATATAAAATAGATGATCTTAATTTCGATAGTTCTCAAGATGTTTTGAGAGGGTTTTATCAATCTTTAGTTCCAGAAGTTTTACGGAAAACTATGGGTGAATTTTATACACCTGCTTGGCTAATAGATGTAACATTAGATAAAACTGATACTAAAGATTGGCTAAAAGTTAGAATGTTAGATCCAACATGTGGTTCTGGATCATTTTTGTTAAAAACAATTAATAGGAAGAGAAGTGTTGCAGAAATAGCGGGTTATTCAGAAGAAGAGATTGTAGATCATATAATAGAAAATGTTTGGGGCTTTGACCTTAATCCATTAGCAGTACAAACAGCAAGGGTTAATTATTTAATAGCAATTGCTGATTTGTTTGCAAAATGTGGAGCAAAATCTATTGAAATTCCTGTATTATTGGCAGATGCTGTATATTCACCGTCTGCTACTATAGAAGCAAACACTAATACTGTTGAATATAAAGTGGGTAGTAATCATGCAAATTTAATAATAAAATTGCCCGAAAAACTGGCATTCGATAGAGATAAATTAGATAACATCTTTAATATAATGGAAAAAAGCATTAATATGTCGCATGAATATACTAGTGTTGAAACAGAGTTACTCAAAAAGAGCATTATAACTAATAACGAAGCAAAGTTATGGAGAAAAGACTTAGAGACAACATATAGTCAGGTATTAGCATTGCATAAAAAAGATTGGAATGGAATTTGGTTTAGAATTGTTAGGAATTTCTTTTGGTCAGTTACAGCTGGTAAATTCAATCTAATTGTTGGAAATCCTCCCTGGGTGAGATGGTCAAATTTACCACCTGAATATAGAGAAAAAATAAAACCTACTTGTCAATCCTATGAAATTTTTTCAAGAACTCCATATCATGGCGGTAATGAGTTAGACATATCAGGTATGATTACATACACTGTTGCTGATAAATGGTTAGATGAACAAGGAAAATTAGTATTT
>JADQBV010000029.1 GCA_016278415.1 Halanaerobiales bacterium
TACGTTTTTTCAATTTTAAGCTATTTTATTTAGGGTTTAGCCGAATACCCTCTAAGAAATTATAATACTAAATAAAGTCGTGTAATAAATGGTTATCTTCTAAATATTCAATTCTTCCAAAACCGGTTTTGGAATTCAAACTGTAATATATAAGTACAGAATGACTGTACTACAACGGTATATAAGAAAGAAAGTCTTTAAATTAATCTACAAGATCCTCGTTCAACTATCTCAACTGGTATTTTCACTTCTTTAAATTTTTCTCCATTAATTATCTGCATTAGTAATTGAGAAGCCGTCTCCCCCATTTCATATTGAGCCTGATTAATAGTAGTCAAATCATAATGAAAACTCAATTCTATATTATCGAATCCAATGATGGAAAAATCTTCTGGAACACTCATTCCAGCGTCTTTAATTGCCCTTATAGCACCAATCGCTAACATATCTTCAGCAAAAATAGCAGTTGGTTTTTCCCTTAATTTCAATATCTCCTCCATTGCCCGATAGCCTTCTTCCAATAAATAATCTAATTTATAAAACCAGTTCTTCTTTAATTCTAGACCATAATCCTTAAAAGTTTCCACACATCCATTATATCTCTCCAATGAAGGTTGTACTTCTGATAGCCCTAATAATATAGCTATATCCCTATGTCCAAGACCATATAAATATTTTATAGCCTTCCGGGCACCACCTTTATTATCAGAAATAACATAAGAAGAATTTTCACCTTGGAGTTTTATATCTAAAAAGACAGTAGGTATATTAGATTCAATGAGATGCTTAAATCTATCTAAATTACTTGTATTAAAGCCAAGCATTATTATACCATCCACATTCTTATCAAAAGACTTCTCTACAAAGTTAAATTTAATACCAGTATCTATGTAATATTTCAAACTTTTTTGATGAGTAAAATATAATAAGTCATATCCTAAATCACCGAGTGTATATTCAATACCTTGTATAACCTCTCTGAAAAAAAAGTTATTTAAGTTAGTTGGAACGAACATCCCTATTGTATATGTTTTATTAGTTGATAGACTTCTAGCAACTGTATTAGGCCAATAATTGTTTTCTTTCATAATTTTAATTATATTTTTTCGAGTCTTCTTATTCACATCGGGATAATTATTTATTACTCGGGAGACAGTAGATTTAGAAACTTGAGCCATTTTTGCAATGTCATTTATATTAACCATTTATATAACCATCTCCTCATTTTTCAAAACCGGTTTTGCCTATATTATATATATTCAACAAATAGGCAAAAATTCCTTCTTTTTAAAACATAAAATATAAAATATTTGATATTATTAAATAATTTAATAAACTTTAAATCATAACAAAAAAGGAACTAGATTAAACTAGCTCCTGATATTTAAGGACATATTGCAAAGACATTTGATTTTATATATTTAATTTTTCAAAAAACAAAATAATACCTACAACAAGAAAATTATAAACTATCTTTAATTTTTAACTAGAACTTACTCTCGGTTCTACAACTTTGTATTTTAAAATATATAATCCTATTCCCATCATAACTGCTGCAATGAAAAATGCAACTTGAAAGTTAAATAAATCAACAATGAGACCACCAAATAAAGAAATTACCGCTACTGTTAAACCACGTATAATGTTAACAATTGCTGCATAAGAAGGGGCTTCTTCTTGCTTGCAGAAATCTGGTATTATAGCTACAAATGAAACCATAGTTCCTCCTAATGCTATCCCTGTAAAAAGAAATACAAGATAAAATAATATCGGCATATTTGCAATCACCGCTATACTTGCACCTATTAAATTGAATATTGCTGTTAAAACAAGCACTGATTTATGACCCCATCTATCGCTTAAGTAACCCCATACTATACTGGAAAGGCTTTGAGAACCAATTAGAAGAACAGTAAATATACTTATCATGATTCCAGCTTCTTCACCGCTCAATCCAAGCCTCTCTATCCCAGCTACTGTATATAAGCCATTTATCATCCCAATAAAATTAGTAAACAATAGACTAATTAAATACATTTTAAAATTCTTTTTTTCTTTAATAATAGTAAGTAACTTTTTAAAATAATCTCTATTACCCAATTTACTATTAGGAGCGGGGTATGATGGTTCTTTAACTGAAACGACAAAGGCATATGAAATCATCATAGTAATAAAAGTAAGTGAAAATAAAATAGTAAAACTAGTAGGGAATAAATATTCTTTTATTATAATACCTGCTAAAAAAGCACCACTTACCTGTAATAAACTGCCAAAAAAACTCTTATATCCAAAAAACTTACCACGATTATCGTCTGGTATAACCTTAGATACCATGCCAAACCAAAACGGCGATATAGCTCCCATCAGGAAACTAAATGCAGCCCACAATAAAAAGAATACAGTCAGCAATATAAAGCCTTGGTCTTTACTAATAACTACTGTCATAATAGCCAGTATAAGAAAAGGCAACCGCTGTATTAAGCCTACAATAGCAATCGCCTTTATATTTCTTTTAAGGGATTCAGCTATATTGGCTGTAATTAATTGTGGTATTGTAGAGCCTAACATAAATATTGACATAATTAGGCTAACTAAATTTTTTGAGTCTGTTAATTGACTAACAAAAAACGGTAATATTGTTGCCCTTGATATAAAACCCATACCAAAACTAAAAAATGATCCATCGAGAACATTTAAAAGAAAATTATTTTTTGAATGCTCTTCTACTTTACTATGATAATGCGCCATGTTTTTACTCATATTCTTATTTCTCCTCTGTTATAGTTATAATATAATTGCTTTGGTCACTACTGATATATTTTTTCAATAATCGTATTAAAATAGTAAAATGTCTTAAAATAATACCAAAATAGCATTGAAAGACTTTAAAAATATGAAGATTGGCTCCTAAAAAAATCATTTTACTTAATTTACCGCTTAAATTAAGTAACTCATACAGTGAATTATAATTAAAACGATAAAATATGTCAAACCCCTATATATAACAAATACATTGATAGAAGTCAAAATACTCCTAGATAAGATAAATAACTATCCTTATCTTATCTAGGAGTATTAATATGCAGAGTATTTAATTCAAAATACTTACCATAGGAAAAATTTATATGAAAGGTTTGATTATACTTTCTTTATTGGGGCAAATTCAGCTAATAATTTTTTCGGTTTACCGCTAGAAAATTTAATTTTTAATTGTAGACCTCTTTCATCTTCTATATCAATTATACTTCCTACACCCCATTTAGGATGATATACCTTTTGTCCAACTTCATATTTGGGTTTAGCAGGTTTTACATTGTTTTTATCTAACTCATCGAAGTCATTAAAATCTCCAAAATCTAGATCTAATTCACCATCTTCTTCTATAGAAGACCCTTCAAACAGATTATCAGGTATATCTTTCAAAAATTGTGATGGTGGATATGACTGATATTCTCCAAAACGAAATCTTTCCTGTGCCATAGTTAAATATAACTCCTTCATAGCTCTAGTAATTCCAACATAACATAAACGTCTCTCTTCTTCCAAACCATCCTCTTCAAACATAGAATTGGCGTGTGGAAAAATTCCTTCCTCCATACCAACCATAAATACTACTGGAAACTCCAATCCCTTAGCTGAATGAAAGGTCATCAATGTAATATAGTCTATAGAATCATCCATATTATCTACATCTGCAACCAGAGCTATCTCTTCCAGAAAGGCTGATAAGGAATTTTCCCCATCCTCATTTTGAAATTCTTCCATAACCGAAAAAAGTTCTTGAATATTTTCTAGTCTAGTCTGTGCTTCAATAGACCCTTCTGCCAATAGATTCTCTTGATATGCTGTGTCATCAAGAACCTTTTGAGTTAACTCATTTATAGATAAATTCTGGCTTGCTAACTTAAACTCTTCCATTAATGAGATAAATTCTAATAACCTGCTTTGATAGGCAGTTCCTAATGCTGATATCTCCCTGGCTCTCAGGCAAGCATCATAAAGACTGATATCTCTTGTTTCAGCGAAAGAAGTTAGTTTAGAAGTTGTACCATCACCTATTCCCCTTCGGGGCTTGTTAATTACACGTAATAAACTTATATCATCATCAGGATTATATATTACCCTTAAATATGAGATGATATCTTTTATTTCCATTCTATCGTAAAAACGTACACCACCAATGATCTGATATGGTATAGCATATTTAACCAAGGAGTCTTCCAGGGAACGTGATTGGGCATTTGTTCTATATAAAATTGCCATATCTTTGTATTGATAACCCTTCTCTAATAATTCCTTAATATTTTTACAGACATAATTACCCTCATCTTTATCATTATAAGCCTGGTAATATCTTAAATCACTACCCTCTCCTAAATCTGTCCAAAGTGTCTTTTCTTTGCGAGAAATATTTTTAGATATTACACTATCTGCCGCCTTTAGGATTTTTTCTTTAGAGCGATAATTTTGCTCTAGCTTGATTATTTTAGCATCAGGATAGTCTTGTTCAAAATTTAAAATATTTCTAATATCAGCCCCTCTGAAGCCATAGATACCTTGATCTGGGTCACCTACAACACAAAGATTTCTGTATTTTTCTGCCAACTGCTGAACTAACTGATATTGTGCAGCATTAACATCCTGATACTCATCTACTGAAATATATTTAAATCTATCCTGATAATAATCTAATAAGTGTTCATATTTGTCAAACAATTCAACTGTCTTCATTATTAAATCATCGAAATCCAGGGCATTATTATCCTTTAGTCTTTTTTGATATATTTCATATGCTTGTCCCGTAGTCTGAATAAAGTAATCACCGGACTTTTTTTGGTATTCTTCTGGTCCTATCAGCTCATTTTTTGCATTACTAATTCCAGCTAGAATCGCACGAGGCTTAATCTTTTTAACATCTATATTCATATCCTTTAAGACATTTTTCATAAGGGTTCTTTGATCTGCAGTATCATAAATTACAAAATTATCATTATAACCTATCTTTTCAATTTCTTTTCTCAAGACCCTTACACAAAAGGAATGAAAAGTACTTACCCTTATGCTCCTTCCAACTCCCCCCACTAAACCTGAAACCCTTTCCTTCATTTCGTTAGCAGCTTTATTTGTGAAGGTTACAGCTAAAATATTTGAAGGGTACACACCGTAGTTTTCTATCATATAGGCTATTCTTCTAGTCAACACCCTGGTTTTACCACTCCCTGCTCCTGCAAGAACAAGTATAGGTCCTTTAAAGTGTTCAACAGCTTCTTTTTGTTCTGGATTTAGTCCATCGGTTATACTTTCAGTCAACATCAATACCACTCCCTGATTCCATCTTTCCCGGTAATAAAGTTTTATACAAAGATTTATTAAAATAATATAAATGAGATTTACAACTTAAATTTTTCACAACACACTCACTCTACAATATTCTATGTTTAAGGATAATATCCTGCAAAGTTGTATATAAGGAACAAATTGGAACTAATAATATTTCAATTATACCAAATAATAAAAAGGATAACAAAATAGAAAGGTAGTGAAAATGAAATGCAAGGAACATATACCCAAGTACAACAAAGTCAGCAACAATTTCAAAATCAACAGAGAATGGCAAAACCACCTGCTTATATTACAACTAAAGATCTAGCCTATTTAAAAGATGCAAT
>JADQBV010000258.1 GCA_016278415.1 Halanaerobiales bacterium
TGCTTACTATAAGTGCAGTTTTGTTGACAATGGGGATAGCTATATATGTGTGGGAGTTTTATTTGAGCCTCAAAATTTTAATGATAAGTTTCTTTTTTTTGGCTTCCAACCCTATGGCTACTCACGCTATTGCTAGGGCCTCTTATAAGAAGAAAATTGCTTTACCAAAGGTAAAAACCGTTGATGAATACTCAGAATTTCTGGAAAGGGATGGAGAGGAATAATGATTATACTGGAATATTTATTAATTTTACTGCTAGTTATATCTGCTTTTTTAGCGGTTACATTTAAAGATGAATTGATTTCTATTATTTGTCTGTCAGTTTTTTCTGTTTCTCTTACTGCCTTATATTTAATATATAAAGCCCCTGATGTGGCTCTTGCCGAGGCTGTAATAGGTGCCGGACTGAATACTGCCATCTTTATGACAGCTATTAGCCAGGTAAGGTCAGGGAAGACACACTATATTTCTGAGGAGGAAAAGTAGGGTGAAAGCTATCCGTGCTATAATATATAAAAAGAATATAAATAAAGAAACTCTTTTTTATATAATTAAGAAAAAAGAGTTTCATGTTATACTTGTTTTATCGTTATTAGCTTTTTTTCTTTTAATAAATTTTTATCATGTACCAATTCAAGAGATAGTTGCTAATAGTACTGCTGAACACATTATAAATAATGGGGTTAAAGAGACGGGATCTTTAAACCTGGTAACTGCTATCCTTTACGATTATCGAGGATTTGATTCTTTAGGTGAAAGTACTGTTATTTTTGCTGCTGTTAGTGCTATAGTTCTGATACTTTCCTTTAAAACACTACCTGTTTCCTCAAAGGGTTTATCATTTATTGTAAAAAGAACCTTTGGAATTTTAACGCCCTTTGTATTCTTATACGCCTTATATGTAATTACACATGGTCATTTATCACCTGGTGGAGGGTTTCAGGGTGGTGTGGTGCTAGGTACTATTTCAATAATTTTCAGTATTGTATATGGAAGTGCTTTTGACTATGAAAAATATAGCCCTAAGGCGAAGACTTTATTGGAAACTGGAGGAGCGCTTCTTTTTGTTTTTATTGGTGGACTGGGTTTAATATCTGGCGGATATTTCTTGAGCAACTTTGATCCAATAGGGAGTGGACTTGGAACACTTATAAGCGCTGGAAGTATCCCTTTAATTAATATAGGAATTGGTTTTAAAGTTGGAGCAGGACTTGCTATTATATTCTATACTATGATACAGAAGACTTATGTAGAGGAGTAGGAATCATGTTATATAACTTGGTATTTGTATTGCTGTTTTCCCTAGGTTTTTATACAATTTTAACAAATAAAAACCTTATAAAAATAGTTATAGGCCTGAATATTATGGAGGCTGCTGTTTTCTTCTGGGTAATTGCTGTTAATTATAGGGGAGGGGTTATTCCTATCCTTAGAAATGGCGTTAAAGCCGTTGATGTCGTTAACCCTATACCACAGGCCTTAATTTTGACTGGAATTGTAATTGGGGCTAGTATTACAGCGTTTTTACTTACCCTGGTTATTGAACTTGATAAATCTGCTAATAGTATAAGTCTTGATTTTTTAAAGGGGTTGCGTGATTAATGGAGTATAGTTTTTTGTTTTTAATCTTAATACCCTTAGTTACAGCCTTTTTGATACCCCTGGTTGATATAATCTATGCTAAATTAAGAAAGCTATTGGTTGTAGTCTCTATAGCCAGTGAACTATTATTAGGAATTTTTATATTTATTTACAATTATCAAGAAGTATTTACAGGCAATCTAGTTATAAAGTATAACCTGGGAGGTTGGATTTCTTCACTTGGAATCACCTTAGTCTTGGATAGTCTTGCCCTGTTTTTTTCTCTATTGATTAGTATCAGTTTATTTCTTATAATAATTTATTCAATTGGTTTTATTGGACATCATGAGGGTAAATACTATGTTTTGCTTTTCCTTTTGTTAGGAGCAATGCAGGGTGCTGTGTTAACAGGTGATATTTTTAATCTTTACGTGTTTATAGAATTAATTACAATTACTTCAGCTGCCCTGGTTACATTTCATAGGAATAGGGAGTCGGCTGAGGCTGCTTTTAAGTATCTACTTTATGGGGTAATTGGAGGATTACTTTTTTTAATTGGGGTTTTCCTTATTTACTATAACCTGGGTACACTTAATATGGTTCTCATATCTGATAGTTTTCATCAAATGAATGCAAATATGCAGTCTACTATTTTTATTTTCTTTTTATCATCTATATTGATTAAATTAGGATTATTTCCCTTTCATTACTGGTTGCCTAAGGCACATAGTGCCTGCCCGGCTCCAATCAGTGCTTTATTATCAGGGGTTCTATTAAAGGTATTTATTTATATGTTTTTAAGATTATTTTGGCCAGTATTGGGTTTTGAATTAATTAATAATCTCGGCTTAAAAAACTCCTTGATATATTTGAGCCTTTTTTCTAGTACACTGGGTCATCTCCTTGCCTTTAGGGAAGATGATATCAAAAGAATGCTGGCATTTTCTACTGTTGGTCATATAAGTATGATAATAGCAGTATTGAGTTTAAATACAGTTAGTGGTTTGTTTGGTGGTTTGATGCATGTGATAAGCCATTTATTGATGAAGAGTACACTTTTTATTGTTGTAGGTTATTTGTTGCAATACACGGGTAGTCATCATATTGCTGACTTTAATGGTGTGGCATATAGAAATAAGGGGATATTTATTGCTTTTATAATAGCAGCAATGGGTATGGTTGGTATTCCTCCATTACCTGGCTTCTTTAGTAAGTGGTATATTTTGCAAGCATTTATTCAATCTGGACATTATCTTGCGGCTATATTGATTATTTTATTAAGCGTTTTATCATTGTTCTATTATCTTCGTTATATATTTAGGGGTTATAATTTATTGGATTATGAGAGAGGAATAAAACCACAAAAGGTAGGTTTGGTACTCTCAGTATTTTATAGGGAAAGAATCGTTACTGATGTAGCTTATATCTTTACAGTATTAATGTTGGCAGCAGGGGTGTTTTTTTGGATGTTTAGGCAGCCATTATTACTTATCGCTCAGAGTATTTATGGGGGTTAGTATATAGGATGAAGAATTTTATCTCAGGCTTTTATTTAAATGAATTAAATATCTTACTGGCCATTATTGGATTGCTGATTACATTAACTACTATGGCAGCTGTTCGTTCCCAACTTGAGCTGCGTCATAAAGAATATTATCTTTTAAATATAGTATATATTTTTTCTTTTCTACTAGTAATTTTTACTAAGGAATGGTTAGTTTTCTTTGTTGCCTGGGAGTTTGTTACTATTACGACAAGTTTAATGTTGGTATGGAAGAGTAGGGGCTTAGCCGGTCAATATTTTATTATTCAATTTGCTGGAAGTAGTATGTTGTTATTTGCTATTCTGATGGCTATGAATAATGGGTATCTAGAAATTATGCCTATTAGCGAGGGGTGGCTGCAGAATTTATTTATATTAGGATTGGGTATGAAGAGTGCAGTTTTCGGACTTCATTTTTGGCTTCCATCTATTTATATACAGGCACCTATTACCTTTAATGCTATTTCATCAGGTTGGGTAGTGAAATTAGGTTTTATAATGATGTTGAAGTTGATACCCCAGGGAAACCAACTATTGTTGATTTTAGGATTTTTGATGATTTTTTATGGTGGGATTAAGGCTCTAAGAGCAGGGGATTTCAAGTTATTATTGACATATAGTTCTATTAGCCAATTGGGTTATATAGCTATTGGCATTGCTAGTGGTACTCTATATGGATATATCGGTAGTGTCCTTCATATTATTGCTCATGGACTGGCCAAAACAAATCTGTTTCTGTCTTGTGGTAGTTTAATTAAAGAATATGGTAGTAGCTGTATATATGACTTTAAAAATGTTTGGTCTATGCTAAAGTTTAATAGCCTAGTTATTTTATTAAATTTTGCTTCATTGATGGGTATTCCTTTACTTGCAGGGTTTAATAGTAAATACCTAATTAAATATAGTTTTAACAATGGTTTTACTTTTACTATAGCTCTATATGCTGCTAGTTTGCTTACGGCTTTATATTCTTTGAGGTTTCTTTATTTAGCGATCTTTAAAGACCTTATAGGTAAAACCAGGATTATAAATAATAGTAGTACTCATAATTTGAGAAAAGTGGAGTATTTGGCTTTGATTGTTCTATCTACATTACTTTTAGTAGTAGGATTTAATGCAGAATTAATAGTTAATAGTGTCGAAGATATTAATTTAAAATATAACTTTTTAAAGGGTATTCTGGAAGCAACTGTGTATTTACTAATATCTATAATTATAATGTGGAGATTAGACTGGTTTAAGGATAGAAAAGAAGCTCTTCCATCTCTTGACCCATTATTTAATAAAATTAATAAAGGCCTTTTTCAAACTGGTCGTTCTTTATATAATATAATTTATAAAGATTTTCAATATCAATTATTATGGCTTCCTGTTTTTATACTTATATTGTTTTTGATAGTTGTGTAAGGGTTAAATCCAGTAAACTGGCGTAACACTTAGCAGAAGTCATATAGATTTATGGGGGATAAAACATGCAGGGTTTCCTGGCTTATTTCAAAATTGAACAATTAAATATTATAATGGCTGTTACAGGTTTATTAATTACCTTTTTAACAATGATGACAGCTAAAAGTCATATTAAGACAGCCCAGAAGAAATATTATATATTAAACATTATTTTCATGCTCTCCTTTATAGGTATCATATTTACGAACGATTGGATAATTTTTATAATAGCCTGGGAAATGGTTACTGTTTCAACAGCTTTGATGCTCTTATGGAAGAGTAGGGGGTTAACAGGTCAATATTTGATTATACAGTTTTTAGGTAGTAGTTTTTTAATCTTTACTATTTTGCTGGCTATCGGACAGGGTTATACAGAGGTAATGCCAATAAAAGAGTTCTGGCTGCAGTCTTTATTTGTACTGGGATTTGGGATGAAGAGTGCAATATTTGGTCTTCATTTTTGGTTGCCTGCTGTACACTCACAGGCACCAGCTCCAGTAAGTGCAGTTCTCTCTGGTTGGGTTGTTAAACTAGGCTTTATAATGTATTTAAAAATTATCCCTGATGGTAATATTTTCTTACTTATACTAGGGGTTCTAATGGTTTCTTATGGTGGAATAAAAGCCTTGCTTGCATCAGATTATAAAGTACTATTAGCATATAGCTCTATTAGTCAATTAGGTTTTATAGCTATAGGCATTGGTAGTGGTACTACTTTTGGTTATTTAGGAAGCATATTCCATATTGTTGCCCATAGTCTAGCAAAGACCAGTCTGTTTATTGGTAGCGGTTATTTAACTGATTTGTATGATAGTAGGAATATATACGAATTTAAGAATGCGTGGAGAAGACCAAAACTTATAAATTTAAGTATTTTAACTGGCTTTGGCTCTTTAATGGGTGTACCACTTTTAGCCGGATTTAATAGTAAGTACCTAATTAAAAGTAGTTTTTATGGTGAGCAAGCCTTTAATATAAAGACAACTATGCCTTTATGGATGAACTCTATTTTTGCTAAAAAGTTTGTTATATTTAGTATAACTGATGGAGAATTAATTACATTTATTTTGTATGGGCTTAGTCTGCTAACTGGTTTATACTCCATTCGCTTTTTATACTGGGGCTTATTTAGGGGGATAAAGAAGGATAAGACTAGTCTGCTTAGTAATTTAATGCAAATTATCAAGAGTGATTTAAGAGAGAGTGATAATGGGGCTTATAATTTAGGGAAGCAAAGAATAGAGAATATTAGTCAGAAAATTAGCAAGTTAGATTTTCTAGTCTTGTCTATACCTATAATATTAATTGTATTATTGGCTTTTTATACTGCGCCGGTATTAAATACTATTATGGATGTTAATTTACACTTTGATTTACTAGATGGATATACTGAGTTTATAGTTATGTTAATACTGATAATATTTATACTGAAATTTGCTAAGTGCTTTAAAACCACTAACAATAAACTCCCGTCACTTGATATTATATTTTATAATCTTAACAAAAATTTTCATAAAGGCGCTCGTAATTTATATACTGCTTTATACCAGGATTTTCAGTATCAGCTATTATTGATACCAATATTTATTCTGTTTCTATTTGTGTTTATTACACTAAGATAATACTAATAAATTTAAAATAGCCAATTCTTTTCCAGCTAAAAAAATAAAAGGATTTTTCTTGGCTGTTTAGAAAAATTATTGGTAAGTGCTGTAAGAAAAATCCATTGACATAAAAATTTTTGTAAGTTAGTATGTAATTAAGTAAGGGATTAGCCCTTATAGATCAATAATTATTTAGCCGCGAGGGTTAGACAATAGATAAAGGGGTGCTGATTTGTTAGCTCAGGTTCTAAACATCATAAAGCATTATAATCATATCAAATTTAAAAAAGATTTATCTGCTGGAATGTCAGTGGCTGCAATAAGTCTACCACAGAACATGGCATATGCTTTAATAGTAGGAGTTGATCCTATTTATGGTATTTACTCTACAATTATTTCCATGATTGTTTTTACATTTGTAGGGAAATCAAATTATATGATTGTCGGACCTACTAATATTATGGCCATGGCTCTAGCAAGTAGTATAAGTGGATTTGCTCAGGGGGAGTATTTAGGAGCACTATTACTATTAACTTTTATGGTTGGAATATGTCAATTGTTATTTGGATTATTTAAACTGGGTAGTCTTGTTAACTATATATCGGATTCGTTGATTTTAGGTCTTAGTACAGGTGCTGTACTAATGATTGCAGTAGGACAACTACAAAATTTTATGGGGTTAACTGTAGCTGGTGGGTCTAATTTTTATACTAAAGTTTACGCAGTTGTAAAAAACATGGGACAAGTAAATTGGACTTCTTTATTGATAGGAATTATAACAGTTTTTTTAATAATAATTATTAAAAGATTTAATCCAAGGTGGCCAGCATATTTAATTGGTTTGTCTATAATAACTGTAATAGTCTACATATTCAAATTGGAAACTAGTACAGCAGTTGTAGGGGACTTACCTTCAGGGATATTAAAATTTAATATGCTTAGTTTTAAATGGAGTTCGATAAACACCTTGCTGAGTAAAGCCTTATCTATAGCATTTTTAGGATTGATTCAGACCTTAGCAGTTGTAAAATCACTAACTGTATATACTAAAGAAGAAGTAGATATTAATTCTGAATTTATAGGTCAGGGGATAATAAATATGGTGGGTTCATTTTTCAATGCCTTTGCTACTGCGGGGTCTTTTGCTAAATCATTTGCAAATATACAAGCAGGCGCAAGCACTAAATTTTCCCAATTTTTTGCTGGGATTCTAATTATAATATCCTTGTTATTCATAAAACCGTTAATTACTTATGTACCTATAGCTGGATTAGCCAGCCTTGTAATTATAGTGGCTGTTAACTCTGTTAAAATAAAAGAAATAAGTAAAAATTTAAAAATCATTCGGGGTGATGCCATTATATTTATTGTTACATTTTTAGCAACAATTTCCCTCCCGAGTATAGATAGTGCAATATATATCGGAATATTGGCATCAGTTATGGTTGTTCTTAAGAAGACTGAGGATATTAGTCTTGAAGTAATTCGTTATGAAGATAAAGAAGACAAATTTGTTCAGCGAAAAGTTGGGGATTTGAATGAAAAAAACAAAAATGAAAAGTTTCTCATATTAAATCTCCGAGGAAACTTACATTTTAGTTCTGTAAATAACTTGAAGGAAAAGTTTGAAATCGTCTTTAAATATGGAGATAATTTTTTAATTAGACTTAGAGAAATTGAACGTATGGATATAACTATTATGCGAGAGTTAAGCAATTTTATAGATAAAATTCAGGAATCAGGAGGCCAGGTTATTCTATCAGGAGTTGATGCAGAACAGTATGATAGAATGAAACGGTATGGGATAATTAGTAAAGTTAAAAAAGAAAATGTATATCAGTCAGAGGATATATTGTTTTCATCCACAAAAGATGCCTATTACTTTATGGAAATAAATTAGACAATTAAAGCTTTCATATATTGAATATGAACTTGGTATTATAGACAGATTGCTTACAATTAAAGATTGAGAGTTAGTTCAAATATGGTACTCTCAATTAAGTTAAATCAGCTGAGACAGAATATGCAGATAAGATTGTAGGATAAATTGTACCAAATGAGGAGGCTAAAATATGGAGGGTATAAAAGGGCTTAATAATCAAATTATAGATTGTTTTTTAGAAGAGGGAAACGATGCGATAATCAATAATGACTTCAGCTTATTAAAGGAGAAAATTAGTGCCTTATCCTATGATAGTGTACAATTGTTAATTGATTCCCTGCCTGACTATATAATATTGGTAGATTCAGATCACCATGTAGTTATGGCCAATAGTAAAGTGAAACATGATGGATATTCTCCAGAAGAAATACTTGGTGGGTATTGTCCAAAAGTTATACATGGATCAAATTCCCCTATACCTGAGTGTCCCCTAGAGGATGCTGTTGAATCGGGATGTTCAAAGGAAAGAGAATTTTATGATAAAAATACTAATAGGTGGTTTTTGTCTGTTGTTTATAAGACGCCTTTTATAAGTAATAGTAATAAGGACATATATTTTCATCAGTTGCAAGACATAACAGATAGAAAAAAATCCAAGCAGGAATTAGAGCAAAGTATTGAAAAAATAAATAATATATTGGAGCAGGGTATTCAAGCTATTGTAAAGTTGGTTGAGAAAAGAGATCCATATACTGCAGGTCATCAAAAGAATGTAAGCATTATAGCCAGAGAAATAGCTAAAGATATGGGTTTATCTGAGGATATAATTGAAACAGTTACTATTGCTGGACTGCTGCATGATATAGGTAAAATTGTAGTCCCTATAGAGATTCTTAATAAACCATCAAAATTAAATAAACACGAGTTTAATTTGATTAAAATGCACCCAGTAGAGGGATACCAAATATTAAAGGATATAGAGTTTCCTAACCCAATTGCCGAAACAATTTTACATCACCATGAAAGGCTTGATGGTAGTGGTTATCCTGATGATTTGTCTGGAGAAGATATTGAAATGTCAGCAAGGATAATAGGAGTAGCAGATGTAGTTGATGCTATGAGTAGTCATAGACCCTATCGCCCAGCCCTTGGTATTGATAAGGCTATAAAAGAATTATCAAAAAACAAAGGAATACTATATGATGAGAAGGTTGTAGATATTTGTATAGGGCTTTTTAGGAATAAGAATTTTGATATATATTTAAAATAAGTTTTTGTAGATTAGCTTGTAATCATATCTACTTTATTTCTTTCTTAGCTAGCTACATATAATATTCGTGAGATCTTTGCTGCATCAACACTAGCAAAGATTCTTTTTTTATCTGATTAATTGAAGAAAACAGCATTGAAATTTTTTTCTGAATTTAGGTGATGAGGTCCATATGATATTTATCACAGCAGAATGCTTAAGTATCTGTTATAATTGAATATAAAGATAGAAGAATATTAGTTATAGAACTTTTGCATATAAGTCATTTATAAAGTCGTATTGAAAAATAAAAGGAACCTGGAAAATATAAATAGAGGAGGAAATGTTATGGTACAGAGGAGAATTGTTGAGATAGATGAGGAAAAGTGTGATGGTTGTGGATTATGTATTCCTGCGTGTCATGAAGGGGCTATAGAGATTGTGGAGGGGAAAGCTCGTCTTCATGATGATAAGTTCTGTGATGGTATTGGTGATTGTTTGGGTGAATGTCCTCAGGACGCTATTAAAATAATTGAACGTGATGCTGGCGAATATGATGAAATTGCTGTTCAAAAAAGAATGGATCAATTGGCAACGGAAAACAATCATAGACTATCTAGTGAGGAAAATAATAGTAATCAAGGTGGATGCCCAGGTCTAAAGATGATGGATTTTCGTATTGAAGAAGATGAGAGTGAAGATGAATTGGACAAAGCAGATATTAAGGAAATAGCTAATATAGATATTAATCTAGCTAAAAAAGATGACAATAAAGGAGTCAAAAAAAACACTGTAGATACTGGTGATATAGAGATAAGTATAAAATCCCAACTTCAGCAATGGCCTGTCCAATTAATGCTGGTACCAGAAAATGCACCATATTTTGACGGAGCTGAATTATTACTAACTGCAGACTGTGTACCGCTAGCATATCCTGACTATCACCTTGATTTGTTAAAAGGGAAGGCTGTGGCAATGGGGTGTCCTAAATTAGATGATAATAACTACTATACAGAAAAACTAAAATCAATTGTTAATCAAAATGATATCAAGGGGATTACTGTAGCTTTCATGGAAGTACCTTGTTGTACAGGTTTAGTTCGGGCGGCAGAAAAGGCTGTGCAAGAGTCAGGTAAAGACATTTGTATTAGTAAAGTAAAGATTGGTATTAAGGGAAATAAGGAGTTAATATAGTTTTAAAGAAGATGTTTTTCAAAATATTTGAAGCCACTAATGAATCAAAAATACTATATAAAATCAATAACACCACTATAGTCTTGTAGAGAGAATTATATCCCTACAGGACTTTTTTATATTGATTTATAATTACGGAAAGCCCCATATGATAGAAATAAGATAGATGTAGCAAAGATAAATAATATTAAGATTCTCCCATAGGCACATGTAATTTGACTTAGACTAGTTTATTTAGTATAATATGGAAAGCGTTTGTAGTACAGGACCTTGTTATCAAAAAAATCAAGTAAAGGGCATATAATTATTTCTTATATCATAATTATAGTTGTGTAATCATCTGCATAATGGTTATATATGCTTAAAAAGTACTACATTTAGATTTTTAAATATTAAATACGGGAGATGGTATATTTGAAACTAATCAAGAATTACTTTGTGAAATTTTTATTGATGTTTTTATTTATTATTCTTGCGCAGAGTGTAGTAAGTGCTGCAACGGATACTAATGATATCAATGATGATATTTTTATTCCAGAAGTTAATTATTCATATCACGAGCTAGAAAACGGTTTGCAAGTATATGTTTTTGAAGACCATAAAGTACCAATGGTTAAGGTTGGAATCTGGTATAAAGTCGGGGCTCTAAATGAACGCGAAGGAATCACTGGTATTTCTCATGCCCTGGAACATGCAATGTTTTTAGGAACAAAGACCCTTAAAAAAGATCAAGTACATAGTTTAGTCAAAAAGGTAGGTGGAAGTAATAATGCCAGCACTGGATACAATATAACTCGTTATTATGAACAACTACCATCTACAAGTATGGAATTGGCATTTGCAATAGAAGCAGATAGAATGGCAAATCTACTAATTGATCAAGGAGAATTCGATAGAGAGAAAGATGTATTAATGCAGGAAAGAAGAAGACGAATTGAAAATAATGCCTTTAATTCAGCCTATGAGATAATTAAAGCTGAGGCATTTAAGGAATCAGGCTTACATCATGAGATAGTTGGTTGGATGAAAGACTTAAAAAATTTAACACCTGAAAAGGTTCAGGAGTATTACCAACAGTTTTATGCCCCTAATAATGCGGTTCTAGTTGTTTCTGGTGATGCTGACCCAAATGAAGTTTTTGAATTAGCAAATAAATATTTTGGAGATTATAAACCTGTAGAGATTCAAAGCAATTTAGTCATAGAACCTAAACAGGAAAAAGAAAGAACGATTACGGTTGAAAAAATAACTAGAGTACCATATATACTTATGCTTTATAAAACCCCTGAGGGTAATCATGAGGATATAATGCCTATTAAATTCTTGTTAAATATACTGGTTAATAAACCTAATTCAAAGGTAAACTTAGAGTTAAAGATGAATAAAGAGATATTATTAGCTGCTGGTGCTGGGATTAGAGAACTACCAATACCGGCTTATACAGAAGTTATCTTAGTACCAACTTCCGAAGGTAAGATACAGGAGGTACAAAAGGGTTTTGAAGAAGAATTAGCAAAGCTTATAAAAAATGGTATAGACCCAGAGGAGATTCAAATAATAAAGAAATCAGTTTTAAAGGAATTGGTATTTAGTCAGCGAGATGTATTAAGTTTTGCCGGAAGTGTGGTTGCTGGGGAAGTTACTTATGGTGATAGGGAATTATATAAAAAGAGATATCAACAAATAAAGGATATAACAGAGGAAGATATTATTCGAGTGGCTAAAGAATACTTTATAAGAAAGAAAAGAACTGTAGGATATATTGTTCCTCAAAAAGCAGAAGAAGGTGAAGTTAAATGAAGAAAGGACTAAAGAGTTTTATTTTTGTTTTACTAATCTTACAATTACTTATTACATTTAATGTTATTGCTGAAGTAGAATTTAGTCAGGAACTTTACGAAAAGTTATCCAATAATGTTAATAAGATACCACATATAGATATAACTGGGGATTATGAGAGGGTTGAATTTGACAATGGCATGGTTGTTTACCTAATGGAAGACCATGAACTTCCTTTAATAATGGTTAGTGGATATATAAAGGGTGGTAGGAGTCAGGAAATTGCTGAATTAGCCGGCATCTCAGATTTTATGGTAGATATGATGAATACAGGTACAAAACAGTATGGTGAACGGGAGTTGGATTATTACAAACAACTTAATGCAATCAGTTTTGGGCTAAGTGTAAGTGATAATAGTTATAGCTTTGGTGGATCTGCCTTAATATCGGAAAAGGATGAATTGATTTCTTTAGCAGCCGATATTTTAAAGAATCCTAATTTCAAGGCGAACTATTACAATAGGATATTGAATGAATGGGTTAGGAGTTTACAACAATCTAAAACACAAGAAGGTAGTCTGGCAAATATGTATTTTTATAATAACATTTTTAATGACCATCCATATTCTTATAGTACTAATTATGATTTGAGACTTGCTGCCCTGAAGAACATTAATGCTACTACTTTAAGTGAATATTATCAAGCCAATATAATCCCTAACAATACTATTTTTATAGTTTATGGTGATATAGATACAAATGGTATGGTGAAACAACTTAAAAAATCATTTGCAGATTGGGAAAGTAAGGAAAGTGAATTAAGAGAACCAGGGCTTAATATTGACGAAAGTATTTACAATAAAATAATACTCGTTAATAAACCAGATGCAACTCAAGCTAGAATAAAAATGGGCTATAACTTTTATTCTGAAGATTATTTTGATAAAAACCTTAAAGAAAAAGTATCTTTCAAGATAGCTAATGCAATATATGGTGGAGGCGATTTTGAGAGTTACTTATTGAAAGAAATAAGGTCTGAAAAAGGTTATGCTTATGATATTAGTTCAGGGTTTTTTAATAGCCCACTAGGTGGGGCATATTATATTAATACAGGTGTTAAACCTGATAAAGCCTATGATACAATCATGTCTGCTAGAAAGATAATGACAGATTTAAGCATAGGAAAAATCAACTTTAAGAAAGAGGAAGTCTTTGAAATCATTAATCAATGGAATGCATATATTCCAGAAAGCTATAAAAACAAAAGTGATATTTTAAATTATATCATTAGTACTGTTGAAATAGATGGTAGGGATAAAAATTATATAAACAATTATATCCAAGAATATAATAAAGTGACTGCTGAAGATGTCCAGGAGGCTTTTTCAACACATGTATATCCTGATAAGTTTTTCACAGTAATTGTGGGTAAAGTAAGTGATATTTTGCCTCAATTCAAAGAGAAAGGAATTGAAGTTCAGGTAATTAATAATTTTGGTAACTAGATGATATTGTAAGGTCACTTCAAAAGAGGTGCTTTTATAATAAAATATTGATAATAGTCCCAAAGTAAACAAGTTAACTTGTTTACTTTGGGACTATTTAGTATAAAGATGTATAATATCAACAAATTTTAAACATAAAGGCTATCTTTTTTATGTACTTTGTATATAGTTTAATTATTGTGTTACTTATATAATGTAATTGATTGAAGAGAATTGCAACGGATTTTAATAAAATAAGAATATAATAATTTAAAGAAGGTGAATTTATGAGTTTGCAAATATTAGATACCACATTGAGAGATGGTAGTAATGCGATTAACTTTAAATTTGGAAGAGATTTAACAAGAAATATTTTACGGGGATTAGAAGAGGCCGGGGTTGAATTAATAGAGATGGGTCACGGACTGGGATTGGGTGCCCATATTAATAGTGGGAAACCGGCTAGTTTAAGTGATGAAGAGTATATGTCTATAGCAGCAGAATCACTTAAAAAAAGTAAATTTGGTTTTTTAGTAGCTAAAAAATTCGGTGGCAAAAAGGATATAGAATTGGCAGCAAGCAGGGGAGCCGGTTTTATTAGAATTGCATCAAATATAACAGAAGTAGACCAGGTTGAAGAGATGGTGAAATATGCAAAGGATCAGGGATTATTTGTATTAATTGCATTAATGAAATCATATGCACTAAAGCCAGGTGCAGAATATATAGAGGTGCTTCAAAAATTAGATAAGTGGGGTGCCGATTTAGCTACGTTGATGGATTCAGCCGGATATATGACACCTGAAGATGTTTCTGAGTATATTGTAAAGGGTAAAGTTAATACAAATATAAAAATTGGATTTCATGCCCATAATAATCTACAACTGGCTATTGCTAATACACTTAGTGCTATTAAATCTGGAGCTGATTCAGTTGATGCTAGTATTGGTGGCCTGGGTCGAAGTTCAGGAAATGCCCCCATAGAAATTTTAGCGGTATTGGCTAAAAGGTATGGATGGAATATTGATATTGATTTTAAAAAATTATCTGATATGCAGGAGCAATATATCTACCCATTGATTAAAGAGGAGAATCGCTTTTCCAGTGAAGCGATAACCTTCGGTACAGCTGGTTTTCATTCAAGCTTCTTTAATTTGATTAAAGATGTTAATAAAAAATATCCTCAATTAGATTATCGGGATATTATATTAGCGGTAAGTATTCGGGAAAAAGTGAATTTAACTGAGGATTTGATTGAGGAAGTTATAAAGAAAGACCTTCTATAATATACAGATAATTTAGCTTGGTATAATAAAGATTGTATAATTAAACCTTAACTTAAATGCACAGCTTTATAGATATTGTTTTAATAACTGCTTGCAGAACTCTGTGAGCAGTTTAATTGTTATAAGTACATTATAACAAAAAGATAGAAATCAATGTAAAATTTTTTCTTGAACTCACATAGATTATATATTATAATTATAGTTGAAAACCTTTTCAAAAGAGATGAGGTGAATAATGACTTCTATTATTGATGTTGCTAAGTTTGCAGGGGTATCTATATCAACAGTTTCAAGGGTGATGAATGACCATCCTAATGTTTCGGAGGGAAAAAGGCGAGCTGTTATTGATGCAGTTAAAGAATTAAATTATGTACCAAATGCACTTGCCCAGGGTTTGGTTAAAAAGAAGACTAATTCTATTGCCATACTTATTTCAGATATAACAAATATATATTATGCATATTTAGTCAAAAGTATTGAGGAAACTTTAAATGCAAAAGGATATCATATTTTAATTGGCAATACTGAATGGAATAATAATAAAGAAAAAGAATATATACAATATATGTTACAGAAACAGGTTGATGGTTTTATCCTGGTGTCCTCTACTCTTGATAAAGATTATCTGGATAAGTTAGTTACTTATGGAGTACCGATAGTTATGTTTGATAGAGAGAGTCAGGTTGATAGGATTGATTATATTAGAGTCGATGACTTTCGAGGGGGTTATATTGCTGGCGAGCATTTAATTAAATGTGGCTATAAAAATATAATACACCTTTCTGGCTTAAATGGCCTAGCTTCAGCAGAAGATCGAAAGAAAGGTATAATACAGTCTATTAAAGATGCTAATTTTGATAAAGATAATTATAAAGTTGTTCAAGGAGCTTATACAGAAGAATCAGGTATAAGAATTATGAATAGTTTACTAGATGAGGTCAAGACAAAGGGGTCGCATGGTATCTTTGCAGCTAATGATGCTATGGCATTAGGGGTTTTAAAGGTACTTAATGATAATGGTGTAGACTGCCCTGGGGAAGTCGGACTAGTCGGATTTGATAATATAAGCTTTACTCAATATACAAATCCACCATTAACTACAATCGAAAGACCTATTAGTAAGATAGGTAATATTGCAGCAGAAATAATTTTACAGAGAATTGATACTGAAAAACATTCATATAATAATCAATATCAAAGTATTAACTTAGATGTTAAATTAGTAAAAAGGGGTTCTACCAAATAATAAGGTATTTCATAACGCTGTAGCTATTGGGTATGATAAAGAAAATGATTGATTTAGAAATGACTGACTATTATTCTGGGAAAAGACTAAAAAGAATTTCAATAGGATTTCAATATTAATAGTCATACATATGCAACAAAATTGTGTTTTTAATAAAAGTAAAATAGGAGGGTTGTCTTGTGGATAAAAAGTATGATATTGGTGTAATTGGTCTAGCGGTAATGGGACAAAATATAGTATTAAACATAGAGTCGTCTGGTTATGATGTTGCTGTATATAACCGTACTACAGCTACCACCGAGAAATTTATTGAAAAGAGGACAGAAGGTAAAAATATTAAGGCGGCTTTTAGTGTAAAAGAATTGTTAGGGATGTTGGAACGCCCGCGTAAGGTGATGTTAATGGTTAAGGCTGGTAAGCCTGTGGATTATGTAATAGAGGCTTTACTTCCATATTTGGAAGAAGGAGATATTGTTATTGATGGTGGGAATTCTCACTATTCGGATACAGATCGTAGATATGAAGTCCTGTCAGAGCACGGTATTAGATATCTGGGAACAGGTATTAGTGGAGGGGAGTTTGGTGCTTTGCACGGTCCTTCTATTATGCCTGGCGGGGATGAAGATGCCTATGCTGAAGTAGCTGATATTTTGCGGGATGTGTCAGCTCAAACTGATCATGGTCCATGTGTTACATACTTAGGTCCTAAATCTGCAGGTCACTATGTGAAGATGATTCATAATGGTATTGAATATGGGGTTATGGAGTTGATAGCAGAGGTATATGATATTATGCGGAAACCTTTGGGCTTATTGCCTGCTGAGATGGGGGATATCTTTGCTGATTGGAACAAATATCATAAATCTTATTTAATTGAGATAACATCTGAGATTTTACATAGAATAGACCCAGATACTGAAAAACCCTTGATTGATATTGTACTGGATGAAGCTAAACAGAAAGGGACAGGGAAATGGAGTGTACAAGATGCACTGGAACTGAGTATTTCCTTGCCAACTATTACAGCAGCTGTTAATGCTCGTAATATCTCAGGATATAAGGAAGAACGGATTAAATTTAGTGAGGTTTTCCCCGAACCTGGTATTAGAGAGTTGGATAGAGAATTTATAAATGTATTAGAAGATGCTTTATATCTTGCTATTGTAATCGCGTATACTGAAGGTATGACTTTACTACAAGGGGCATCTGCTGAATATGAATATAATCTATCAATGGATGAAGTCGCAAGGGTTTGGGAAGATGGCTGTATTATACGCTCTGAGTTATTGCAACCAATTCAGGATATATATAAAGAAAAACCTTATTTATCTAATCTGATATTAGCAGATCAGTTTAAGGAAAAGTTTAAAGATAAGATGGCTAATCTTCGTTTGTTAGTTATAACTGCCAAAGAAATGGGTATTCCGGTACCAGCCTTTTCTGCGGCTCTAGACTATTTGGATAGTCTAATGTCTGTAGAATTACCAGCAAATATGATTCAAGCCCAGAGGGATTATTTTGGTGCACATACTTATCAAAGACGAGATAAAGATGGGATATTCCATACTGAATGGCAGGATATTCACAATGTCTAATTGACATTTACAAATATATAATACCTTGAATTAAGGCAAGAAATAAAACAAGTCTATAGTATAGACATTAAGAAATAACAAAATTAATCTAGGGGTGTGTTTTGATGGAACTGTTCGGGGGACTGGATATTGGAACAAATGGTGTTAGATTAGTCATGGTAGATGAATTATTGAATATTTACTATCAGAATGAAATTAACTATAATACCAATTCCCCATCAGAAGGAAGGGCAGAACAGAATCCTGAATCTATATATCAGGCCACTTATTCATTGTTGCAGGAAGTTGTTAAGAGATATAAGAATGAGAGGGTATATATTACTTTTTCTTCAGTAATGCATAGTATTATGGCTATAGGTAGTACAGGGGATAATTTGACACCATTAATTATCTGGGCTGATACGAGGGCGAGAGAGGAATCTAATTATCTAAAGAAAAATTTCAGTTCAGAGGATTTTTATAAAAAGACAGGTTGTCCCCTTCATAGTGCATATTGGCCTGCTAAGATTACTTGGCTAATGAAGAATGTAACTACCGATATTAGAAAGTTTGTATCTATTAAAGAGTACATTATTTATAGACTTAGTGGGTTATGGAAGGCTGATAATGCCATAGCCTCAACTTCAGGAATCTATAATCCTTCACAAAGTGATTATCAGAATTCTATCATTGATATTTTAGGTATTAGTAGAGATAATTTATCTGAATTAGTACCTACTAATTATCAGTTTGAATTTAAAATAGAGGGTAAAACTCTGTATGGTATTATCGGTTCGACTGATGGACCGTTGGCCAACTTAGGTAGTGGTGCTATAAAGAAAGATAGTATTGTATTAACTGCCGGATCAAGTTCAGCCGTACGATTTATTAGTAAAGACCTTATTTTTGATAGACAGTCCAGGGTTTGGAACTATGTTCTTGATCAGGATTTTTATGTATTGGGTGAGGCTAGTAATGGGGCCGGAATATTACTTAACTGGTTAGCAGATATTTTTAATTATAAGAACGCTGAAGAGATGGTTTCAGAAAACTTAGAAGAGTTGCCCTATAAAATCAATGATATAATCTGTCTCCCAACAATGATGGGGGAGAGGGGTCCTGGATATAATGAGGGATTAAGGGGTCTCTTTTACGGTTTATCTCTCAATCACAGTAGACAAGATCTAGTTGTTTCTTTATATGAAAGTATAGCATTTTATCTTAAAATGATATTTGATGATGTTAATAGAATATTGGATAAGCAAAGGGATAATATGATTATAACAGGTGGTCTTGGTACTTCTCCACTTTTTAGGAAATTGTTATCATATTTAATAGGGAACTTAAATTATTTGCCAGAATATAATCAGAGTACTTCTTTGGGAGCTGCAATGCTTACTATTAAGGAGATTAAAAATATTTCTTATCTTGAACAGTTGAAGTTGTTACCTGAACCATCACCTGTTGTTTTAGATAGAGATAATAGTTTTAAAGAGGACCTCTTACTTAAGTATGAGAGATTCTTAGAAATCTATAATGAATACTCGTGAACTACAGTCTCCAAGTCATATTGCATATTTCCATGGAGTCTTCTTGATATTACTCAGAATAATAAGGTAAGCTAATAATAAAATAAGCTAATAATAAAATCAAAAAATGCTAAAGGAGTGATTATAAAATGAAAATGACTTTTAGATGGTATGGAGATGATGACCCTGTAACCTTAGATGAAATAAGGCAGATACCAGGGATGAAAGGAATAGTTTCAGCAATTTATGATATCTCTGTAGGAGAGGTATGGCCATTAGAAAAGATAGAAGTTCTAAAAGGGAAGATTGAAGAAAAGGGTCTGGAGCTTTCTGTAATCGAAAGCGTTCCTGTTCATGAGGATATAAAATTAGGACTTGATAGCCGTGAGGAGTATATCAAAAATTATCAGGATACCATTAGGAATTTAGGAAAGGCTGGTATAGGTGTTGTTTGCTACAATTTTATGCCAGTTTTTGATTGGACAAGGTCAGAGTTGGATTATCAATTAAATGATGGTTCAAATGCCTTGATTTATAAAGAGGAAACTGTTCAAAAGATGGATCCATTAAGTGGTGAATTGGAGCTTCCAGGCTGGGATACAAGTTATACTAAGGAAGGTTTAAGAAAATTAATGGAAATGTATCATGAGCTTGATGAGGAAGATCTTTGGGAAAATTTAGAGTATTTTCTGGTAAAGGTCATACCTGTGGCTGAAGAAGCAGAGATTAAGATGGCGATTCACCCAGATGATCCACCATGGCCTATATTTGGACTACCCCGTATTATTACGAATAAAGAGCATTTAGAGAGATTTATCAACTTAGTTGATAGTACTAGTAACGGTTTGGCTCTTTGTACAGGCTCACTTGGTGTAAACCCAGATAATGATATACCAGAAATAGTTAGGCATTTTGCTGCTAAAGACAGGATTCATTTTGCCCATATGAGGAATATAAAAATAACTGGGGATAAAAGTTTTGAAGAGTCCGCTCACTTAAGTTCAGCTGGCTCGCTAGATATGTTTGAAATAACTAAAGCCTATTTTGAGGCAGGATTTGATGGACCTATGAGACCAGATCATGGTCGTATGATTTGGGGAGAAACAGGACGCCCAGGATATGGCCTTTATGATAGGGCTTTAGGTGCTACTTATTTGAATGGTATTTGGGAAGCCTTAGAGAAAAGCAAATCTTAATTTATATAGGGATTCATTAATCAAGTAAATAGCTTGAAGAGGTGAAATTGAATGAATCTAACAACAGAACTGGCTAAAGGTATTGTAGACAAGACTATGGATGTTTTAGGAAAGAATATTAATATTATGAATCATAATGGGATTATAATAGGTAGTGGTAACAAAAATAGAATCAATACTTACCATGAAGGTGCTATGAAAGTAATTGAAACTGAGAAAGATTTTATTGTAAGCGAAAATGAAGCAAAAAACTTTCGAGGTGTAGAAGAGGGTATAAACCTACCTATCAAATTTAATAACACAATTATTGGCGTAGTAGGTATAACAGGAAGTGTTAATGAGGTTGAATCATATGGGGAAATTGTGAAAAATCTAGTTGAATTAATGTTATCTCACAATTTTTTACAGAAAGAAATGGCTTTAGAAAATAAAGCAAAAGAAAATTATTATCAACAATTATTAAGTAATAATTATAATAGTGAGGAACTTTTTGTAGATAGAGCAAAATTATTTAATATAGATTTAAAATTATATAGAGTAGTTTTGGTTATTAAAACTCTACCATTTGATAACAAATTATTAGATAACGAAATTCAAACAATTTATTCGCTTTTAGATATTAACAATGATAAAGATATTTTATTTATAAGGGGAGAGAATTTAATTTTTGTTAAATCCTTTGAAACAGATGTCTTTAAAGAGCAATGTTCTAAAATAAAATCACTCGCTAGATTAATTTTAATGAGATTAGAAAATATATTTGACTCTGTGGAGATCGGGATAGGGCAAATCTTTGAAGGTGTAAAAAAACTTCACCTGTCCTATGAAGGGGCCAAACATGCCCTTGAAGTAGGCGAGAAAGTCTATAATTCTAAAGAAAAAATATACTTTCTTGATCACTTAGGGTATGATTATTTTATCCCATATCTAGATTCAAGTTCTGCTGAATATTATTTACACCATATGCTGGAAAGTGATATTGCAGATATTTTCGATAATAGCGATATTGGAAAGATTATTGAGGCATTAGTAGATAATGATTTAAATATAAGTCAAACTGCTGAGGCCCTATTTATTCACAGGAATACTCTTCTGTATCGGCTAAACAAAATAGAAGAATTAACCGGTCTGGATCCCAAAAATGCAAAATATTTATTCACATTGCTGCTTGCATTTCATTTATATTTGTATAAGAAATAAAGCTTTGTATAAGAAGGTTAGTGTAAAAAGTAAAGATGGGTGTAAAAGTATTTGAGTATAGCTAATAATCATTAGGAAAAAGGGGCACTTGAGTGCCCCTTTTTGTCGTGTTTATCTAAGTTCTTTTATTTAACGATTGGATTTAGCTATTTTCTTGTACTTATGCATAGTGCACAAAACATTGTCTTTTAATTGCCTTATTTTCAAATAAATTATATATTGTTTATATATCACTAATGTAATATTATTATTATAGTGAGACTAATGTAATTATTCTATCAGGAGGGATATTATGGATTACAGATTTTTAGGGAAGACAGGAGTGAAGGTGTCAAAGTTATGTATGGGGACAATGTCTTTTGGCGGGATTGCTGATGAAACTGAGTCTAAGAAGATGTTTAACCGTTGTCTAGATTTAGGAATCAACTTTTTTGATTCAGCGGGTACCTATAATAAAGGCAGGTCTGAAGAGATATTAGGTAAATTGATAAAAGGGAAACGTGATGAACTAATTATAACTTCTAAGGTTTATTATCCTACAGGAGACAATGTTAATTATAGAGGTACTTCAAGAAGACATATTATGATGGAAGTTGAGAATAGTTTGCGCCGTTTAGGTACTGACCGTATAGATTTCTACTTTGTGCATAAATTTGATGAAAATGCATCTATTGAGGATACTTTAAGAGCCCTTGATGATTTACAAAGGCAGGGAAAGATAGTCTATACTGCTGTTAGCAATTGGGCTGCCTGGCAAATTGCTAAGGCTTTAGGAATCTCTGCCAAGGAAGGATTAGCTAGATTTGAGTGTATCCAACCTATGTATAATTTAGTTAAGAGACAAGTTGAGGTGGAAATTCTTCCTTTAGCTAAATCTGAAAACCTTGGTGTAGTGTCATACAGCCCACTTGCTGCAGGCCTTTTAACAGGAAAATATCTATCGGAAGATGCCAGTGGACGTATAGTTGAAGACCCTCGGTACACTGCTCGTTATGGTGATAAAAAGTATTTTGAGGTTACCAAAAACTTTGTAGCCTATGCAAAAGAAAAGGGTGTAAGCCCAGTAACATTGGCAGTCGCCTGGGTTATGAATCATCCTAATATTACGGCACCTTTAATCGGCGCAAGAAATGTAGAACAATTAGAAGACTCTCTGGATGCCCTTAATATAGATATGACTGCTGAATGGCGCCAAGAAATAACAGAAATATCAAAACCAGTAGAACCAGCTCCAGCAACAGATAGAAGTGAAGGAGTCAATTTCGACTAAAACTGCCTGAAAAATAAAGAAAAAAGAGTGAGCATTGATTATCACTGTTATATTCGCAATAGATTTTATTTTTCAAAAAATTTGATAACAACTTATATATGTGACTACAGTGTATGTATCTACTTTATATTCTATTGAAATTTGTCTAAATTCAAATTTATAGTAGATTTAAAACATAATAAATCATAAATATTTATAAATATAGTTAGCAATTTTTTAACTTAATAAAAAAAAGTGAATGAGGGGGTGTTTGGGTGAAGATATTGGTTGCACCAGATTCATTTAAGGGAAGTTTATCAGCAATGGAAGTTGCAAATAATATAAAAGAAGGTATATTGAATGTTTACAAAGAGGCAGAGGTATTTACATTGCCAATGGCTGATGGTGGTGAAGGTACCGTACAGTCCCTGGTTGATGCTACAAATGGCGAATTTGTATATAGGGAAGTCACAGGGCCTCTCGGGGACCCGGTAAATGCATATTTTGGTATTTTAGGGACTGAAAACACTGCTGTTATTGAAATGGCTGCTGCTTCAGGTTTGCCTTTAGTTCCTCTCGGCAAAACAAATCCGCGGAAGGCCACATCTTTTGGTACAGGTGAGCTTATAAAATCTGCTCTGGATAAAGGCGTTGAAAAGATCATAATAGGTCTGGGTGGAAGCGCAACAATGGATGCAGGTGTTGGTATGGCACAAGCCCTTGGAATAAGTTTTCAAGATATGAATAATCAGGAAATAGGCTATGGTGGGGAGCAATTAGCAAGTATTAAAAAAATTGATGTAAGCCAATTAGATAAACGGATAAAGAATGTTGAATTTATAGTAGCTAGTGATGTTAGTAACCCACTGTATGGTCGTCAGGGTGCTGCTTATGTTTATGGCCCACAAAAAGGTGCCTCACCTGAGGTTGTAGAGTTCCTTGATAATTGTTTAAGATATTTTGCTGATATTATTAAAAGGGAATTGGGTCAGGAAATAGGTCAAATTGAGGGTGGTGGCGCTGCTGGTGGGATGGGAGTTGCTTTATCAGTATTTTTGAATGCCAAAATTCAATCAGGTATTGATCTGGTACTTGATATTAGTAGGATTGATGAATATTTAAAGAAGGTTGATTTAGTAATTACTGGAGAAGGAAAAATTGATAAACAGACACTAATGGGGAAAACTCCTATAGGTGTTGCTAAGAGAGCCAAAAACTACAACCTTCCAGTAATTGCACTTGCTGGTTCTCTGGAAGATGACTCACATAAGGTTATTGATGGAGGTATAGATGCAATATTCAGTATTACCCAAAGACCGGTAAGCTTAGAAGAATCTATGGATAATACAGCAAACTGGCTTCGCTTAACATCAGAGCAAATTATGAGAGAATGTTTAATCAATTTAAGAATTAGGAATAATAAGATATATAATAAAAAAAGGAGGCTGAATTAATGAGAATCAATGAGAAACTCTTTGCTTATAATATGCCGACCAGAATAGTTTATGGTGCTGGGTCTGTAAATTTGATAGGTAAAGAGATAAAAAAGATAGATGCAAAAAAAATCTTAGTTGTTACTGATAAAGGTGTTTTTGATGCAGGACTTTTAGAGCCTATTTTCAAGTCTTTGATAGCTGAGGATATTGATTATCTTGTTTATAATGAAGTGAAAGCTGATTCAGGTGTTGATATAGTTGAAGAAGCAACTACATTAGCTAAAAATAATAATTGTGAACTTGTTGTAGGTGTAGGTGGAGGTAGTTCAATGGATACAGCTAAAGCTGTTGCTGCTATGGTCACTAATCCGGGAAAAATATTAGACTATGCTGGTTTAGAGAAAATAGAAAATAAACCATTACCTATAATTGCAGTACCTACTACTGCTGGTACAGGTAGTGAACTTACAGTATGGGCGGTAATTAGTGATAAAGAGAACCATATTAAAACAGGTATTGGTAGTGTTAGCATGATGCCTGATGTAGCAATCTGTGATCCTGAACTAACATTAAGTCTACCTGCGCATATTACAGCAGCTACTGGTATGGATGCTTTGACACATGCTATTGAATCTTATGTAAATACAGATACACAGCCAATTTCGGAAGCTATGGCAGAGAAATCAATTAAGTTAATTGCTGATAATTTAAGGTTAGCTGTTGCCAATGGTGAGAATTTAGAAGCTAGAGATGGCATGTTAATGGGGAGTTTAATTGCTGCAATGGCTTTTAATGAAACAAGGTTGGGAATTGCTCATGCCTGGTCATCACCCCTTGGTGCATATTATCCTATCCCACATGGTATAGCAAATGCAATTTTACTACCTAATGTAATGGAGTTTAATCTGATTGGAAACCCTGAGAAATTTGCTAAAATAGCCAAACTTATGGGTGAAAAAACTGAGGGATTGACATTGATGGAAGCTGCTAGCAAGTCTGTAGAGGCAGTTCGGAATTTAATGAAAGATATTTCTGTACCCCTACACTTTAAAGAAATTGTTGATATTGATGAAGATATGATACCGACTATTGCTAAAGATGCAATAAAGAGTGGCAATAATCTTGTAAATCCACATCGACCTAATATTGAAGACTTAATAGAAATATGTAGAAAATCTTTATAAATAATTTAATATAGTAAGGATGTGAATAAATTTGAGTGATAAAAAAACTCTTATTAACAGTAAAGGACTTGCTGCTTTTAGTCGAGATATTTTAATGGAAGTTGGTCTTAGGGAAAAAGAAGCTAGAATTGTCACTGATTCTCTTATTGACGCCAATCTAAGGGGTGTTGATACACATGGTATAACCAGATTGTCTATCTATACAAAACGCTTAAAGGAAGGGGTAGTAAATGTAGACCCCCAGATGAAGCTAAAAAAAACCATGGATACTGTAGCTCTTCTTGATGGTGATAATGGTCAGGGCCAGGTAGTTGGCATGAGAGCTGTCAATGAGGCTACTAAAATGGCTAAAGAAAAAGGTACTGGCTTTGTAGGTGTTAATAATAGCAATCATTTTGGTACTGCTGCTTTTTTTGCTATGGAAATAATGAAGAAAGATCAGATAGGCTTAGTATTTTCTAATGCACCTTCAACAATGGTACCTTTTGGTGGTGCTAAACCATTCTTTGGTACGAATCCCCTAGCAGTTACCATTCCCACTGAAAAAGAGCTGCCAATAGTTATTGATATGGCAACTAGTGTTGTGGCACAGGGTAAAATAATACTGGCTGATAAAGAAGGAAAGGACATTCCTGAGGGATGGGCTGTTGATAAAGATGGTAATCCAACTAAAGATACTAAAGCTGCACTTGCAGGAGCAGTACTGCCTCTTGGTGGACCTAAGGGTTCTGCCCTGGCTTTATTGGTAGATATACTAAGTGGCGTATTGACAGGGGCTTTTTGGGGTCCACACTTGAATAATATGTGGACTGATTTCGAAAATCCACAGAATGTGGGTCATTTTATTGGTGCAATTAATATAGCTGGTCTTATGCCTGTCAATATCTTTAAGGAAAGGGTTGATCAAATAATTCGTGAGATTAAGAATGTACCCCCTGCCCCTGGATTTGATGAAGTTTTTCTACCAGGAGAGATTGAAAATAATACAAAAGAAGAGAGATTAGAAAAAGGGATACCTTTAGGTGATGGGGTATATAGAGAGCTTATTAATATAGGAGATAAATATGGTAAAGGATTTAAAGAATATCTATAAAAAGCTATATAATTACTTGCTGGTAATAATTGATATTTTTAGTTTCTGAAGATACCGCTATTATTTGAAGAAGTATGAGCAATTATTTAGTTTAAATAAATTGGACTATATTAGAAATAGAAAGGGGTTTATAAGCTATGGATAAACCAAAGGTATATGTTAGTAGAAAGTTACCTCAAAAGGCCCTTGATATGATTTCTGCAGAATGTGAAATGGAAGTCAACCCTAATAATAGGGTTTTGACAAGAAGGGAATTAGAAGAAGCTGTTAAGGGCATCGATGGTCTGCTTTGTCTTCTAACAGATACAATTGATGCTGGTCTGCTTGAATTGAATCCAGATTTAAAAGTAATAGCAAATTATGCTGTTGGTTATAATAATATTGATGTTGGGGCCTGTACTACAAAAGGAATCCCAGTTTCAAATACCCCTGGAGTTCTTACTGATACAACAGCTGACTTTGCCTGGACATTATTAATGGCTACAGCCAGGAGAATAGTTGAAGCTGATCGTTTTGTTAGAGATGGTAAATATGAAGGATGGGGGCCAATGATGTTTTTAGGTGGAGATATCCATGGAAAAACACTTGGTGTGATTGGAATGGGACGTATTGGTCAAGCCTTTGCTAGTAGGACTAAGGGCTTTGATATGAGGGTAGTATATTATGATGCTTTTAGAAAGACTGAGGAAGAGGAAGCGGAACTAGGAATAGAATATCTTGAATTTGATGAATTATTAAAATGCTCAGATTTTATTAGTATTCATGTACCTTATATTCCAGAAACAGAGCATTTAATTGGTAAAGGTGAACTAGAATTAATGAAAAAAACAGCATACTTAATAAATACTGCTCGTGGTCCAATAGTGGATGAAGAGGCATTAGTCAATGCACTTAGAGAAGGTGAAATAGCAGGTGCAGGTCTTGATGTCTATGAAGATGAACCAGAATTGGCGTCTGGCCTAGCCGAGCTTGACAATGTTATTCTAGCTCCACATATAGCCAGTGCAAGTATAGAAACCAGGACAAAAATGGCAGTTATGGCAGCCGAGAATTTACTGGCAGGTCTCAAAGGTAAAGATATGCCTAATATAATCAATCCAGAAGTGCTTGATAAATAAGCCTTCTTAGTTATTGTAAGGATAATATATAATTATGATACTGAGTTCAGGATATTAAGAATTCTATATATTCTTAAGGAGGAATAATAAGATGAAAAAAAATGATAAATATTTAAATTTCATAAATGGGGAATGGGTGGAGCCAGGCTCTGGCAATTATTATGATGTCTATAATCCGGCAGCTAATGATGACTTGATTGGTAAATTTCCATTGTCTACTGAAGAAGATGTAGAAAAAGCGGTAATGAGTGCTGATAAAGCCTTTGGAAGATGGTCAAAATCTACAATTACTGAAAGAACAAAAACAATGTATGAGTTTATAAGATTGTGTGAAGAGAATGTAGATAAACTTGCAGAGGCATTGTGTCTGGAGCAAGGAAAACCATTAAAAGAAGCACTTGGTGAAACAAAAAGGGGCATTGAGGAAGTATATTATGCTACAGGTGAAGCAGCCCGCCTTGAAGGAATTACTTTACCTAGTACCAGAGAAAATGTTAGGAATAGTGTTCTTCGTGTTCCTATAGGTCCAATTGCTGCAATTACTCCCTGGAATTTCCCTGTAATTACCCCATTAAGAAAGATTGTACCTGCTTTAATCGCTGGTTGTACAGTTGTCTTTAAACCAGCATCAAGTACTCCTTTTGCTGCAACCTTAATTATTGATCTACTGGATAAAGCAGGTTTCCCAGCTGGTGTAGTAAATTTAATTGTAGGTAAGGGAAGTAAAGTTGGAAATGCACTTGTTAGTAATCCACTTATTAAGGGTATTTCATTTACAGGATCTACTAAGGTAGGAGAAAGTATAAATGTAGCTGCTGCCCGGAACTTCACACGAGTTCAATTGGAAATGGGAGGAAAAAATCCTGCAGTTGTTGCAGAATATAGTGATCTAGAAGATGCTGCTTCACAGATAGTCAGTGCTGCTTTTTCTAATGCTGGTCAGAGATGTACTGCAATTAGCCGGGTTATCGTACTGGAAAAACACCGTGTTGAACTGGAGGATTTAATTGTTGATAAAGTTAAGGACTTTAACGTTGGTAAAGGTATGGATGATAAGACTGATATAGGTCCTATTATAGATAAAAGTGCTTTAGAAAGTATTTCTGCTTATGTCGAAGGAGCCAGATCCGCAGGTGCAAATGTAAAAATCGGCGGTAATATAATATCTGGAGGTATATATGATGAGGGTTCTTATTATGAACCAACTGTTCTCACTGAAGTGACTCCAGATATGGAAGTAGCTAAAGAGGAAATCTTCGGTCCTGTATTAGTTGTAATTTCTGTGAAAGATTTTGAAGAGGCTCTTGCTGTAAGCAATGATACCCAATATGGTTTAGCAGCTGCAGTATTCTCAGATAAGATAGACTATATTAATGAATTTATTGATAAAGAGAAAACAGGTATGATTAATGTTAATCATGGTACAGCTAGCGAAATGCATATGCCTTTTGGCGGGACTAAAAATTCAGGATATGGACCTTTCTCAATTGGAACAACTAATAAATACTTCTTTACTGAACCAAGGGTAGTTTATACTAAATTTAAATAGGATTAGATTACTGTTTTAAAAATAGTATGAAATTAGTAGAAAAAAAGGGGGGGGTAGATTGTGAGGAGTTTTTCTGTTGGTAAAGAAGAAGATGTGATAGCACTAGGCCTTGATTCTGGGGATGATTTATTAGGCTCTATTGAGGAAGCTATAGCGGAAATGGATATAAAGAATGGGGTTGTTGTATCTGGTATAGGTAGTTTATCAGAGGCCTATTATCATATCGTAGAGCCAGGTGATGAAAAACCCTGGAAGGATAAATTTATTAAAAAAGAAGGCACAATAGAGTTTATAAATTTACAGGGTGTTATTGCCAATGGTGAACCACACCTTCATATTGCACTTGCTCAAAACGATAAGGCCTTTGGTGGTCATCTGGAAAAGGGTTGTAAAATTTTAACTGTATCAGAGATAATTATCAAGAAAGTATCAGGGGATATGAAAAGAGTTATGCACGAAATGGGCTATGGACAACTATCTCAGGGGAATTGATTTTCTTGGGAACTACAATTAAATTTGGTAAAGTTGTACAGGTTTGAGTCTAACAAAAAGTATATTGTGCAACATGCACTAAATGTTTCAAATAATTACTAGTTTTTTTGATAGTTTATATATTGATAATATAAAGAATATTAAATATAATTAAACTAGTCGATGAATTATAAAATATAAAATTTCTACTTAAATAGTATATAAAAAAGGGGGGATAAAAAAAGCCCTAGGAAATAGTTAAAGTAAATTTAGTAATATATCAAGGAGGAAATAAAAATGGATAAGAAGGAAAAGAAAAAAATACTAGAAATGTATAAGGATTTTAGGGTGACAGATGTAAGAGATGGCATGGACTGGTGTGGTTATCATCATTATGGGACTGTTGATTACAAAATTAAAGCACTTTGGCGAACTAAAGCTATTGGCTTCGCTAGAACAGCAAGATATCTACCTTTTGAAGGTCCGGCGCCTACAGTAACCGGTGATGAATATACCGAATGGTCAAATTGGTATTATGGTAATGTCTGTACAGATGATTGGTCAGCAGATATTGAAGATGGAGATTTTATTTGTCTAGACGTATGTGGTATTGATGTAGGTTTATTGGGATCTAATAATACATTAAGTTGTATGAATGACGGTGCTGTTGGATTTTTGACTAATGGTGGTGGTATACGCGATACAGATGAGGTTATACTTCAAAAAGTACCTGTATGGTCAAGGTTTATATCACAACCTATGGATCAAGCCAGAATCCGTTATTATGAGAAAGATATTCCAATAGAAATCGGTGGTGTAGCAATATACCCAGATGACCTTATTGTCGCAGATGGCGATGGTGTGGTAGTTGTACCAAATAAATTGATTTATGATGTGTATAAGTACGCGTATCAGGAAATGAAAGGTGATAAAATAGCCAGACGTAAAAAGTATATTGAAATGGGCTTAGAACTTGATGAGACTGTTGAGACTGAAGGTCTTGAATAAAAAATTAAAAGGGGTGTATTAAATTTATGATGAATAAAAAATTATTTTCCGTTATTACATTTGCGATTTTGATTAGTTTATTTGTCGGAGTTTCCAGTGTTATGGCAGCAGATGAAGTTAATATTTCATTTACCTGGTGGGGGGATACTGCAAGACATGAGGTCTATAACGAGATTGTAGATATGTTTGAAGAAGAATACCCAAATATTAATGTTGACAGATATCCTGGGAGTTGGAATCAATATTGGACAAAGTTATCTACCCAGGCTGCCAGTGGAACTGCACCTGATGTTATAGGTATGCATCCACGTTATGTAGCTGATTATGCACCAAGGGGTGCTCTGTTAGATTTGGCACCATATGTTGAATCTGGTGCTCTTGATCTTTATAATGTTCCATCATCTGTAAAGGGAACTGGTCTTGTAGATGGTACACAATATATGATCGCACAGGGTGTTACAATGACTGGTTACATTTACAATAATCAGACACTTGATGATCTTGGTATATCATACCCAGCTTTGGACTGGACATATGAAGACTTTGCTAAAAAAGTTACAGAAATTACTGAAACAGCTAAGGCAAAGGGTATTGAAATGTGGGGGGCTTCTGATGATTCTTCCCTATTTATTCCACAATTTGCTTATTATGCACGTTCAAAGGGCGAGGTGGCTTATACAGCTGATGGCAAAATCGGTTTTTCTGAAGAGACTTTAGCAGAATGGTTCCAATACTGGAAAGATTTAAGAGACACAGGCGCTATTCCTGGGGCAGCAACTATTGTAGAGTATAGGGGTCTTCCTCTAGAACAAAATCTATTTAATACAGGTAAAATTGCAATAAGTACTATACCAGCTAATCAGTTATGGTTGTTCCAGGAACAGGTAACTAATGGTGGGAAACTACAAATGGTTCGTATGCCTCACCTGGCAGACGGAAAGCCTGGTGAATATCTGGAAGGTGCTCAATTTTCTATCACATCGGGTTCAGAACATCCTGATGCAGCAGCTAAGTTAATTAGTTTCTTTATTAATGATAAAGAAGCACAGGAACTATTTAAGCTTGAACAGGGCGTACCACCAACAACTACTGCACAGGAAGTTATTACAGACAGTTTAACTCCTGCTGATCAAAGAACTGTTGAATTTGTATCATATGCACTAGAAATGGCCGGTACAGCACCACAACCCCCAACAGGGTCTGCTGAGGTAATCTCAGTCTTTGAAGAAGTTGCAGATTCAGTTGCCTTTGGATATATGACACCTGAAGAGGGTGCAGCTGATTTTATGCAGCGTGCAAAAGATATTCTTTCAATGAACAGATAGTATATTTTCACAAATAGGAAATACAGGTACAATGATCTTTATATAGTGGAAGTATAGTTTCTAGGAGATATAAATATAGTTGTACTAAATAATAGTAAAATGCGGTTTTCGTATAGATAAAGAAGTAATGCAATTTTAATTCTTACTGGTAAAATACCGGTATGAGTCATCAAAAGTATTCTTACGAAAACCGCATTAAATTAATAGTAGTAAGTATACATTTTTTCATATATCTATGGTGTATTTATATTATTATTTTATAATCTAAGAATTTTATTATTGGCATACAGGTTCTCATAATAACGCTGCATTGAGGGCTTGTCTTATTTGGGACATCAAATGAACGAGTTATTATAGTATTGTGTCAATACAATACCTTGAATTTTATCGTTTTTCTTATACGTGGTTCATTTGATTTCATATTGCTTTGCAGCAGCTTTGGAGGTTGAAATGGTTAAATGGATTAAGAAATATTGGGCAGGGTATTTCTTTCTTGGCCCCTGGATAATAGGACTTTTAGCATTTACGATAATTCCAATGATAGCATCACTATATCTATCATTTACAAACTATAATATACTCAATGCACCTACCTTCACAGGATTAGAAAACTATATTAGGTTGTTTTCTGATAGAAATTTTATAAAGAGTTTAAGTGTTACCTTCAGATTTGTTTTAATAAGTGTACCATTTCGAATGGGATTCGCACTTTTTGTGGCTGTATTGTTAAATAGAAAGATAAGAGGATTAAGATATTATAGAGCTGTTTATTATGTCCCAACATTGTTTGGTGGAAGTGTTGCTATATCTATTTTATGGCGGCAGATATTTAATAGTGAGGGCTTGGTAAATGATTTTCTAAATATTTTTGGAATAGAGGGTATGAACTGGATTGCTAATCCCAGAACTGCATTATATACTCTAATATTACTTATGATCTGGCAGTTTGGTTCATCTATGTTAATCTTCCTGGCTGCCCTAAAACAGGTACCTGAAGAACTTTATGAATCAGCAGAAATGGACGGAGCTGGAAGCATTAGGAAGTTCATTAGTATTACTATTCCAATGATTACTCCTATGATACTCTTTAATTTAATTATGACTATAATTGGGGCATTTCAGGCCTTTACCCCAGCTTATATTATAAGTAATGGTTCAGGTGGACCATTGGGTAGTACATTATTGTATTCTTTATATTTATATAAACGAGGCTTTACTTTTTTCCAGATGGGATATGCATCTACTATGGCCTGGTTGTTATTGATTATAATAGGTATAGTTACAGCACTTATATTCTGGTCGGCTAAGAAATGGGTATACTATGAAGGTTAATAGGAGGTGTCTTATTTGAAAACAACTAGCGAAGGTTTATTTAATAATCAAATTAAAAAACTAAGAGAAAAATATAATAAAAAAATATTTATTCATATCTTTATAATTGTAGTTGGGGTTCTTATGATCTATCCCTTACTTTGGATGTTAAGTAGTTCATTTAAACCTAGTACTGAAATTTTTGCAGCTAAGTCTTTTTTTCCACAGGTTTTTACTCTTGAAAATTATATACAGGGTTGGAAGGGGATATCAGGATATACATTTGGTACTTTTTTTGCTAATTCTTTTTTTGTTACATTTATGGTAGTTGTGGGGACTTTAATTAGCTCTTCAATGGCGGCTTTTGCCTTTTCAAAACTAGAATTTCCACTAAAAAAAGTATTTTTCGGTATAATGTTGGCTACACTTATGCTTCCATATCATGTTAAACTAATACCAACATATATAATCTTTAACAAACTAGGCTGGATAAATACCTTTCTACCTTTATATATCCCAAGATTCTTTGCAACACATGCGTTCTTCGTTTTTTTGCTGGTTCAGTATATGAGAACAATACCTAATGAGATTATGGAGTCAGCTGAAATAGATGGTGCTAGTAAGATAGGGATATTTATTCGATTAATGTTACCTTTATCAGTTCCGGCCCTTATTACATCTGGAATATTATCCTTTATATGGACCTGGAATGACTTCTTTTCTCAGCTACTTTATCTAAGTAATGTTACTAAATTTACTGTTGCTGTTGCTCTTAGAATGTTCGTAGATGCAACAAGTGGTAGTTCATGGGGTGCGATGTTCTCAATGTCAGTACTTTCATTAGTGCCACTTTTTGTTATATTTGTATTCTTCCAGAAATATATAGTAGAAGGTATTACCGCTGGTAGTGTTAAAGGTTAAGATAAGCAAGTATTATTAGCTTAAAATTAAATATTTATATAAATACCCCTTTTTATTACTTGACTAAAAGATGAAATTACAGTTTTAATGTAATTTCATCTTTTAATATGTTATGAATATGTGTAAAGAATTTTCATTTGTATAGTAATGTTTTCAGTGTTATAATTGAAAACATTATGAGCGAAATATAGCATAATTTGTAGAAGTAGAAATAATGGAGGTAATAAATTTGAACATCTTTGCATTTGTACTATTTAATAACATCCTGCCAATCTTTATTATTGTTTATCTTGGATACTTTTTAGCCAGTAAGTTTAAATTAGATATTTTTACACTTAGTAAGATCTATATTTTTATTTTTGTGCCGGCTTTGATATTTACGAAGGTATATGAAACTGATATAAATTTAGAGTTCTTAACAGCTATGTTGTTTGGTGTATTAATACTTATTCTATTAGCTGGAGTTGGTTGGACTATATCCAAATTATTTAATTTTAAGTTATCAAAGGCGACTGCACTGAATAACTCAATTATGTTTTATAACTCTGGTAATTTTGGTTTGCCATTAATTATGCTTGTTTTTAGTGGTACTCCTTATGCTAGTTATGCAGTATCTATACAAATAATGATATTGGTTGTTCAAAATTTAACAACATTTTCTATAGGATTTTTTAACGCTGGGCGAGGGCAGATGCATTATATGGATACTATTAAGAAGGTATTAAAAATGCCTGCTTTATACGGTATTTTAGCAGCCTTGTTATTTAAATATATTGGTGCTGATCTTAGTAAGTACTTTTTCTGGCCGTCTATTGAATATATTCGGGATGGATTAGTTCCAGTGGCCCTATTAACACTAGGCACCCAATTATATAATACAAAGTTTGATTTTAAAAACTGGGATGTATATATTGCCAGTTTTACTAGACTAATTGGTGGGCCAATATTAGCATATTTATTACTAAATATTATGGGAATAGAAGGGGTAATGGCTCAGGTGCTATTTATATCATCCTCAGTCCCATCTGCAGTAAATACCGCTTTGATTGCAGTTGAATTTAAAAATGAACCTGATTTTGCTTCACAGGTTGTTATGACAAGTACTGTATTAAGTGCTGTTACACTTACCGGAGTGATTTACCTGTCTCAAATTATATTTTGATTAACTTGTTGTCAATTTTTTTGAAGATATTAGGCAAAATGTATTATAAGTTAGAGGAGACATCTATAATCCGATAAATAAAAAAGGTCTCTTACAAAGATATATTAGTAGATAAGGAGTGTTTAAATGTTATATAGTCAAAAAATACGAGAAATAGGACCAGAATTGGATGCCTTGAAGTTAGGTATGGACTGGAATATAGAAGATTTGGAGAAAGCACAGGTAATGGTAAGTAGTACTTATGGACATGGCCATCCAGGTAGTTTTCATCTTGATAAGCTAGTTGATATTTCATTAGGAAGTCTAGCAAAAGAAGGTGCTAAAGGAGCATCTTTTATTGTAAGTGATATGTGTGATGGTATAGCACAGGGGCATGAGGGAATGAACTTTTCTTTAGTATCCAGGGAAATGATAGCAAATATGGTAGAAATCCAGGCTAAAGCAACTCCACATGATGGGATGACAATGATTTCATCATGTGATAAGGCAGTTCCAGGACACTTAATGGCTGCTGCAAGAATTAATTTGCCTACTATTCATGTACCAGGTGGTTCAATGGCATTAGGGCCAGGCGGGACTACTGTCGACTTAACGGCACGTTATTATGCCCAATATAAAAAGGGTGAAATACCTGTAGAAAAATATCTTGATTCTCAAAAAAATGCCTGTCCTTCATGTGGAGCCTGTCAGTTTATGGGCACTGCTTCAACTATGCAAATTATGGCTGAGACATTAGGACTAGCTTTACCAGGCTCAGCACTAATCCCTGCTAATAGTATGTATTTGAATGATATGACAGAACTTGCTTCATACTATATGATGAATTTAATTAAAAAAAATATAACTGTTGATCAAATAATGACAAGAGAGGCATTTGAAAATGCTATTGTAGTTCATGCGGCTATTGGTGGTTCTTCTAATGCATTATTGCACTTACCGGCGATTGCCCATGAATTAGGAATTGAAATTGAAGCTGAACTCTTTGATGATATCCATAGAAAAGTGCCGTTCTTAGTTAATACAATACCTAGTGGAGAATATCCCACTCAATATTTCTGGCACTCTGGTGCGGTGCCTGAGATAATGAAAAGGGTTAGTAAATACCTAAACCTTGATGTCATGACTGTTACAGGTAAAACTATGGGTGAAAACCTGGAATCACTAGAAGATTTTTCATACATTAGGGGTATGGAGGAAAAACCAAAGGGTATGCCTGATTCAGATAAAGTTATTTATAGCATTGACTCTCCTATCCAATCTGAAGGTGCTATTGCTGTATTAAAGGGAAATTTGGCTCCTGAAGGGGCTGTTATAAAACACTCAGCATTACCACAAGGAATGCTTTCATTTATCGGTAAAGCCAGGGTATTTGAAAGGGAAGAAGATGCTATGGAGGCAGTATTGGAAAAGGATATAAAGTCTGGAGATATAATTATTATTAGGTATGAAGGCCCTAAAGGCTCAGGTATGCCTGAGATGTATTATACAACAGAGGCTATTGCTTCAGACCCAGAGCTATCTAGTTCTATTGCTTTGATTACTGATGGTCGTTTTTCTGGTGCTACAAGGGGACCAGCTATTGGACATGTTTCACCTGAAGCAGTTGATGGTGGACCAATTGCCCTTGTTCATGAAAATGATCTTATTGAAATAGATATTAAAAGTCGTTCTCTTAACATTGTTGGTATCAGAGGAGAAAAGAAAAACCGGGATGAGATTGAAGCTATATTGGACGAAAGGCATCAGAAGTGGACGAAACCAAAGCCGAAGTTTTTAAATGGTAGTTTAGGTATTTTTACACATATAGCAACATCGGCCATGAAAGGTGCTTATCTTGAGTTAGATCAAGACAAACGTTAATTATAAGATATATTATGGAGGAGATTGAATTGATTAAAGGTATAGTAACACCAAGTATCACAGTATTTAATAAAAATAGGGAAATTGATTATAGGGGCAACCGAGAACATATTGAACATCTAATAAAATCCGGTGTTAACGGGATATTGTTTCTTGGTAGTATTGGAGAATTCTTTAGCATGGCAAAAGAGGAAAAAAAGGAATTTATTTCTTTTGTAACCGAGACTGTAAAAGGCAGAGTACCTGTTTTAATAGGTACAGGTGGAACTGTAGCTGAAGGTGTAATTGAACTTTCACAATATGCAGCCAAAGAAGGGGCAGATATGGTAGCAATAATCACACCGTATTTTTTCCAGTTTAATGAGGAAACCCTTTATGATTACTATAGTTCAATTGCAAAGAATGTTGATATCGATATTTTACTATATAATTTTCCTGCCCGTAGTGGGGTTAATATGACCCCGGGGCTTATATATAAACTAGGTAGAGATCATGAAAATATTATAGGAATAAAAGATACAATGGATACAATTAGCCATACAAGGGAGATCATAAGTGAGGCCAAAGAGCAGTTAGATAATTTCTCTGTCTACTCTGGTTTTGATGAGTATTTCATGCCTAATCTACTGGCCGGAGGAGATGGGTTGATAGGTGGTCTTTCTAATGTAGTACCAACTTTATTCGTAGAATTATACCAGTCATATCTAGATAACGATTTTGAAGTTATAGCAAGGAATAGTAAAAAAATTAGTATTCTAATGGAAATATATAAAGTCTCAGAACCATTTTTCCCAGCTATTAAGCAGGCAGTGCAAGTTATGGGTAGAGAAATTGAACCAATCTGTAAAAAGCCTATTAGATCATTAAATAGGGAACAGGTTAATAACATTGAAAAAATTATCAAAAGAGCAGAGGATGTATAATAAATTAAAAATCTTTAAAAAGATAATATAACCCTCCATTAATTTTATAAAAAAATAGTGGAGGGTTATATTATGAAGCTATTTATTAATTTTTTATATTAATAATACTAAGAAATATTAGGTATAAACACTATATTAGTTTATTTAATTAATAAACTAATATAGTGTTTATCGTAGTTTAATTAAAATTATATGTTAATAATTAACAAAAAAAGTATAATTTAATTTATAATCACTGAACATTTCTATAGTAAAATTACATTAATAAACTGATTTTTTAGATTTATTTTAATATATGAGTACCTTGATATATAGGGGATTACAACAGTTGCAATTTAAACTTAATAAAAATATTGAAAAAAAACCCAAAAAAAAAGAAGGTATAATGAAATTCGTGGTGAATAAAAAATAATATAGCGAAAAGGAAATAACTAATAATGTTAATTTAATTATTAAATAAAGACAACTTAGTTTAGTAATTAAATTAAGAGGAGGCGTCAAGTAAAATATAGATATTTTGTATTATTTAAAGTATTCAAAATAATATCAAGTTAGAAATTTTTAAAAAAGTTTAGAAAGAAAAACGGGGTATGTTAAATTTTTATTATGGTAGTTGTAGTTTATAAAAAATATTAGGGGGATAAGTTAAATTATGAAAAAATTATTAGTATTATTTGTATTGATTTCAATGGTAATGGGTCTTTCAGTAAGTGCGTTAGCAGCAGATAAGATAGTATTGGGTTTTTCTCAGATAGGTGCAGAAAGTGAATGGAGAACTGCAAATACTCGTTCTATAAAATCAGCAGCAGCAGCAGAGCCAGATATTCAATTGATTTTCTCTGATGCACAGCAAAAACAACAAAATCAAATTAAAGCGATAAGATCATTTATTGCTCGTGGCGTGGATGTTATTGCCTTTACTCCTGTTGTTGAAACTGGATGGGATACAGTATTACAGGAAGCGAAAGATGCTGGTATTCCTGTAATTCTAACTGATAGAACTGTTACTGCTGATAGTTCATATTATGTTTCTTATATGGGTTCTGATTTCGTTGAAGAAGGTAGAAAAGCAGGAAGATGGCTAGTAGAATTCATGGAAGAAAAAGGTAGAGGAAATGAAGAAATAAATATAGTGGAATTACAGGGTACAGTTGGTTCTGCACCTGCTATAGATCGTAAAGCAGGATTTGCAGAAATAATTGATGATTATTCTAACTATAAGATAATCAGATCACAATCTGGTAACTTTACTCGTTCTAAAGGTAAAGAAGTTATGGAAGCCTTCTTAAAAGCAGAGGGAGATAAGATTGATGTCTTATATTCTCATAATGATGATATGGCTATAGGTGCTATTCAAGCTATAGAAGAGTATGGTCTAAATCCTGGTAAGGATATTATTATTATTGGCGTAGATGCAGTTAAAGGTGCTTTTGAAGCTATGATTCAGGGCAAGATGAATGTTACAGTAGAATGTAACCCACTTCTTGGACCCCAATTGATGAAAGCGGTAAAAGATCTTATGGCAGGTAAAGAATTACCAGCAGTAATTCCTACAGAAGAAGGAATTTTTCCTCAGGAAGTAGCTTTAGAGGAATATCCAAATAGGCAGTATTAATTATAATATTGTTTAAATAGTAATATACCTGTTTTTCTTTCTATTTTATTTAAATTGCCCTTTTTTATAAAGCTGTTATTCTAACTTTATGGAAAGGGGCTTAATAAAGTTTTTTTGATATTCGAGAAAATATTGAGAGTAAGGTAATTAGGGGGGAGAATATAATGTCTAAGGTAGAAGCCATTGTCAAGATGGAGGGTATCACTAAGGTATTTCCAGGAGTAAGGGCTTTAGAAGATGTAGATTTCTCTTTAAATGCAGGTGAAATTCACGGCTTGATGGGAGAAAATGGGGCTGGCAAATCAACCTTAATTAAGGTATTGACAGGGGTTCATCAAGCAGAGAAAGGAGAAATATACTTTAAGGGTGATAAAATTAGACCCACTAATACCCTGGAGGCTCAACAATTAGGTATAAGTACAGTTTATCAGGAGATAAACCTTTGTGCTAATTTGTCAGTATCTGAGAATATATTTATTGGTCGTGAACCTATAAAGAATGGGAAAATAGATTGGACAGTTATAAATAGTAAGGCTGATGAACTTTTAAAGAGTTTTAACATAGATATAGATGTAAAAAGGTGTTTATCCTTTTATCCAGTGGCAATTCAACAGATGGTAGCTATAGCAAGGGCACTTCAAATATCAGCAAAGGTATTAATCTTAGACGAACCAACAGCAAGCTTAGATAAAGAAGAGACAAAAAAGTTATTTGAGGTCATGAGAAAGCTAAAAGATGATGGCATGGCTATTATATTTATAACACATTTTATTGATAATGTTTATAAAATTACAGATAGATTAACTGTTTTAAGGAATGGTAAATTGGTAGAGTCTCGCCCAACAAAATTGTTTCCTAAAATAGAATTAGTAGCAAAAATGATAGGTAAAGAATTGGAGCTATTAGATAACATTAAAGAGGATAGGGATAGTATAGATAATTATATAGATTCTTATATAGAAGGTAAACATTTAGGAAATAATGAGATATCGCCTTTTGACATAACACTCTGCAAGGGGCAAGTATTAGGTCTTGCTGGCCTTCTTGGTTCAGGAAGAACAGAGATGGCGAAACTACTTTTCGGGATAGAACCAGCTGTACATGGACAATTAAAAATAAGGGGTAAGGAGCTAAACATTACAAAACCAAAAGATGCTATAAGTAGTAAAATTGCCTTGTGTCCTGAAGATAGAAAAACAGACGGATTGTTTGGGGATTTAACGGTTCGCGAAAACCTTATCTTAGCATTGCAAGTTGGTATGGGTTATTTTAGATATTTATCTAGTGATGAACAGAAGGAAATAGCCGATAAATATATAGAACTCTTAAATATAGCAACTCCTAATTCAGAACAAAAGGTAAAAAATCTGAGTGGTGGTAATCAACAGAAGGTAATACTAGCCAGATGGTTAATAACAGAACCAGACTTACTGATATTAGATGAACCAACAAGGGGAATAGATGTAGGAACAAAAACTGAAATTCAAAAGTTGGTCTTATCACTTGCTAATGAAGAGATGAGTGTAATTTTTATATCATCTGAGCTTGATGAAGTAATACGAGTGAGTCATCGTGTAGCAGTATTAAGGGATAGAGTAAAAGTGACTGAATTAAGTGGTGAAGAAATAAATGAAACAAATATCATGGAAATAATTGCTAGTGGAAAGGAGATATGCTAATGTCTGGGTTATTTAAAAAGTTTAAGGAATCACAGATTTTCTCGCCATTATTAGTTTTACTAATATTATTGATATTGGACTTTATTTTTATTGATGGGTTTTTTAATATAGAAATAAGGGATGGAAGATTATTTGGAATATTAATTGATATTATAAATAGGGCTGCACCGCTAGCTATCATAGCAATTGGTATGACATTAGTAATAGCTACGGCAGGGATAGATCTTTCAGTTGGTGCAGTTGTTGCAATTGCTGGAGCTGTATCTGCAAAGTTAATTGGTGGACAGTTAGTAATAGAAAATGGGGCAGTACAATATATAACACAAGTGTCTCTTCCTATTGCTCTTCTCGCTTCTATGGCAGTTGCGATGATGTGTGGTGCCTGGAATGGGTTTTTGGTTGGTAAGGTTAAAATTCAGCCAATTGTAGCTACTTTAATATTGATGGTAGCCGGACGTGGTATTGCTCAACTTATAACAAAAGGTCAAATAATAACTATTTATTATAAGCCTTTTCATTTTATAGGAACTGGTTATTTATTCGGATTACCATTTTCTATTTTTATAGTAGCTTTAGCATTTTTAGCAGTTTCCATATTTGTTAGAAAGACTGCAGTTGGTCTGTATATTGAATCGATAGGAATTAATGATAAAGCCAGTAAATATGTTGGTATTAATCCAACTAGAATAAAATATATTGTTTATACTATTTGTGGCTTACTTGCTGGTATTGCAGGTATATTAATAGCTTCAAATGTTAAATCTGCAGATGCAAATAATGCAGGTTTGTGGAAGGAACTAGATGCCATCCTTTCTGTAGTTATTGGCGGGAATTCTCTTGATGGTGGTAAGTTTTCCATTAGTGGAAGTATTATCGGGGCACTTATTGTACAGACATTAACAACTACTGTTTATGCAGCTGGAATTGCACCTGAAATAAATCTTGTTGTTAAGGCTGTTGTTGTTATTATTATAACTGTTGGTCAGTCACAGGTATTTAGGGATGGTATTAGTAAATTTGTTACAAAACGGGGGAATGTTGCATGAAAGTTATTTTAGATTCTAAGTATTTTTCTTTTTTTATCACAGTTGCTTTATTTATAATTGGATTTGCAATACCTTCGGCAATTTATCCAGGTTTTTTTTCAATGCAGGTTTTCTTCAATCTATTTATAGATAATGCATTTTTGATTATTACAGCAATTGGTATGACATTTGTAATATTAACTGGTGGTATTGATCTTTCAGTTGGTTCAATGATAGCATTTACCTCAATGGTAATAGCAACTCTCTTAGAAATGAATGTTAGTCCCCTTATAGTAATACCATTAGTACTTATAATCGGCTCTATAATTGGTTTGATCATGGGTTTTCTAATTCAATATTTTAATCTTCAACCATTTATTGTGACATTAGCTGGTATGTTTTTATTAAGAGGGTCTTGTTTTTTAATTAATATTCAGTCGATAGCTATTACTGATCCATTTTTTAGGACACTTTCCCAGACCAGGATTAAATTTCCGGGAGGGGCACATATTTCAATTAGTGTGGTAGCTGCAATACTAATGCTTGCAATAGCAATATATTTAGCACACTATACGAAACTTGGCCGTGTTCTGTATGCTATTGGTGGTGATGAAGACTCTGCAAAATTAATGGGATTACCAGTAGCCAGAACAAAGATAATGGTTTATGGTTTTAGTGGTTTTTGCTCATCTTTGGCGGGAGTTGCTTTTACTGTATATATGCTTTCTGGTTATGGACTTCATGCTCAAGGTTTAGAATTAGGTGCTATTGCTTCGGTAGTAATTGGTGGTACCCTTTTAACAGGTGGATCAGGTTTTGTTTTTGGAACTCTGTTTGGTGTTTTAATACAAGGATTAATACAGAACATTATTATGTTTCAAGGTACTTTAAGTTCATGGTGGACAAAAATATTTGTTGGTATATTACTATTTGCTTTTATATTGATTCAAAGATTAATAACTTCTCGGAGAGAAGGACAGAAGCTTTCATCTAAAAATGCAAAATGTAATGAACAAACAGTTAGTGCATAATTTTGTTAACATCTGCCCTAAAAGCATAAGTTTATAAAGTATTAAAGCTCAGGGGATATAATAATCTATAGTCATATGAAATATAAAAATAATTAAAAAAAACAGCAAAAAAAAAGGTTTTTTTAGAAATATATCTAATAATAATAATCAAGGCTTATTTTGTAATACTTTAAGTCTTGATTATTAATTTTTTGATAATAAGAAGGGAGGTAGGCTAATTTTTATAAGTATTAGCCTTAGATAATGAAAAAAATATACAATATATTAGGCAAGATGAATATCAGTAGAAGGTTAAACCTATTTATAATATTAATTATAATTGTATTGGTATCAGTAAATAGTTATCAGTCAATTAGTACTTTTTCTAAGCAAATTACTGAAAGCGAGAAAAGGAAGTTAAATGATAATATTAGTATGCTGAATAGTATTATAAAAGAGAAAGAGCAGAAATATTTGGGATATGCTAACCTAATATCTCACACACCTTCATTACGAGAGTTACTTAAGGAAGACTGGTCTGGAAGTAATATACTATATGATTTAAAAGTAAAATTAGGGATAGGTGGTCTGGAATTACGTAATAATGATTTTAAAATTGTATATAATATAGGTAGTGGTACAAGTCTTGATGGCGACCCTGAACTGGCTTTTGCCTTAAAGAACATAATGGATAAAAACGAAAATACATCATATCTAACAGAAAACTATTTATATATACAGATTAATGCTATTAGTACAATTATGGATTATGAAAACGATATTCTTGGTACTATTATTGTCAGTGAACCTATAAATTTAGACTTTTTAAATGAATTAGCAAGTAATATTCATACAGTGGTACAGATATATAAAGAGAGCGAGTTAGCATTTACTAATATTGATGCTAAAGACTTTCATGAACAGGATTTTGTAGATGATGAAATTATTAATATATTTATAAATAAGAACAAAGATAGTTTAATAAAAAGTATTAAGTTTAATCAGAAAAGTTATTTAATCGGATATTTACCCATCAGAAATCATTTTGGAAATGCAATAGGGTATTTTACTTTAATATCTTCGCAGCAACATGTTAAAGCTGCAATAAACAGAGTGATTTTATCAACACTTATTAATGCCTTGGTATTTGTGCTCATATCATCTTTAATAGTTTTATTTATTACCAGAAGTATAACGGTACCCTTATCTGAAGTTATCAAAGGTACCCAAAAAGTAGCTTCTGGAGATTTAACAGAGCTGGTTGTTTGTCATACAAAAGATGAATTATCTGTTTTAGCTGAGAATTTTAACAGTATGGTTTCCGAATTAAGGTCTATGGTTAGAAAGCTGGCTGATTCTTCTCAAGAGGTATATAATATGTCAGAAGACCTTTCCTCTAATAGTAAGGAAGTAGTCATAGATTCACAGAAAATCGCTGCATCTAGTGAACATATTTCTAAAAAAGCAGAAGAACAGGCAGTGGAAATTAATGATACAGCGAATACCTTTAAAAACCTTAAAGAACGAGCAAAAAATGTTAATGAGGGCTCAATAGAAGTTATGGAAACTGTAGTAGATGTTCATAATAAATCAAATGAAGGAAAAGATGTAATGGAAGAAGTTTATTGTAATATTTCTGATATATTTAAAGAAATACAAAATAGTAATACAGAGCTTTCTGTCTTAAAACAAAAAATGGGTAAGATTAATAAAATAGTGGAGAGTATTAATTATATAAATGAAGAAACTACAATCCTATCTCTAAATGCTGCCAGTGAGGCCCTGCGAGAAGGTCAATCAGGTAGGGGATTTGCCGATATAGTAGATAAAATAAAAGAACTGGCTTCTCAATCAAATAAATCCTTAAAAGAAATTATCGGCATTGAGGAAGAAATTACTACTGCTATGCATAATGTAGAGAATTCGATGAAAAATAGCGGTATACTGGTTGGTAAAGGAGAGAATGCAGTAAATAATGCTAGGTCAGTTCTAGATCAAATACAAGAGACAATTAAAATTGCAAAAAATGTCTCCGGTAATATTAGTAATTATGCTGATGAACAATTGAATATAATCAATACGATTAATACATCCATAGAAGATACAACTAATATATCTCAAAAAAATGCAGAAGGGGTTAAGAAAACCGCTGAAACGAATCAGGAATTATCTGTTGTTATTGACGACATGGCTAAGAAAGCGGCCCAAATGCATATAATGGCTAATGATCTTCAAGAGGTAGTGAATAAATTTAAAATTTAACAGTTGGGTAGTAAAAAACCATAAACGTACTTGCTTTTAATCAAATATAACAAAAGTTAGTTTTTAACAAAAGAGGATAGTATTTTTATAATACGGTCCTTTTTTGATTTTAGGGGAATTACTTAAGAATTGAAAGTAATTCTATGACCGAGAGGGTTACTAAGCTATTAAAATAAATATAGTATAAAAAAAGCGAAAAAAATAAACAATTGTAATAGAAATTAGTTTACAAATATTAAATAATGGTATATAATAAACTTAGTTAATTAATTAAATAAACGAACTTAATAAATAATTAAGAAAGTGGGTGTGTCATGAAACGTGGAAGTTTTGACTTAATGAAAAAGATGAATCAGCAGATCATACTAAAGTTAATTTATAATAAAAGGGCGATTTCTAGAGCTGAAATAGCTGAAATAACTGGTCTTTCGCCTGCGACGGTAACTAATATATCTAAAGAAATGCTCGCTATGGATTTAATTAAAGAAACAACTCGAGGTGAATCTCGGGGAGGTAGGAAACCAGTTCTTTTAGAAATCAACCAAAAAGGTGCCTATTTTATAGGTCTTGAATGGGGAATAGCAGAGGTCCGTGGGGTTCTAATGGATCTTAATAAACGGATAATTGCTTATGGGGAAGAAGAGGTGGAAACCTGTGAACTGGACTCTTTTGTAGAGCTGTCCAAAAAAATAGTAAGTAAATTCTACAATAATTCTATCCAGGAAGATAAGATTTATGGACTAGGTGTAGGTGTACATGGTATGGTTGATCCAGAAAAGGGATATTCTCTCTTCGCTCCTCACTTTAAATGGCGAGATATTGCACTTAAAGAGAGATTGGAAGAGGAATTTAATCTACCTGTTTTTATTGATAATGATGTTAGGGTTATGGCGCTTGCTGAGAAATGGAATGGCAGGGATAATTTCCTGTTTGTTAATACTGGTTCAGGTATTGGTGCTGCTATCGTACTGAATGGAAAGCTACATTATGGTAGGGATTATAGTGCTGGTGAGTTTGGACATATGATAGTAGAAAAAGATGGTCCTCTTTGTAGTTGTGGTAATAATGGCTGTATGGAGGCCTTAATATCTACAGATAGACTTGTACGCTTATATGATTCAAATATTACTGGAGAAATATCTCATCAAGACTTACATTCTGGATGGATAGAGTTGTTAGAAGATGCTAGAAAAGGAAATAGTAAAGTTTTAGATATTATAGAAGATGCAACTGAATATCTTGGTATGGGTTTGGCTAATTTAGTTAATCTTTTAAACCCAGAAGAAATAATACTAGGTGGGGAGTTTGTCGAAGGTGCTGACCTTATATTACCATTACTGCAAGAAGAGGTTACAAGCAAAGCCTTACAGATACCAGGTAGGGAGTTGTCGATAGAAGTGACAACTTTCGGTGAATGGGTTGGTGCTATTGGTGGAGCTACAATGGTGTTACAAGAGTTATTTAATTTTAAGGAGGGGTTGTAAATTATGAATATTTTGGTTACTGGTGGTGCTGGTTATATTGGCAGTCATGTAGTAAAAAAGTTGGCTGAATCTGGACACGAAGTGATAACTTTTGATAATCTTTCTAAGGGTCATAGAGAAGCAGTTATAGTGGGTAAACTCATAGAGGGTGACCTGGCAGACAAAGATCTTTTGAATAATGTAATGAAGGATGAAAATATAGAGTCCGTAATACATTTAGCTGCAGATAGTTTAGTAGGGGAGTCTATGGAGAATCCAGGAAAGTACTATAAAAACAATGTGGCAAATGGTTTAAATCTGTTGGAAGCGATGGTTAATAATAATGTTAAATACATTGTTTTCTCATCAACAGCTGCTGTCTATGGTGAACCCCAGGAAGTTCCTATAACAGAGAAACATCCTACTAATCCTAGTAATACTTATGGTGATAGTAAGTTGTTTTTTGAAAAGATTTTGAAACGTTATGATCAAATTCATAATTTAAAATATACTTCACTAAGGTATTTTAATGCTGCTGGAGCTGATGCCTCAGGGGAAATAGGAGAGGCTCATGACCCAGAGAGTCATTTAATACCAATTGTATTGCTGAAAGCCCTTGGTATTAGGGAAAGTCTATATATTTTTGGTGATGATTATCAAACTAAGGATGGTACATGTGTCAGGGACTATATACATGTTGAAGATTTAGCAGATGCCCATATTAAAGCAGTCGAAGCTTTAGATAATGGAATGGAAAGTAGAATATACAATCTAGGTAATGGGGAAGGTTATTCAGTAAGAGAAGTCATTGATACAGCATCTAAAGTTGTTGGCAAAGAAATTATGGCAAAAATTGGTGAGCGTAGAGCAGGCGACCCTGCTGTATTAGTGGCCAGTTCAAAAAAGATAAAAGAAGAACTGGGTTGGAGTCCTGAATATCCAGAATTGGAAAAAATAATTGAAACAGCCTGGAAATGGCATCAAGGAGGCGGCTTTAATGGAAATGATAAAAAAGGAAGAGCGTAAAGATGATGGGCGTTATATAATATTTTATGAGTTTGATGATGATGAGGATAGTAATGCTAGCAAGAAAAGTATAGTAGATAAAAATAAAGAAAACAGTCCTTCTATTAATAAAAACAAATAATGTTCTTCTTTATTTTATTTGGTGGGATATGTCCGATAATTTTGCTATTGCTTCATTCATGAAAAAATCTAAACCCCAGTTACTCCTTCAATTAAGAAGCAACAAAATTAAACTCACTATCG